>JAZUKV010000035.1:0-15190 GCA_045643465.1 Clostridia bacterium | reverse complement strand
AGTAATAAAAGAAGAACTTGTTGAAATGAGAGATAAGTTTGGAGATGACAGAAAAACAAAAATAGTAGCAGGTGAAGTAGAATTAGAACTAGAAGACTTAAATAAAGAAGAAAAAACAGGTATAGCTTTAAAACACTTTGGATATATTAAAAGAATGCCAATAGACACATATAAGAGTCAAAGAAGAGGCGGAAAAGGAATTACAGGTATTTCTACAAGAGAAGAAGACTTTGTAAAACAAATATTTACAGCTTCAACTCATGATACTATATTATTCTTTAGTAATAAAGGAAAATTGTATAGATTAAGAGGATATGAAATTCCAGAAGCTGGAAGAACAGCAAAGGGAACTGCGATTGTTAATTTATTAAGATTAGATAATGGAGAAAAAATATCAGCAGTAATTCCAATTACAACATTTGAAGATGGAAAATATTTATTAATGGCTACAAGAAATGGTTTAATTAAGAAAACACCATTAACAGAATATGATTCTTCAAGAAAAACAGGATTATTATCAATAACATTAAAAGATGATGATGAATTAATTGATGTAAGATTAACTGACGGTGAAGATAATGTTGTATTAGTAACAAAAAAAGGTTTAAGTATAACATTTGATGAAAAAGATGTAAGACCAGTAGGAAGATCAGCACAAGGTGTTATAGGTATAAGACTTGATGATAATGATTGTGTTATAGGAATGGAATCAATAATTAATAGTAAAGATTCTACATTACTTGCAATAACTGAAAATGGATTTGGAAAAAGAACAGAAGTAACTGAATACAGAGTTCAAAATAGAGGTGGTAGAGGAGTAATTACATATAAAGTAACTCCAAAAACTGGTGACATAGTAGGAATAAGAATTGCTAAAGGTGATGAAGATGCAATGTTAATTACAGATAAGGGTACTATTATTAGATTAAAAGTCGATGAAATTAGTGTCTTAGGAAGAGCAACACAAGGAGTAACATTAATGAGAACTAATGATGGTGGAAAAGTTGTAAGCATTGAAATTATTGAACCAGAAGACCTAGATAATAATTAAAAATGAAAAAACCTAAATAATTTATATTTAGGTTTTTTTTTATTTAATTTTCATGTTTTTGTTGATTCAATTTTTTTTGTAATCGTATATCTTCTCCAAAAAATCTACAAATATCATAGTTACCGAGAAGTCTTGATACAATACGTTCATCATAATTCTTATACAAATTTTGAATATTCAAGTTTGTTGAAATAATTGTTTTTGTAACTTTATTATTTTTGTTAAGTAATCTTGTATTAATAATATTAAATAATTCAGTAAATTTCATATTATTCATACATTCAGTGCCTAAATCATCAATAATTAATAAATCTACATCAAGTAAACTATTATAAATAGATCCATCAGTTTTTCCAAATCTATAATCAATAATTGTATCCAACATTACGGAAGCTGTTTGATATAATATATTTTTTCCTTTTTTTAATAATTCATTTGCAATGCATCCAGATAAGAAAGTTTTTCCTAATCCCGTATTTCCAGTGAACAACAAATTATTTTTTTCGGGATTATCAAAATCATTTATAAAATCTTCACATATAGATTTTATTTTTTCGATATTTTCTTTAGGTGATAAATCTGAATTATAATGTTCTTTATCCACAACATTTGAATAATATGTGGATAAGAAGTTTTCAAATTTATTTTTTTCAAGATTAAATGTAGAAGATTTATTATATTCCATATCAAATAATTGTTGTTTTAAGCAATTGCACATTTTTGTATTATAATTATCTGTTATATATCCAGTATCACTGCATAGAGGACAATCATATATAGGACTAAAATAATTTTCATCATTTGTTATCGAAATTAGTAAGTCCTTTTTTTCATTTTTTAATTTTTCAATTTGTTTTCTTAAAGTATCTAAACATTCAAAGCTGTTAGATGCTATTAAATTTTTAGATGCTGAAATTGACAAAGAGCTGATTTCTGTATCGATTTCTTCAAATCTTGGATACTCAGAATATAATTTATTTTTTCTATTTTCAGCTTCTTTAATTTTTAAATTTCTTTTATTTTCATATATTGTTAATAATGATTTTAAAATTGTAATATTCATAATAAAAACCTCATTTCTATTATATTTTCATAGAAAATTAATTCGAATAAAATTGGTTTAAATCATTATAGTTTCTTTGATCATAGTTTGAATAACCGATTGTATTTTTTTCTAAAGTTTTTATATTTTTTTCTTTTTCTTTGGATTGTAATAAGAAATTTTGTACATCATTTGGAGTTTTTAAGTTTCTATCATGCCAACTTGTTAATAAGGCATCAACATAGTTGAAACTTGGATTAGATTTAGATGTAGTCTTTTTTAATGCTATTTCAATAATGTCTAAATTATATCCAAAATCTAAATTCCACTTTTCAATGTAACTTTCTTCATATTCTGATAGATTTCTAGTAATTCCTAATTTTTTGGAAATTGTTTTTTGCAAAGTGTATAATTTTTCTTTTTTATCCCAATATTTATCTAAATCGTTAAATGTTTTGACATTATTTTCTGACCAATTTGCAGCAACTTTTTCAATATAGTTTCTATGCAATGCAGATCTTTCATAACAATAACGAAATAAAGCATTCATAACTTCTTCATCAAAAGAATATTTTTTAAACCATAAATCAATGTCACTATACCATGATGGTGACATTATTCCTTGGAAAAATTCATTATTTATATTTTCTATAGCTTTAGCTCTATATTTATTTTGAGCAATTTTTTCAATTTCTTCAGGGGAAACAGTAATTTTAGGATTATATAATTTATATAATTCCAATTCTTGAACATTTTTTATTGAATAACCAGTATTCTTTTTTACAATTAAATTATCTGTCTCCAAAAATTTAATATTTTCTTGAATTGTTTTTAAAGGTAATTCTAATTTTTTTGATAAGTCGTTTAATTTTATATCTTTATTATATTTTGCTAAAAAAACTAAATATAGATAAATTTTCAAAGCATCACTAGGCATTTGTGATAAGTATTCTGTAAAGAATACATCTGGAATGCTTGTGAAAGAAAACAATAAAGATAAATCGTTTTGCTCTAATTTCATGTAAATACCCCCTAAACAATTTGTCAAATTATATCATTAAAAAAACTATTTTACAATAAATAAAGATACATAAATAAAAAAAAACAGAAAATATTTTTTCTGTTTTTAGTTTTATTATTCAGTTGGAACATTTGAAATTGAAATTCCAGAATCCGTAGGCGTTTGGTTATTTGTTGAAGGTGGAGCTGCTACCAATTTAGTACCTCTAGCGATTACTTGATTATGAGGTTGATATGTATCTGAATTTATTAATGTTCTAGATATTTCTACACCATCTTTATATAAAATTTTATATGTTTGAGTTTTACAGCCATTAGAGCCTGATTGAATTATTTTAGTTGTTCCACTTGGCAATGTTGGATCATCCTTATATTGTGTATTAAAAGGAATTGTTGCAACTCTACTAGATGATATTTTTACTGTATAATCATCATCAGTTTTTAAACCATAAATATTAATTGAAATTGTACGGTTTGCAGAAGAAGCTACAATTTTTATAGGGTAATTTCTATTATTTTTAAATTTAAAATCTGGATATCCCCAAGATACTGTTGCATCTTGACCTGCAGGTACGTATGAAGGTATAAATGTATGGTTTAATCTTTCTGTAACTTCTAAATTAGAAAGTAAAACTGCATTATATATTGTTGAAGAAACTTGACAAATTCCTCCACCGATACCAGTAGTTACTTCACCATTAACATATACACCAGCTTCTTTATAACCCCTTGCAGCCGTTCTTTGACCTACAGTTGAATTATAAGAAAAAGTTTCGCCAGGCATTAAAACATATCCATTAACAGAATTTGTAGCTAGTGCAATATTTGTTGATCTATTATAATTAGATGTAGCAAATGATGTAGAATAACTAGCTAGCAAGTCGGGAAAAGCTTCTTGAGGTAATGTTTTTGTTGTTACATTTGGTGTTAAAGTTTTTAAAGGAATTATATATGAATCTTTTTCCTCTGCTAAAATTGATTTAGCTTCATCAATTGATATGGCAAAGTCTAAACCAGTTTCTTCTTTTACAACAGAATAAGGATTTGTTGTAAATGTTGCATCAACGGGTGCTTTATATATTTCTTTATAAATTGCTTCAATGTCTGGTTTTGTAGCTTCAAATTTTTCTACAGGAATTTCTATTGAAGATACATCTGTTGAAATAGCATTAAATATTTTGTTTGTTAAATCATCAGTTTTAATTTTATATCCACTATAACTATTTCCAATTATTAAATTATTATTTTCAATTTTATAATTAGCATTAATAACTCTATCGGGTAATTCATTATTTATTTCTTCAATCTTTTTAGTAAGTAAATCTGAATTTAAGTTTATAGAAGGAGTGATAGTTTTTTTAAAGATTAACGTTGATATTATTTTATAATTGTTTATAAAAATATTTCCTTCATTTCTACCAATGTTATAAGCTTCATCAACAGATTTTTCAAAATCATAACTAACTTCAAGTGATTCAGTATTTAATATTGTTGAATATTCACCTTTAGTTAAGGTTATATTTTTATTTAAATCAGTTGATAGCTCTGATTTTAATTTTACTAAAGCATCTGATTTTGATAAATTTGAAATATCAATTCCATTAATTGAAATTCCTGAGATAATTTTATCAGATTTGTCAGTTATAATACTAAAAATCGTAGAAAGTACTAATAAAGCTAAGATTAAAATAAATATTAATGAAAATAATATTATTTTTTTCTTTTTATTTTTTTTAGGTAAAGTTAAAGCATTTGGCTTAGTTTCTTTTTTCGAAGTTTTAGTATTAGAAACGTCTTGTTTAATATTTGCAGCTTTATTTGATTCATCTTTTTCAGATATAGATTTTTGTGTATCAACTTTTTCTAAAGTTTTTTCTAAAGTATTAGTTTTTTCTGCAATAGCTTTATTTGTATCTTCTATTACAGGTTCATTTAAATTTTTTTCTAATTTTTCCATAACAATCTCCATTTTATTTCTAATATATAATATTAAACTACAAAAATCGACTTCTGTAAAGAATAAATATTAAAATTGTATTAATAATATTAGTATATTGAAAACTAAGTTTTTAATGATATAATTATAACATAAATAAATACGAAAGGAGAAAAATATATGTCTGAAGGTACAGAGCTACAAAATAATTTATTTAATAAAAAGAAAAATGGATGGGAATTACTAAACGATGAAGAAAAAATGGAAATATATGATTATTGCAAGTCATATATGGAATTTTTAAATAATGGAAAAACAGAAAGAGAAATAGTTAGGGAAACAAAAAAAATAGCAGAAAAAAATGGTTTTAAGAATATCAATAATATGAATGAAGTGAAACCAGGAGATAAAGTTTATTATATTAACAGAGATAAAAGTATATACCTAGCAGTTATTGGATTTGAAAATATAGAAAACGGAATAAATGTAATTGGCTCACATGCAGATTCACCAAGATTAGATTTAAAACCAAATCCATTATATGAGGATGATGGTTTCGCATTTTTTAAAACTCAATATTATGGTGGAATCAAAAAATATCAATGGACAACAATTCCATTAGCAATTCATGGAATAATAGTTAAAAAAAGTGGAGAAAAAATCGAAATAAACTTAGGGGAAGAAGAGATTGATCCAATTTTTGTTATAACAGATTTATTACCACATTTAGCACAAGAACAAATGCAAAGAAAATTAAGTGAAGGAATTAAAGGAGAAGAGCTTAATGTATTAGTTGGAAATATTCCTTATAATGACAAAGATGTAAGTGAAAAAGTTAAATTAAATATAATGAATTTATTAAATAAAAAATATGGAATTATTGAATCTGACTTTTTAAGTGCAGAGCTAGAAATAGTTCCAGCATTTAAAGCAAGAAGTTTAGGATTTGATGGAAGTATGGTTGCAGCGTATGGTCAAGATGATAAAGTTTGCGTATATACATCTCTTACAGCATTGATGAATATAGAAAATCCAAAAACAACTGCTGTATGCTTAATTTCAGATAAAGAAGAAATTGGAAGTATGGGAAACACAGGAATGCAATCAGAAGTATTTGATACATTTATATCAGAGATATTAAATAAAATGGAAATAAATAAACCTAATTTAATTAATAAAGTATATTGTAATTCAAAAATGTTATCAGCAGATGTAGATGCTGGATTAGATCCAACTTTTGCTTCTGTTGCAGAAAAAAATAATGCATCATATTTAGGAAGAGGAATTGCATTAAATAAATATACAGGGGGAAGAGGAAAATCAGGATCATCAGATGCTAATGCAGAATTTGTTGCATATGTAAGAAATATATTAGAAAGCAATGATATTTCTTATCAAATAGCAGAGCTTGGAAAAGTAGATGTTGGTGGAGGAGGCACAATAGCATACATTTTAGCCAACAAGGGAATGGATGTAATAGATTGCGGAGTACCAGTATTATCAATGCATGCACCATATGAAGTAACTAGTAAATTTGATATTTTCTCAGCTTACAAAATATATAAAGCCTTTTATCAAATGTAAATAATTATTAAAATAGTAAATAAATTTTATAATTTATTTACTATTTTTTTAGTAACTATTGAAAAAAAATAAAAATATATATACAATTATAAGGTATTTATAAATTTAATACGAGGGAGAAAAAATGAAGGTAGAAATTAGGGAAACAAAAGGTAAAATAAATGGTGAAGAACATTTAAAAAAAGATAATAGTAGAAGACGAGATAAAAAAGAAAAAAAAATATTTAAAATTCTGAAAGTCCTTGTTTGCTTAGGAATTATTGGAATTGTAATCGGATTATTTTTACTATATGGTCCTATAAAAAAATTTAGAGATTGGTATATTACTACAGCGATGACAACAATGCATCATCAATATTTGGCAACATGGTTTTATAATGCAGAAACTATCGAAGAAGTAATGAGTAATAATAAAATAGTAGAAGTTTCTGGTACAACAGATACATCATTAATATCTACAACTCCAGAAGAGCCAAAGAAGAATATAACATATGCTAATGAATATGAAAAAGCAGTACTAGAAAGAGATGAGAATCATCCTGAATATAAAATAATAGATGTAAAAGGAAAAGGATATTCTGGATATTTAGCAGTAGTATATGATGCTTCAAAAATACATACATTAGTTACATCTAAATTAAATGTTTCTGGCCAATATGTAACAACAATGGCAGAAAATAATAAAGCAGTGTTAGCGATAAATGGAGGAGGATTTGAAGATTTAAACCATAATAGTACTGGAGGTTCTCCACTAGGAGTTACAATTGCAAATGGAAAAACAATAACTAGCAAAGCTTACGGAGGCGCAGGAGGAGTTATTGGATTTGATACAGATAATAAATTAGTATTAGGAAGAATGACTGCAGAAGAAGCACAAAAAAGAAATATAAGGGATGCAGTAACATGTGGACCATTTTTAATTATAAATGGAGAAGCATCTAAAGTTGTTGGAAATGGTGGCTGGGGAACAGCGCCAAGAACTGCAATTGGACAAAGAAAAGATGGTATAGTATTAATGCTTGTTGTTGATGGTCGCCAAGTTGGTAGACAAGGTGCAGATATGGATGATTTAATTGAAGTTATGCAAAGATATGGTGCTTATAATGCATCAGCTTTAGATGGTGGAACTTCAAGTGTAATGGTAGAAAATTATAAATTAATAAATGATCCAATAGATAGTACAGGAGCGCATAAAACAAGACCAATAGCAACAGGTTTTGGAGTAATTTTAGATAATAAAGAATAATAAAAATCCCCCGGCTAAGCCGGGGGTATTTTACTCATAACGCCTAAAAGGCTATGTTACAAGCAGAGCCTAAAGGCTCATAGCTGTCCCGACGCATGCGTCTCTTATGACCCGTTAAACGGGTCTTTATATTCTTTTATTGATATTTGATCATACATCATATCTTCTTGCAATTGATTTTTTACATATTCTGCTATTCTTTTGGCATTTGTACCAATTTTATTCTTTGGCTTAATGTCAATTTTTTTGCTTTTTCAATCATATTAATCTCCATTTCTACCAAAAACATTTGCATATATATTATACTAAATTTGCGTTATGTTGTACATTAAGAGACGGTGTAAGACTAAAATATACTATGTGTTTTGAAAGTCGCTTTTACTTTTTCACTTGACGAAATATTAATTTGTTAAAAAAAATATAGAAAAATACTTGAAATTATAAGTTTTATATGTTATATTAAATAAGTACTTTTTAAAAATAAAATTATCGAGGTGTAGCGCAGTTGGTAGCGCGCGTGGTTTGGGACCATGAGGTCGCAGGTTCGATCCCTGTCACCTCGACCATTTAAGACTAGTTTAACTAGTCTTTTTTTATTATCAAAAGTAATAGTTTTTTGACAGAAATTCAATGATATGGTATACTTAAACATATTTTTTATTGGAGGCGTAATAAATGTTACGGAAAAAATGTTTTTTAGCAGTTGTTTTAACAATCATGTCTATTGGTGTGATGTCTTCATGTATGAAAGAAGACGAGTATATTGTTTCAGAAGCAAAATTTGTAACTGAAAATAGAAATATATGCACAACAACGGCAGAAAATAAAACGATAACGCAAAAAAAAGATGTAAGTACATTGACGACAACGACTACGACAGAAAAAAATGAAAATTCTGAAACGACAACAACCAACGAATTTGATGGCATTGATAATGCAATAGTTATTGATGAAAAAGTTTATGAATTAGTTATAGCTGATGCAACTCAAGAGAATATTGACAAATATGATATTGTTCAAGATGCAGGAATATTTTCTACAGAAAACAATATAGATATATTCGGTCATAATTATAATTCATTTTCAGTAATTGATTCAATAAAAGTTAAGGATTCAATTATTCTTATAAATGATGGTATACCATCATATTATGAGGTACGGAAAAGTGAGAAAGGAAAGATGACTGAAACTTATACAGATATTATAAGTTGCAAAGATGGTAAATCATTATTTTTGGATAATACAGAATTTAATGATACACTACGGCTTATAACATGTGCTACGCTAAATTATAAACAGTATAGATGGGTTGTAATTGCAGAAAAAGTAAAATAAAAACAGTGCTTTATGCACTGTTTTTATTTGTATGATTAATGAGTAAAGAAATAAAGTATAGTATAAATAATTCCACCTAAAATAAAAGCAGTACTAATTAAAATTGGGACTTTATTGTCTGGAACATAAATAAAATTAGGATTGTTAGGTTTATATTGTAATTTTACAGTATCTCCTATTTTTAATTTCCAAGAGCTTTTTCCTGAACCAGATACTACTACGTAATCTTTTCCATCAACAGAATATTTATAAATTGGAAAAAGTACTACTGCATAATGTGGACCTGTGCTTTGTTTCTTTTTAAAATCAACTATTGTTGCTTCTGTAACACCAGTAAATGATTTGCTTTTTAGAATTTGTGTAATTAATAAAAGTAAGCCAGCAAATGAAAATAATAAACCAATTATAACCATAATGTGCCTCCTAAAAAATTATATAGCAATTATTATAAATTAATTATAATAAAAAAAAATATTATTTTCAATACTAATATTTTGATTTACATAAAATTGACAAAACAGTCAAATAATGATAAAATAGAAGAGCATTTATTAGAAACAAAAGTTTTTTACAGGAGGATGTAAAATGAAAGTAAAAGAAAAAATATTAGTTAGTATATTATTTGTAGTATGCATAATTTTTATTAAAAATATTAATAATGTAGATGCTGCAACAATTCCAAATTATATATGGCCTATAGGTGGGAATAATGCTAACGAAACATATATGGATTATGAATTTTATGGAACAGCAGGACAAAGTCCATATAAAGATGGAAAATCAGGTAGAGAATATATAGTAAATAATGAATTATGGCCAGATGAACAACCATTTTATGCAAAATGTGAAAGTCATTATGGAATGGATATAACAGGAATGTACGGTCATAGTTATAAAGTAGTATCTGTAGTAGAAGGTACTGTTATAGAAACAAGCGCAACATATTGTGAAGAAATTCGTGGCGGAATTGGAATAGCAGGAAGAACAGATTATCCAGAGCAAAATCAAAGAATGACAAGTGATGGATTAAAAAATGGTGGAGGATATGGAAACTACATAATAATACAAGAAACATCAACAGGAAGATGCTTTTTATATGGACATTTAAAAGGTGGATCATTTAAAGTATCAAGAAATGATCATGTAAGTGTAGGTCAAGAAATAGCAACAATGGGAAGCTCTGGTGATTCTGGGCATATGCATTTACATTTTGAGATTAGAGCTTCTAAAGAAAAAACAATAATAAATATGGGGAGTGGATTACATAGAATTTATTATTATTTAGATTCTACAACAAATCTAGATCCAAAAGATTATGTAGGATCAACACCTAAAAATATTAAAGAAATAACATTTAAGGAGCCTTTGAAAAAGCAGTATATACAATCAGAAGAAGAGCTAGATTTAACTGGAGGAGCTATAACTGTAAAATATAATAGTGGTATTACTTCAACAATTGAGCTATCAGATAGCAATATAAAAATAAGTGGTTTTAATAATAAAAATATTGGCAAAAACGAAATAGCCGTAGAGTTTGAAGGCAAAATTTTTAATTTTGAAGTAGAAATAATAGAAGCTAAAGCAAAAATAGAAAAAATAACATATGCAAAATATGATACATACAGAAAAATATACATTTATTTTTCAAAACCGATAACTGTAGAAACAGCTCCTGAGCTAAAAGTAAAAGTAGGAGAAAAAATAAAAAATGCTACTTGTCTTGGAACAGATAGTGAATCTACAAAATTAATGTATAAAATAGATTATTCGCAATTTGATATATTTGCATCAGGAAAAATGTATATAAGTTGTGAAGGTAATGTTAAACAAAAGTCAACAGGAAATTTAGTAAATTTTGAATTAAACAATATCGTAATTGGAAAATTAAATGCATATAAAATTTATAACACTTATGAAATTGTAATAAGAAGTAAAAAAGGTGATGCAAATGCAGATGGTATAATTGATGCAAGAGATGCTTCATTAATATTGACTTTATATGCAAAAAATGGTGCAAACCAAGAGCTAACAGATAAAGAAAGAGATCAAATGAGTAGATCTGATGTAAATGGAGATGGAGTTGTAGATGCAATAGATGCATCACTAGTATTATCATATTATGCAGGTACATCTGCAGATTATGATTTAAATGAAGCAGATAATATAATAAAATGTGATTTAAATGGTGATTACAAAGTTGATGAAACTGATTATATAGTGTTAAAAAATGGTTTAAATGAGCAAGCATATAATCCAAAATATGACATTAATAATGACGGTTATATTAATAGTGAAGATACAATGTTTTTTAAATTAGTAGTTAAAAAATGTGGAAGAAGACCATTATAAAAAAATAGCTTTATTAGATATAATTCTAATAAAGCTATTTTTTATTTTAAAAATCCTTTTATTATTTCTTGTTCAGCTTCTTTTTCAGTTAAGCCTAAAGACATTAATTTTATTAATTGCTCTCCAGCTATTTTTCCAATAGCTGCTTCATGAATTAAATTAGCATCAACATTATTTGCAGTAATTTCTGGAGTTGCTTTTACAGAAGCAGAATCCATGATAATAGCATCACATTCAACATGTGCAAAGCATTTAGTATTTCCTGAAACTCTAGATATAAATTGCTGATTAGAATTTTCTGTGGCAACAGATCTTGAAGTTACTTTGGTGCTAGAATTTTCACCATTTAAAGTAACATCAAATTCTGTTTTAGCAAGTTGTTTTCCATGTGTCATAATTTTTTCAGAAACAATAAAATTTGTATTTGCATCTAATAGACCTTTTGTAGCTCTTACAGTAGAATCAACACCTTTAATTTGTACAGATTCCATTTCCATAGTGCTACCGTCTTTTAAATAAACTTCTGTAACAGGGTTTAAGATTCTTTTACCAGATCCGTCACCTTCACCATAATGTTTTTCAATATATTTAACTTTAGCTCCTTCATCTAAGGAAAATCTATGAATTCCATTGTGCGTAGAATCATCGTGCCCACAGTTATGGATTCCGCATCCTGCGATGATTGTAACATTAGCATTTTTTCCGATATAAAAATCATTATAAACATCATCTGTAATACCACTATCCGTAATTATTACCGGAATATCGATAAAATCCATAGGTGTATTTTCTGCTACCAAAATATCAATTCCAGGTTTATTTTCTTTTGATTTAATAGTAGTGTATTGAGAAGATTTTCGTTCAATTCCTTGCCCATTTTTTCTAAGATTATATGCACCTTTATGCTCTTGAGGGTTTTCAGAGCCAGTGATTTCTTTAAGTAAATTTAAATCATCATTATTCATCTAGTTCCCTCCTTTTATAACATACTTGATTATCATCAGTAAGAACTTTTTTCATAATTTCATCTTTTGAACCTATGTCAGAAATTTCTCCATTTTTCATTAATACAATTTGATCTGCAATATTTAAAATTCTTTCTTGATGAGAAATTATCAAAGTTGCACCATTATTGACTTGACTAATTTTTTCAAAAACTTTTATCAAATTTTTAAAACTCCATAAATCTATACCAGCTTCAGGTTCATCAAAAATAGTTAAATTAGATTTTCTTACTGCTACAGTGGCAATTTCAATTCTTTTTAGCTCTCCACCAGATAATGAATTATTAACATCTCTATCAATATAATCTTTTGCACAAAGTCCAACACTAGAAAGAACTTCACATGCATCAGCTTTTTTTACATTATTTCCAGCAGATAGATTTATTAAATCAAATACTGTAATTCCTTTAAATCTTACGGGTTGCTGAAATGCAAAACTTATACCTAATCGAGCTCTTTCATCGATTGAATGATTTGTAATATCTGTGCCATTAAATAAAATTTTTCCACTATCAGGTTTTTCAATGCCCATTATAATTTTTGCTAGAGTTGATTTCCCAGATCCATTTGGACCAGTAATAGCTATAAATTTATTATTATCAATTGTTAAATTAATATTTTTTAGAATATCTTTATTATCTCTATTAAAACATATATTTTTTAATTCTAACATTTTTTACTCCTTTTTTATTATACGGTTAACATTCTATCATATTTTTATTGAAAATTAAATAGATTTTTCCCAACCTTTTAAATTTCCACGCTTAATTGCACCATACAAATTTGCTCTAACAGTTGGTATTTCCTTTTGAAAATCGAAAATTAAATTTTTCATTTTTTCTCTTCTAGAATTACCATCATTAGGACAAACCTTAGGCAAAATAGGTAATTCACTTTTTTTAGCAAAATTTCTTATATATTTTTCAGGGGCATAAATTAAAGGTCTAATTAATGTTATTTTAGATCTATCCATATAGCTTTTAGGTGCAAAAGTAGAAATAGATCCGCCATATAATAAATTTAAAAAAAATGTTTCTAAAACATCATCTTCATT
This sequence comes from Clostridia bacterium, assembly GCA_045643465.1. GTDB lineage: Bacteria > Bacillota > Clostridia > TANB77 > CAG-508 > CAG-492. The sequence goes on along the minus strand of JAZUKV010000035.1, from coordinate 1,569 downwards.
ATGACCTAATGCAATTTTATTACATCCTTCACGTATAGCTACACTATTTAAAACACCTCTTCTTAGATTTGCGCATAATGAACATGGATTTTTTTCATTTCGCACATCAAAAACTATTTCTTTAATTTGTGTTTTTTCATCAATATATTTAATATCTAATTTTTCACATAATTTAGCAAGCTCTGTTGTATCAAAACCGTCAAATCCAGGATTAACAGTTACACCGATTATATCAAATTTTTTAGGATAAAATCTTTGGAGATTTTTTAAACCTAATAAAAGCGTAGTTGAATCTTTACCACCAGATAATGCAACAGCAATTTTATCTCCGTCTTCAATCATATTATATTCTTCAATAGCTTTTCTCATATAGCCAAGTATTTTTTGCATAAGCAGATTTCCTTTCTATTGATAATATATAAATAGTATTATCAAAAATATAAATTTCAATAAATTATAACATAAAAATAATAAAAATCCAAATATTTCAAGTATAATTTCTTTACGGAATTGAGTTGTTACAAAATTTTAGTAATTTAGACATAGTAATAAAATAAAAAAAGAGAAATATTGAAAAATCAATATTGCTCTTTTAAATTTAATTTTTTTCTTTAATTATATTTTTATTACATAGATAAGTTATTATAAAATATCCACCATAAATAAGAGTTAATATTATTCCTGTTGTTATTATAGCTTTAGATAAATTTTGTATTCCAATGCTTTCTAATAATATTAAACAAGATTTTATTCCAAATATTGTATGAACAAATGCAAGTGATAGTGGTAATAGGAAGAATATTAGAGTTTGTTTAAATATAGATTTGTTTATTGTTTTCTCATCTGTTCCAATATTTCGCAATATTTTGTATTTATCTTTATCATCTAAGCTATCTGATAAATCTTTTAATGCAAGTATAGCTGCAGATGAAATTAAGAAGATGATTCCAATATATAATCCGATAAATGTTGCTAATACGGATATGCCTATACTATTATCACATATTTCTATTTTATTTGTAAACGAAGTTGATGTATTATATTCAAAATTAAATATTTTTTGATTAAGCATTTGCTGCTTTTCTTTATCTTTGTTTATATAATTTCCTATCATATAATGGTGTGTATAAGTTTGATTTGCAACTACTTTATCTGGTACAACAAAAAATCCTATATTAGATGCGTTTTCGCTTATACATAAGCTTCCTTCTATAGTTTTATTATATCTTGGTATTAGTTCAAAATCAAATATATTTAAAATAGAATTGCTAGAAACTGTATCATCATATAAATATCTTGCAGAATTAGATATAATTGCATATTCAATTATAAATTGTGTTAAATCACTACCAAAATGGGCAAATTCTGCTACTAAATCATCTGTGAATGATGATATTCCTTTACTGAAAATTAAATTTTCTACATAAATTTTTACTAAATTGCTGACTTTTTCGTTAAATTGGTTTAAAATATTATTCATAAGACACCTCATATATTTTTGTTAAATTTTGGTTTTGTATTTTTATTTTAACATAAATTTATGGTGTCTTATTTTTTTTATTATAAAAA
>JAZUKV010000034.1:0-69273 GCA_045643465.1 Clostridia bacterium | reverse complement strand
TGTAAATGAATTATTAAGTGGGGAGATGATTGAAATGAATAATTATAAAAATAAAGCAGATGAAAATTTGAAAATATTACTAGATGAAAATGATGCAAAAAAACTATTAATTAAAAGAATAATTAAAGGATTTATTACAGGAATAGCAGTATTTATAATTGTTTATTTAATTATGAATATATAAAAATAAATGATTATTAAGATATTAATAATACTACAAATTACAATAAGTATGAAAAGAAGAGCAGAAATTTTAATTGCAAAGTTTCTGCTCTTTTTATATAATGTAATCATTAAAAAATTAGGAGGTAAAAAATGGTTAAAAATTTATTAAAAATTTTTGCAGTATTATTGATTATAATAAGCTCTGCATTTTCTTTAACAGGTTGTGGAAAAAATAATAACAAAGGTGATGATTCTTTAAAAATATTTGAATATATGGAAAAAATAAGTCCAGAAAATAGTGTAGAGGATATAAATAGAATTATTGGGTCAGATGGAAAGTTAGCAGACGAAAAAAATAATGTGTATACTTGGAATATTACAGATACACAAACTTTAACAGCTAGATATGGTTCAAATAATACAGGAAAATGTGAAATATCAGCTGACATAAGTGATAAGTTTGCATCATTAAAGGATAATAAAGTCGATTTTTCAAAGTATGATGAAATTAAAAAAGCATTAAATAGTAAAGATTCTATAACATATGATCAAATAGTAGAAAAAATTGGAGCAAAAGGACATTTAATTAAGAAGTCATCTTCTAGTTTAACTTATGAATGGATAAATAAAGATGGGGGATATTTTATGGCTTATTTTAATCCAAGAACTAATAAATGTACAATGGTAAGTGGAAGATTTTAATAAGTAAATAATTAACATAAAATTGACATAAAATACTAAAAATGATATAATTAATTAACTCAATGGCAAATAAAATAAAGGAGGTTTTCTTTATGCCATATATTGCATTAGCATTAATCCTGCTTATGTTTTTGTTCGGAAGAGCAATTATAAGAGGTGCATGGGCTTTAGCAAAGTTCTTATTTGCACCAGCAGGAGCTGCCACAGAAAAATCCCTAAGTGATTGGCTAAAATCAAAAGGGATAAAGCCTGACTGGGCATTTGCACTGGCACGGCTAATTACAGGAGGTGTTGTAATACTTATAATAGTAGTATTATGCTGTTTCCTGTAAGTAAAACGGTAATGAGCATCGAAAGATGTAAATTACCGTTTTTTTGTGTTTGAAGCAAAAAAGTAGGCGGATATTGTAATCCGCCTAAAAGATATATATTAAATTTTTTCATGAATAGTTCTATTAATAACATCTAATTGTTGCTCTCTAGATAATTTTACAAAATTAACGGCATATCCAGAAACTCGAATTGTCAATTGAGGATATTTCTCAGGATGTTCCATAGCATCTTCAAGTAATTCTCGATTGAATATATTTACATTTATATGATGTCCAGTTTGCATGAAGTAACCATCTAACATACTTACTAAATTGTTTATTTTTGTTACAGAATCTGTTCCAAGAGTTGCAGGTGTAATAGCGAATGTATATGAAATACCATCTTCAGCATATTTATAAGGTAATTTAGCTATAGTATTCATAACAGCTAAGGCGCCATTTGTATCTCTACCATATAAAGGATTAGCTCCAGGTCCGAAAGGTACACCAGCTCTTCTGCCATCAGGAGTATTTCCTGTGTTTTTTCCATAAACAACATTTGAAGTTATTGTTAATATTGAAAGTGTAGGTTTTGCATCTCTATAAATTTGATGCTTTTGTAGTTTTCTTTCAAAAGTTTTTACAATATCTATAGCTATTTGATCAACTCTATCATCATCGTTTCCATATTTTGGAAAATCGCCTTCGATTTCATAATCTACAACAAGTCCAGCTTCATTTCTAATAGTTTTAACTTTAGCATATTTTATAGCAGATAATGAATCGGCAACAACTGAAAGTCCTGCAATTCCACAAGCCATAGTTCGTATAATAGTTTTATCATGTAATGCCATTTCTAAAGCTTCGTATGAATATTTATCATGCATATAATGAATAGCATTTAAAGCCTTTATATAAATAGTAGCAACATATTCCATCATATCATCGAATTTATCCATAACTTCATCATAATTTAAATATTCAGAAGTTATAGGTCTTAATTTTGGACCAACTTGTTTTCCAGAAAGTTCATCAACACCACCATTTATGGCATATAATAAAGTTTTAGCTAAGTTAGCTCTAGCACCAAAGAATTGCATTTGTTTTCCAATTTTCATTGCAGATACACAACATGCTATAGCATAGTCATCACCAAGAGTTGCTCTCATTAAATCATCGTTTTCATATTGAATAGCAGAAGTATCTATTGAAATTTTTGCACAAAAATCTTTAAAGCCTTTTGGTAAATTTTTAGACCATAGAATAGTTAAATTTGGTTCAGGTGCAGGTCCTAAATTATTTAATGTGTGCAAAACTCTAAAAGAATTTTTGGTAACTAAAGTTCTACCATCAACACCCATTCCACCAATGCTTTCTGTAACCCAAACAGGGTCTCCACTAAATAATTCATTATATTCAGGAGCGCGTAAAAAGCGTACAAGTCTTAATTTCATAATAAAATGATCCATTAGCTCTTGAGCTTCACTTTCAGTTAAAGTTCCTTTAGCAAAATCTCTTTCCATATAGATATCTAAAAAGGTAGAGTTTCTACCAATACTCATTGCTGCACCATTTTGATCTTTTACAGCACCCAAATATCCAAAATATAACCATTGTATAGCTTCTTTTGTATCTTTTGCTGGAACTGAAATATCAATACCATATTTAGCAGCCATTTTCTTTAAATCTTCTAATGCTTGAATTTGGTCAAAAATTTCTTCACGAGCTCTTATAACATCATAAGTAAATTCATCTTGATTATAAGTTTCTAAGTCTTTTTTCTTAAACTCTATAAGTGTATCGATACCGTAAAGAGCGACACGTCTATAATCTCCAATTATTCTTCCACGTCCATATCCATCAGGTAAACCAGTTAAAAGGTGAGAGCTTCTTGCAGCTCTAATATCTGGAGTATAAACTGCAAATACACCATCATTATGAGTTCTTCTTAAAGAATGGTATATTTTTGAAGTTTGTTCGTCAATTTTTAATCCATATGCTTCACAAGATTTTTCAACAATACGTATACCACCATTTGGCATAATAGCTCTTTTTAGAGGTGCATCTGTTTGAAGACCAACAATTTCTTCTAAATCTTTATCAATATATCCAGCTTCATAAGCATTTATTGAAGATGGTGTTGCTACATCAGCATCCAAAACACCACCGTTTTTTCTTTCTTTTTCATATAAGTCTAAAACTTTATTCCATAATTTTTTAGTTTTTTCTGTGGCAGGGGCCAAAAAAGAACCATCGCCTGTGTATGGTTTGTAGTTTGATTGAATGAAATCACGAACATCAATTTCATAAGCCCATTCACTATTTGTATTAAAGTTTTCCCATTGTTTAAATTCCATATTGAAACCTCCTTTTTAGTATCAATGGGGACGTTGTAAGCGTAAAATTAATAAACAACGTTCCTAAAAAAATTTCAACTTAAATATATCACAGTCACTTTTTATTATCAACAGAAATAAAAAAATAATACAAAAAATATAAAATATATAATTATTAGCACTCACGTATTGACTTTGCTAAAAAATGGGTATATGATACGCATTGTAAATATTTTATGAAAGAGGTGTAATATATGGAAACAAAACAATTTAAGGCAGAGTCAAAAAGATTATTAGACTTAATGATTAATTCTATTTATACAAATAGGGAGATATTTTTAAGAGAGCTAATTTCAAATGCAAGTGATGCAATGGATAAGCTATATTATAGTTCATTAACAGATAAAAAAATTGATGTTAATAAAGAAGATTTGATTATTAAATTAAAAATAGATAAGGAAAATAATGCATTAATAATAGAAGACAAAGGTATTGGAATGACAGCGGAAGAGCTTGAAAATAATTTAGGAACAATAGCTCAAAGTGGTTCATTTGCATTTAAAAATGAAAATGAGAAAAAAGAAGATGTTGATATAATAGGTCAATTTGGTGTTGGATTTTATTCTGCATTTATGGTTGCTAAAGAAGTTGAAGTAATTAGCAAAGCATATGGGGAAGAGAAAGCATATAAGTGGACATCTAAAGGTGCAGATGGATATACAATAGAAGAAACTGATAAAGATGATTATGGAACAACAATAATCTTACATATTAAAGATGACCAAGAAGATGAAAAATATTCTGAATATCTAAATGAATTTAAAATTAAAGGAATTGTAAAAAAATATTCTGATTATATAAGATTCCCAATTCAAATGAATGTTATAAAAAGCGCCCTTAAAGAAGGAACAGAAAATGAATATGAAGATAAAGTTGAATTAGAAACTTTAAATAGTATGGTTCCAATCTGGAAAAAGAAAAAGTCAGATGTAACAGACGAGGAGTTTAATAGTTTTTATGAAACAAGATTTGGAGATTTTGAAAAGCCAGCCAAGATAATTAAAAGTACAGTGGAAGGAACTTTAAATTATGATATGTTGGTATATATTCCATCACAACTTCCTTATGATTTTTATACAAAAGAATATGAAAAAGGATTAGCTTTATATTCTAATGGTGTATTAATAATGGAAAAATGTAAAGATTTATTACCAGATTATTTTAGCTTTGCAAAAGGTTTAGTAGATAGTCCAGATTTATCTTTAAATATTTCAAGAGAAATTTTGCAACAAGATAGACAACTAAAAACAATTGCTAAAAATATAGAGAAAAAGATTAAATCTGAATTAGAAGATATGCTAAATAAAAATCGTGATGAATATGTTAAATTTTTTAAAACTTTTGGCGTTCAATTAAAATTTGGTTGTTATAATAATTTTGGTGTGGACAAAGATAAATTAAAAGATTTATTGATGTTTTATTCATCTACAGAGCAAAAACTAGTTACACTAAAAGAATATGTAACTAGAATGAAAGAAGGACAAGATAAGATTTATTATGCTTGTGGAGATGTTGTGGAAAAAATAGATATGTTACCACAAGTTGAGGGCGTAAAAAGCAAAGGTTATGAAATTTTATATTTAACAGATGAAATTGATGAATTTGCTCTTCAAGTTTTAATGAAGTATGATGAAAAAGAATTTGCAAATGTTTCTGCAAATAATTTAGATTTAGATAGTAAAGAGGAAAAAGAGCAAATTGAAAAATTAAATGAAGATAGCAAAGATATGTTATCATTAATGCAAGAAGCAATTCCTGAAGTCGCAAAGGTTTGTTTTACAAATAGATTAAAAGAGCATCCAGTATGCTTGACAACTGAAGGAGCAATTTCTGTAGAAATGCAAAAAGTTATCAATGCTTTGCCAAATAATAGAACAATTCAAGCAAAAACATCATTAGAGATTAATGAAAATCATCCTATTGCAGAAAAATTGAAAAATCTATTTGAAAATGATAAAGAAGCATTAAAAGATTATGCTAAAATTTTATATGCACAAGCCAAATTAATTGAAGGTTTAAGTATAGATAATCCAACAGAAATTAGTAATATAATATGTGATTTAATTTCAAAATAATTAAATAAAATGAAAATCCCGATTTAGATTGATACTAAGTCGGGAAATTTTTGTTTTTGTACTAGCAGAATAACAAATTGCAAATCTACATAATACAAATAATGCTTGAAAAAATTTCAAAAAATGTTATAATAAAAAAGTGTTCTAAATAGGACAAGCCTGAATATAATAGTATAAGTCGGGAGGAATAAAAATGACTTATATATTAAAAGCACTAACAAGATTAAAAATAAGAAAAAGTTCAGGAAATGAATTAACAATAAAAGAAAAAAGTAATAAAATTTTTATTATTATTGTAATTATATCAACTATTGTGTTTTTCATTGATTACATTTTAATAATAAAATTTATTGATATTATAAAAACATTGTATATATAAAATTAATGAATTAGGAGATGTAATATGAATTTAGCTAATGATTGGAAAGATTATCAAATATTAGATATGGCAGATGGAATAAAATTAGAAAAATGGAAAGATGTAATTTTGGCTAGACCAGATCCACAAATAATTTGGAAGGAAAAATCTTATCCAGAGCTATGGAAAAATGCAAATGCTGAATATTTAAGAAGCAATACTGGCGGTGGTCAATGGAAATATAATAAAAAAGTTCCAGAGTCATGGCAAGTAAAATACAAAAATTTAACATTCAATATAAAGCCAATGGGATTTAAGCATACAGGATTATTTCCAGAGCAAGCAGTTAACTGGGATTGGATGATTGAAAAAATAAAAAAATCTGGAAGAGAAATCAAAGTATTAAATTTATTTGCTTATACAGGAGGTGCAACTGTAGCATGTTTATCAGCAGGAGCTTCAGTAGCGCATGTTGATAGTTCAAAAGGAATGGTATCTTGGGCAAAAGAAAATGTACAAGCATCAGGGTTGGAAGATAGGCCAGTAAGATATTTAATTGATGATGTAGTAAAATTTGTAAATCGAGAAATAAGAAGAGGTAATAAATATGATGCAATAATAATGGATCCACCATCTTATGGAAGAGGAACAAATGGGGAAGTATGGAAATTTGAAGAAAATATATATGGATTAGTAGAGCTATGTTCAAAAGTGCTAAGTGACAATCCATTATTCTTTTTAATAAATTCATACACAACAGGAATATCAAGTATGGTATTAGAAAATATATTAAAATTAAATATTAAAAAAGAAGGTAAATTTTCAAATGGTGAAATAGGAATACCAATGCAAAAATCAGACCTAGTATTACCATGTGGAATATATGGAAGATGGGAATCAAAATAGTGGAAATGGGGACGGTTCTAAATTCCACTTTTGTGGAATTTAGACCCGTCCCCATTTCCACAAGAAATTAAGGAGCAATAGATATGAAGTTAAATGTTTTATATGAGGATAATCATATTATAGTTGTAGAGAAAATTGTTAATATACCATCACAAGCTGATAAAACTGGAGATTTAGATATGTTAACAATTATTAAGGATTATTTAAAAGAAAAATATAATAAACCTGGAAATGTTTATTTAGGTTTAGTTCATAGATTGGATCGACCAGTTGGTGGAGTTATGGTTTTTGCTAAAACTTCTAAGGCTGCATCAAGATTAAGTGAAGAGGTTAGATGTAAACAATTTGAAAAGAAATATCTTGTTATAGCTAATGGAAAATTTGAAAGTACAATAGGTACTATGGAAGATTATTTATTAAAAAATGAATCTAAGAATATGAGTAAAGTTGTAAAAGAAGGCACAAAGAATTCTAAACTTGCAAAATTAGATTATGAAATTATTAAATATGACCCAGATTTAAATTTATCGGTTGCAAAAATAAATTTACATACTGGTAGACATCATCAGATTAGAGTGCAATTATCTAGCAGAGATCATAGCATATATGGTGATCAAAAATATGGTGGTAGAGGCCATGGCAAACAAATTTGTTTATGGGCATATAGTTTGAAAATTGTGCATCCAGTAACAAAAGAAGAGCTTACATTTGAATTATATCCAGAGAAAATAGGCTCTTGGAAAATTTTAGAAGATTGTTTATAAAAATTAATTATATGAAAATGCAAAAAGAATATAGGAAATTCAAAAAATGAATTTTTTATATTCTTTTTTTGTCTTTTTATATCAATAAAAATCTTTTGGTATTTTTTAATTATATTATTGTTTCAGAAAGAAGGTGGAACTTATGGTAGAGCAAATTTGCGATAAGCTTATGAAAAGGGTGAAATTAAAAATGCCAGAAGTAGATGATCAAAGAGCAGAAGTTATAAGATATGGATTTGAACTTATTATAGGTGAAGTTCCAAAGTTTTTCATATTGTTAGCAATTGCTTGGATATGTGGATTATTAGAGCATACGATTATTTCTATTATAGTTATATCTACGTATAGATTTACATCAGGAGGAGTTCATTTAAAAAGTCATATAGGATGTATGATTGGTACAACTTTTATGTATATGGGAACTGCAATAATAAGTAAAGCAATATATTTCCCTAATTTTTATATCAAAATAGCTGTTATATGTTTAATTTATATTTTTTCAATAACTATGATAACGTTATATGCACCAGCTGATACAGATTATGTACCAATTTTAAGAAAAAGAGATAGAAAAATTAAAAAAATAGCTTCATATATAATTGTGACATTGACATTATTAGGCTCTATCATAATTAAAAATAGAATAATTAGTAACATATGCATTATAGGAGTTTTATTCCAAAGTATAACAATTACTAGATTGGTGTATAAAATGTTTAATGTAAAATTTGGATATTTAGAATATATAAAAACAGATAAAAATGCGGTATAGCATTTTTTATAAAAAATTTAATAAGGAGGTGATCTTATGATAGAAAAATTAGTAAAACTTGCAGAAGATAGTGCAAAGAGATCAGCAAATAGTGGAAGTTTAATTTTAGTAACATTACATCAACCTAAAATGCCAAAATGTTTAATAAAAAAAGATGAAAAATAAGTAAAAAAAAAGATAGATTTTTTAATCTATCTTTTAAATTTTTATACATAAAAAACTTCTAATTGTTGTGTGAACATATTATTATTAACTGTAGTAAATAAATCGGCATTTGTATTTTTTGATAAAATAGTATGAACTTTCCATAAACCGATACCAGAATTTCGCTCTTTTGTTGAATAACCTTTTTCAAATATTTTAGTTGTAGAAATATTTGAATCTTTACAACTATTAGATATAATAAATAATTGTTTTTTTGAATCAGATTTAAATTCTATATTAATTATTTTTTCTTCAGTTTCTTGAGAGGCTTCAATAGCATTATCAAGTAAAATTCCAAGTATTCTAGTAAATTCATAAATATTGAAATTGATTTTACTTAAATCTGTAAAAATATTAAAAGTCATTTTAATTCCTTTTTCTGTAGCCAAATAATATTTATTAGTTAACAAACTATAAATTGAAGGATTATTTATTGTTTCAGGATTTAAGATATTCAAATTATTTGTTTGTTTACAGTCTTCTAATAAATGTTTGTAATATTCTTTTAAACCATTCATATCATTTAATGAAATATATCCACCAAGTGCTTGAACAATATTGTTAAAATCATGCTTAAAGCCACGAATATTATCATGCAATAAGATAAGGGTTTTGTTGTATGATTTTTCATTTTCTAGTTCAATAGTGGTTTGCTCCAATTTTTGTGTTCTAAATAAACTATATATGCTTATTATAAAATATAATAATAGAGGAATAAAGATAAGCAGTTTTATGTGTAATGAAAGATTTGTATAAAATGAAAAAATAAATGTTTGTAAAAATATAGCAAATATTCCAAGTAACAAATTTAGTGTCAAAAGTGTTTTAGAAATTTTTTTTAGGCTTTGAAATATATTTAATCGTTTTCTATATATAATATAAATAATCCATAATATTGAATATACAGGAATCCAAAATATAATTCTATATAAGGGTATGCTTAGTATCGAATTTTGAGGAATATAGATATTAGCTAATAATTGAATTAAAAATCCAGATACAAATATACTCATATATACGAAAATAATACCTTTTAATGTAGTCTTTATGTTTTCTTTAAATATACCAATAGTACATAATACTAAACAAAATAGTGTAACAATATCACCAATAGAGTTAGGAATTAAAATATTGGTTAAAATACTTGTTAAAGTTATTATCAATATATACAAACATTTTTTAATATTGGACAAGTTTTTTCCTAATATTTGTTTCATAAATTGAAAGATGTATAATGCTTCAAAAAAAGCGAAAATACAATTTAAAATAGTTATTAAAGTTTCATTTTGTGTCATTATCATTTGTGTTAAGTTCATAATTTAATACCTCCAAAAATTTTTTCTTGTAAGATTTCCCAATATAGCAAACTAAAGAAGTATTATTAGTAAATGTTATTGAGTCATTATCAATACTTTTAATATTATTAACATTTACAATATAAGATTTATGGCATCTAACAAAATTCGAAGGCAAATTTTTTTCTAAATCCTTAAAAGTAGAATATGTAGTATATTCTGTATCAGCAGATCTAAAAACTAATTTCGTATTTTCTTTTTCTATAAAACAGATAGAATCTGATTTTATAAAAGTTTTTTTATTGTGTATTTTAATAAATTTATTTGCAGTATTAGATTGAATATCGTTAAACAATCGTAAAATAGTTGATTCTAAATTACCAATTGTTATAGGTTTGGGTAAATAATCAAAGGTTTTACATTTGTATGCTAAAATTAAATATTCTAGATGTGCTGTTGCAAATATAATATAAATATCTTTATTAATTTTACGAATTTTATTAGCTAAATCAAGTCCTGAGATATTAGAGCGTAAATCAATATCAAGTATTGCTACATCAGGTTTGGTACTTTTTATAAAATTAAAAAGTTCATTAGCGTCTGAGGTGGCTAATGAAATGTGTCCATCTAAATCATTATTAACAAAAACAAGGTCTAACATTGTAGTGAATCTATTTAGTGCGTTTTCATTGTCATCGCATATAACAAAATTTAACATATTTTCCTCCGAATTAAATATTATAACTTGTAATTTAATTAAAGTAGATTTCCCCCTGTGACAATAATATACTTAAATTTTTAATTTGTAAATATAATGTTTATTAAAAAATATTTTTTCAAAAATCAAAGTAATAAATATAAATATTGTTCATAAAATTAAATAAAAATTAAAGGGGGAAATATGAAAAAAAAATCTTTATTAATAAGTTCAATGTCAATAATAGCAATAATAGCGACATTAACATTTTGTATATATGAAAATGGAAATTTTAATACAATTAGAACTAGCTCTACAGCGGTAGAAAATTTTTCTAATTTAAGTAATAAGAAAATTGGTTGGGGAATAAAAAGAGAAGATAATCATCAACAACCAGATTTAGGAAAAGTAAATAAAGAATTAATGCAAAAGTATGATGGATTATGTATGGGAAACCCAGAGCAAAAATATGTATATTTAACTTTTGATGCTGGATATGAAGCAGGGTACACAGAGAAGATTTTAGAAGTTTTGAAACAAAACGATGTTACAGCAACTTTTTTTATAACAGGGCATTATTTAAATACACAAAGCGATTTAGTTAAGAAAATGATAGACAATGGGAACATAGTAGGAAATCATACAGTTAATCATAAATGTATGCCAGAAGTTAGCTTAGATACAGTAAAAGAAGATGTAATGAAATTGCACACTGCAATTTATGAAAAATTTGGTTATGAAATGAAATATATAAGACCACCTAAAGGTGAATTTAGTGAAAGAACATTAGCATATACAAATTCATTAGGATATAAAACAGTTATGTGGTCATTAGCATATGATGATTGGGATGAAAATAAACAAGGGAGAGAAGAATACGGAAAGTCAAAAATTTTAGAAAATGTACATAATGGAGCAATAATTTTATTACATTCAAATTCAAAGGATAATTGTAATATCTTAGATTCGGTAATAAAAGAAATAAAAAATAATGGATATGAATTTAAGAGCTTAGATGAATTCACAAAATAATGATAAGAAAGAGCGTTAGAAAACTAAAAAAAGAAGCTCTTTTTTTAGTAAAAATTTATAAGAGGTTATATGAGAAAAAATAAGTTATCAAGGCTAAATAAAATTTTAGAAATACCAGTTGAAATAACATCAACAATTCCAAGACTAACAAATACTGGTTTTTCAAAATTACTAATAGAAAATTATAAAAATATATTAGAATATCAAGATTTTTTTATAAGAATTAGTACTAGTATAGGAATTATAAATATAAATGGATTTGGGTTAAAAATGGAAGAAATGACTAGTGATGATATTGTAATTGAAGGGCAAATTGAAAGCATTGACTTTGAAAAAGTTGAGGAATAGGAGGAAAAATTGTATTTACAAAGAATTCAAAATATTGTAGTTGGATATGTAAATATAGTTGTAGAAGGATTTTATATCGAAAAGTTTATAAATATATGTAGAAAAAGTGGCATAAAATTAGGAAATTTAAAAAGAGAAAAAACAACTTTAATAAAAGTAAGTGTTCCAGTTAGAGACTTTAAAGAAACAGCTAAAATTGCTAAAAAAAGCAAATGTAAAATAAAGATAAAACAAAAAAAAGGAATTCCATTTATATTAAACAAATACAAAAAAAGAAAAATATTTGCAATAGCATTAATAGGTATGTTAGTTATGTTAGTAATTTTATCAAAATTCATATGGAATATTGAAATAATAGGTAATGAAAAAATAAGCAAACAAGAAATTATGCAAATAGTAAACGAGAATGGCTTACAAACAGGAAAGTTAAAAAAGAAAATTGATGCAAAGCAAATAGTAGAAAGTATAAGAATGAAAAGAAATGATATTTCTTGGGTTGGGATAAAAATTTCAGGAACAAATGTAAAAATAGAAATAGTAGAATCGGATAGTCCTCCTCAAATAATAAATAAGGATGAATATTGTGATATTATAGCTACAGAAGACGCTATGATAGTTAAAGCAAGTTCTCAAAATGGTACTTTACAAGTAAAAGAAGGGGATATTGTAAAAAAAGGAAGTATTCTTATATCAGGATATTTAGAAGGAAAATATACAGGTAAACGATATGTTCATGCAACAGGTGAAGTTACAGGAAAAGTATGGTATAAAGAAAATGTAAAAATGTATTATAAACAAACAGTTGAAACTCGAACTGGAAACAATGAAAAAAAATATTCATTAGGAATAAATAATTTTGTAATAAATTTCTATAAAAAGCTTTCAAAATTTGAAATTTATGATACAATAAGAACGGAAAAAAAGTTAAAAATATCTTCCAATTTTTATTTACCAATAAATTTAATAGAAAGCACTAATTATGAAGTTAAAAATGAAGAAAAAATATACAATAAAGAAGAAATTAAAAATAAGGCATTAGAAGAAGCTAGAAAAAAATTAGATGAAAAGGTAAATGGAAAAGATATTATTAATGAATATATAAATACAAATGAAAGTGAAGAATATTTAGAAGTAGAATTGATATATGAAGTACTTGAAAATATTGGAACAGAAGAAAAATTAACATTATGAAAGGATGAGTATAATGGAAGAAAAAAGCCTTAAGATTTATGATACTGAAAAAACGTTTTTCTCTAAAATTACAAATACGTTAAACAAATTATTAATACCGGGAAAAGTAGGTTTAAATAGTGTTTTAATTTCAATAAAAAGAAATAATGTTTTAAAGAATTATGAAAATTACATATCAAATGAAAAAAATAATGATAAAAAGGGTATGTATTTAAAAAAATATGAAGAATCATATTCTTTATACTTAGATGCAATTGATAAAAATATAATTGAATCTATTTATAAAAAAGTAAAAAACAATACTGCATCAGAATTTGAAAAAAATGCATTATCAAAGTATTATAATGTAATTCATTTAAAAGATAATGATTACAATGAATATAAATACAAAAAACAAAAATTCCTATTAGAGCTTGATAATGAAGCGGTTGAAATTTCTGGTAAATCTAAAGTAATTAAAAAGTTCAGTGAATTCTATTTAGATAAAATGGAATCAATATATAAAAGTATAATTAAACAGTATTCAGTAAAATTAGCAGAGAATTTAACTGATTCTGAAAAAAATGAAGTATATAATAAAATTTTTTCAATACTTGATGAATATATTGAAAAAATATTACCAAGTAAAATCGAAAAAAATCCATCAAAAGAAGTATATGTAGAAATTGCAGATGAATTAGAAGCATATCAAAAATTAGATTCTAAAAAGTTAGACCAAAATGATGTTATAGAAAAATATATGATTGTATTAGGATTAAGTAGAAGATTATTTACACATAGTTTACCTCTAGGAATTGCTGAACAGTGTTATGCAAAGTTACTTAATGATGCTAGAAACTTAGTAGTAGATACTAGAATTGTTAAGAAAAAAGAAAGAGCATATGAATTACTTTTAAAATTAATAGATGAATTTAATTTAAGAGTTTTATCAACAAAAGTATATTGGAATAATGCAAAAGAGCGAAATGAATATAGAGAGTTTTGGAAAAAGTATGAAGAGCTAGAAAAAATAACTGATAAAAAAGAGCAAAATAATGAAAAAGAAATTTTATTTATAAAATATGATTTAGAGCAAGTTAGATCAAATGAAAATAAATATGACAAAATAATTAGATTGTATAAATCAAAATTAGTTGAATTTGGTATACTAAAACATTTACCAAATAAATGTGCAACATTAGATGATGGAATATATGTACAAGATTTAATTCTTGTTAAAAGAAGAAGAGAAGAAGCAAGGGTGAGAAAAAATAATGGATAACATACTTGAAATTAATTATATTGACACAGAAGAAAATCCTGAATATGAAAAATTAATTGAAACAGTTTTACAAAAATGTTTTAAAGAAGAAAAATTGGACAAACTTGACCTATATGTAAGTGTAACATTAACTTGTCCATCATATATAAGAAAAATAAATAAAGAATATAGGGATATTGATAAAGAAACTGATGTTTTATCTTTTCCGATGTTTGAAAAAAATGAAATTGAGAAAATGGTAGATGAGAAAAAAAGTATAGTACATGATGTTCTTGGAGATATTATAGTTTCTATAGATAGAGTTAAAGAGCAAGCAGATGAATATGGGCATAGTTTTGAAAGAGAGCTATCATATATGATTGTTCATGGATTTTATCATTTGATGGGATATGATCATATGAATGATGAAGAAAAAAGTGTTATGAGAGCAAAAGAAGAAAATATATTAGAAAAGTTAAAGATTACAAGATAGGGGAGCATATGAGCGAAGAATTTAAATCCGGATTTGTATCAATGATGGGAAGAACTAACGTAGGAAAATCTAGCATAATGAATAGCTTAGTTGAAGAAAAAGTAGCAGCGATAGCTAATAAGCCTCAAACAACACGTAATGCAATTAAAGCAATTGTGAATAGAGAGAATATGCAAATAATTTTTATAGATACACCAGGTATTCATAAACCAAAATCAAAATTAGGAAATACAATGGTTGAAACAGCTTTTGGAGTGGTTTCAGATGTAGATGTAGTTTTATTCGTAATTGAAGCAACTTCTAAGGATATTGGAAAAGGCGATAGATTAATATTAGAAAAAATAAAAGAATCAAAAAAGAAAACAATATTAATAATTAATAAAATAGATCTTGTTAAAAAAGAAGAAGTTGCGAGATTAATAGATTTATATAAAAATGAGTATAATTTTGAAGCAGTTATTCCAGTTTCAGTCGAAAAGAAGATTAATCTAGAAGAAATTATAACTGAAATTAGTAAGCATTTAAAAGTTGGTCCTGCATATTATGATATAGAAGAATATACAGATCAAACATTAAGACAATTAGTTGAAGAAATAATCAGAGAAAAAGCTTTAAGATTATTGGATGATGAAGTTCCTCATGGAATATATGTTGAAACAGAAAAGATGAAAGAGCGAGAAACAAAATCAGGAGAGCCAATTTATGATGTTGAAGCTACAATATATTGTTTAAGAAATTCTCATAAAGGAATAATTATTGGGAAAGATGGTAATATGTTAAAAAGAATAGCTTCATATGCAAGAATGGATTTAGAAAAAATGCTTGACATGAAAATAAATTTGAAAGTATGGGTAAAAGTTAAAGAAGATTGGCAAAACAATGATAATCTTATAAAAAAGTTTAAACTACAATAAATAATTGTATAAAAAAATAAAAAAAGCAAAAGATATGGATATATAAATTAAGCATAATTTAGAATATCAATTAGGGAGATGATTCATATGATAAAACAAATGGCATGGAATACATTTAAAAACACAGGAGATATAAATACGTATTTAGAATTATTACAATTTGAAAATATAGAAAAAAATATAGTAAAAAACGATATAGATAATAACAATAAGGTGAATAATTATGGGGAGTTTGAAAACAAAAGGGATAATATTATTGGAAAATAATATGGGCGATTTTGATAAAATGGTTACAATGCTAACTCCTTTTGGAAAAATTGGCTGTTCAGCGAAGGGAGCTAGAAGAAATAATAGTTCCCTTATGGCTGGAACGCAATATTTATGTTTCGGTGATTATATGATATTTAAAGGAAATAACAGTTACAAGATAAACTCATGCGAAACAATAGAAGTTTTTTATAACATAAGAACAGATTTAGATAAATTAAAATATGCAGTACATATTTCTAAAATTGTAAATGATGTAACAGATGAAAATCAAAATACATATAGAATGCTACAGTTATTGTTAAATACATTATATATTATTTCAGAAACGGATAAGGATTTAAATTTAGTATTATCTGTTTTTAGATTGCGATTATTATGCATTATGGGGTTTAAACCTCAAATAAACAAATGTAGAATCTGTGAAAAAGATAATAATATAAAGTTTTTCAGCATTAAAGACAATTCTGTAAAGTGTGAAGAATGTGGAAGATTTGATAAATCTGCAATTACAATAAGTCCTACAACATATGATGCAATAAAATTTGTTTCATTGGCAGAGCCAAAAAAAATTTTTTCATTTGATATTCCAGAAGAATCTATAAAAGAGCTAGATTTAATAACCAAAATATATCTTAATGAGAAACTAGAAAAAGAGTATAAATTGGAAGATCTTTGGTAGAGTAAGAGAATATGAATTTTTTATAAAAAACACTTGAAATTGAATAAAAAATATGATAATATATCAATAACAAAAGAGAATATATATTAAGAAAATCCCTGCATAGTACGTGTAGAATGGAATTTTAGAACCAACGCGGATTAAACGGGAATCTGCCTTTAAATGTGGCGTGCAAGCTTAGTTAAACTAAGAAGCCCAGGAGCATTTAACAAGATACCCACCTGTGAAAGCAGGTCCTTAAAATTTCACTAAACTTAACGGCTAAAGTGGGGGTTTTTTTATGCCTATTTTTATAAAAAAGGAAGAATAATATATGATTTTAAAAGAAGTATTAGATTATGGAAAAATAATATTAAAAGAGCATAATATAGAAGATTCAGATATAATTTTAAAAATGTTAATTGAATATGTATTTGGGATAGAAAAACAAAAAATAATTATTTATTTAGAAAATGAAATTGATGATTATAAAGTCCAAGAATTTAAAAAATATATAGAGAAATTAAAAAGTGGTATTCCTATTCAATATATAACAAATAAACAAGAATTTATGAAATTAGAATTTTATGTGGATGAAAATGTATTAATACCACAACCTGATACAGAAATTTTAGTAGAAGAGATTATTGAACAATATAAAAATGAAAAGTGTAAAATATTAGATTTATGTACTGGTAGTGGTGCAATAGGAATAAGTTTAGCAAAATATTTACCGAATTCACAAGTTTTTGTTTCAGATATAAGTGAAAAAGCAATCCAAATAGCTAAATTAAATTCAGAAAAAAATGGTGTTCACAATAAAATTATATTTTTTGAATCAGATATGTTTAAAAATATAGATGAAAAAAATTTTGATATTATAGTTTCAAATCCTCCATATATAGAAACAGATATTATAGGAACCTTAGATATGCAAGTAAAAAATGAACCACATATAGCATTAGATGGTGGGAAAGATGGATTAAAGTTTTATAGAATAATTGCAAAAGAAGCAATAAAATTTTTAAAACCGGAAGGCAAAATTTTCTTAGAAATCGGGTACAATCAAAAGTTAAGTGTAGAAAAAATTTTGAATCAAGAAAACTATAAAAATATTTATTTAAAGAAAGATTTAGGAAATAATGATAGAGCAATCATAGCTACAGTAAGGGGGTAAGGTATGTCTTTTTCTTCAGATGTAAAAATGGAACTTAGTAAAATTAATAATTTAGCTAAAAAAGATCAAGTAAAAATGGAATTCATCGGATATCTGTTAAGCTCTAATTGTGTAAAAAATAATGAAAATGTAAAGTTTTCAACAGAAAGTGATTATAACATTAACAGATTTGCCAAAATTGTAAAAAATTGTAATATAGAAAATTATAAAATTGATATAAAAGGAAAGACTTTTTATATAGAATATAAGCATAATATAGAATTAGATTATTTAAATTTTGACAAAAAGAATTTTTATATAAAGAATTTTAATAGAGATGAAAATCTAGATAAATCATTAATTAGAGGTGTGTTTTTAGGAAGTGGATATGTAAATAATCCAAATAAAAAATATCATTTAGAGCTAAATTTAGATAATGATGAAAATTTAAATTATGTATCAGATATATTGAAATTTTATACAATAAATACTAAAAAATTAAAAAAAGAAAATTCTTTTGTTATATATATAAAAGAAGGAGAAGAGATTTCAAAATTTTTAGCATTTATTGGTGCAAATAATGCTGTTTTAAAATTTGAAGAGACTAGAGTTATAAGAGATACAAGTAATAATTTAAATAGATTAGTAAATTGTGAAACAGCTAATTTTTCAAAGACCCTTCAAGCAGGTCAAAAGCAGATTGATGATATAAAATATATTAAAGCAAAACGAAAATTTGGTGAATTATCAGAGAGCTTACAAGATATAGCTAATTTAAGATTAGCACATCCAGAAGCATCATTATCCGAATTAGTAATTTTGATGGAAAATACAATAAGTAAATCAGGAATTAGCCATAGATTATCAGCTATTTCAAAATTTGCAGATGAATTAAAAAATAGTTAGGTGAAAGCAATGAGAGAAATTGGTATATACATACATATTCCATTTTGCAAAAAGAAATGTTTTTATTGTGATTTTTGTTCATATGATACCATTCACAATCTGGAAGATGAATATGTAAGTGCGTTATTAAAAGAGATTCATAATTTTGAAGAAAATGAAAATATTATTGTAAAAACAATTTATATAGGTGGAGGAACTCCATCTATTTTAAAATACGAAGAAATAAATGAAATATTAAATGAAATTAAAAATAAATTTAAATTAGATGAGAATGCAGAAATAACAATAGAGGTTAATCCAGGAACTGTAAATGCAGAAAAATTAAAATATTATTATAGGATAGGAATTAATAGATTAAGTATAGGATTGCAATCTACTAATGATAAATTATTAAGTTTAATTGGAAGAATACATAAATATAGTGATTTTGAACATACATATGAAATTGCGAGAGCAGTAGGATTTAAAAATATAAATGTAGATTTAATGATAGGATTACCAACACAAACACTACAAAATGTTCAAGAAAGTTTAAATATAATTATTGGAAAAAATCCAGAGCATATTTCAGTATATTCCTTAATATTAGAAGAAAATACAAAATTAAAAGATTTAGTTGATGAACAAAAATTAGTATTGCCAGATGAAAATTTAGAGCGAGATATGTATTGGCTAGTGAAGAATTATTTAAAGAAAAATGGGTATAATCAATATGAAATATCTAATTTTTCTAAAGCAGGATATTATTCAAGGCATAATACAGATTGTTGGAAACAAAAAGAATATATAGGATTTGGAGCAGCAGCCCATTCTTACTTTAATATGAAAAGATATTCAAACATTTGTGATGTAGAAAAATATATAAGGAATCTAGAAAATAAAGAAATCGAAAAAAACGTTGAAATTCATGAAGTGCAAAATATTGAAAGTAAAATGAATGAATATATGATTTTAGGGTTAAGAATGATTGACGGAGTAAATGTAAAAAAGTTCAAAGAAATATTTCATCAAGATGTATTAGAAAAATATAAAAAACAATTAGAAAAATTGCAAAAAGAAAAATTAATATATTTTGATAATGAAAAAATATATTTAACTAATAAAGGAATCGATTTTGCTAATATAGTTTGGGAAGAGTTTGTATAAAAAGGATGTTTACAAAAAATGTAAATAAAAGCTTGTAATATTTAGTATAAATTGATATACTTATAGTGCAAAATATATCAGTAGGAGGTATTTTTTATGGAGAATGAGAACAATAATGAAATGATGAATGTTCAATCAAACGAAATGGTCGTTAATGATGGAGATAATAATAATAAATTAAGAATTGCTGATGAAGTTGTTGCTGTTATTGCGGGAAAAGCTGTTTCAGAAATAAAAGGTGTTTATGAAATGTCTGGTGGTTTTGCAGGTGGAATCAGCGAAGTATTGAGCGGAAAGAAAAACCTTGCTAAAGGAATAAAAGTTGTTGTAACTGAAAAAGATGCAAAAATTGATGTTAATATTATAGTTGAATATGGAGTTAGAATACCAGAAATAGCTTTTGAAATTCAAACAAAAGTTAAAAAATCTGTTGAAACAATGACAGGCTTAAAAGTAACTGAAGTTAACGTTCATGTTCAAGGAGTAAATACTAATACAGAGAGAAAGGAAGTAACAGAGTAATTTATTAACTAAATTGGGCTTGAAAGCTCAATTTAGTTTTTATATGTCTGATAGTTTTTTAGTTAATGTTAGAATTATATATTTTAGAAAGCGGGGAATGAATTTTTTTATGAAAATTTTAGAAAAATTTGTTTTAATTTTATATTCATTACTAATGTTAATAATTTCAATAACAATCTGTTTAATATTATTTAATATTATATCAGTTGATAATATTAAAAATTGTATAGATTATGTATTATCAGATACAGCATTAGTTATAATAGCATTATTAATTTCTGTAGTATTTATATTATTATCTATAAGATGTTTATTTTTTAGAAAAAGAAAAGAGATAAAAAAGGCTACAGCAAATGATATTTTACTTGAAAATGATTCAGGAAAATTATTGATATCAAAAAATGCTATAGAAAATGCAGTAAAAGGAATAATAAAACAATCAATGGAATTGGTAAATAATATTAATGTTACAGTTGATATAGATCCAGCAAATTATTTAAGCATATACATAGCAGTTTTATTAGGCTCTACTCAAAATGTTAGAGATTTAACTGTAGGATTACAAATGAAAATTAAAGATCAAATAAAAGAAAACTTTGATTTAGAAGTAAAGCAAGTTAATATTAAAATTGATAGTGATGAGAAAACAATAGAAAAACAAGAAAAAATCGAACAAAAAGAAAAAGCTAAATTAGAAGAAAAAAAATCAGAAAATGAGCAAGCTAACTTAATAGAAGTAGAAAATAAAACAGAGAATTAAAGTGGAGGTAATTTACAATGGACGAGTTCAAAAATTTTTTTCACAAATATGGTGGTATGATAATAGGTGGAATTATAGCTCTTATTTTAGCATGTACTAGTTTGTATAGATTTATAATAGCGATAATTATTATAGTTTTAGGTGCATGGTCAGGAAATTATATTCAAAAGAATAAAGAAACTGTAAAAGAAAAACTAAAGAACTTAATAGACAAAATGTAGAAGGGAATGTAATTTTTATGAATAAGTCAAAGATAAGAGAAGAAATATTCAAATTAATTTATAGTTTAGAAGTTCAAAAATGTGAAAATGAAGATCAAATTAATATTTATTTAGAAGATACTGAATTATCTGAAAAAGATAAAGAAAGCATTAAAAATAATGTACTTAAAATAATAAGTTTAGAAGAAAATTTAAAAGAAGAGATTGCTAAAAATTTGAAATCAGGCTGGAATATAGAGCGTGTTTCAAAAATAAATATGACAATTTTAAAAATTGCTATTTATGAAATTATTTATAATAAATTACCATACAAAATTTCTATAAACGAAGCTGTTGAATTAGCAAAAAAATATGGAGAAGAAACTTCAGCTTCATTTATTAATGGAATATTAGCTAGTGTTGTAAAGGATAACAATATCACAGAATAGGAAGAGGTTTATAGATGGAATATAGTCCAATTACAGTTACAGAGCTAAACCTGTACATAAAAGATAAATTTAATAAAGATGAATATTTAAATAATGTATTAATAAAAGGTGAAATTTCTAATTTTAAACATCATTATACAGGGCATATGTATTTTACTTTAAAAGATGAGAATTCTTTAATTAAGTGTATTATGTTTAAGTCATATACAGCAAATCTAAATTTTGTACCAAGAGATGGTATGAAAGTTATTATTCTAGGTACTGTTTCTGTTTTTGAAAGAGATGGTGTTTACCAAATATATTGTAAAGCAATGCAAGAAGATGGACTTGGAAGTTTGCATGTGGCATATGAAGAGCTTAAGGCAAAATTAGAGCAAGAAGGATTATTTGATCCAAAATATAAAAAAGCAATACCAAAAATGCCGAAATGTATAGGAGTACTAACATCTAATACAGGAGCTGTAATAAGAGATATTATAAATGTTTCAACAAGAAGAAATCCAAATGTAAATATTAAATTGTTGCCAGTACCTGTTCAAGGAGAAGGGGCAGCGATAAAAATAGCTAAAGCAATAAAAATAATGAATGAGCAAAAGTTAGCAGATGTAATAATTTTGGCAAGAGGTGGAGGTTCATTAGAAGATCTATGGCCATTTAATGAAGAAATTGTAGCAAGAGCAATTTTTGAATCTGAATTACCTATAATTTCAGCAGTTGGACATGAAACTGATTTTTCAATATCTGATTTTGTAGCAGATTTAAGAGCTCCAACGCCTTCAGCAGCAGCAGAGCTTGCAGTTCCAAATATATCTGATATTATTTTAAAATTAGACAATTATAATTTAAGATATAAGAATGCATTAAAGAAAAAAATAGAAATAATGAAATTACGCTACGAAAAATGTATGACGAATAGGGTATTTAGTAATCCACTACAAAATGTACAAGAAAGATATTTACAATTAGATAAAATAAATAAGAATATGCAAATTGCTATAAATAATAAAATACAAATAAATAAAACAAAAATGGTTGAGCTTATAACAAAACTAGATACATTAAGTCCTCTTAAAACATTAACTAGGGGATATTCTTTGATAGAAAAAGATAACAAAATTGTAAAAACTGTTAAAGAGCTAAAAAAAGGTGATGAAGTAAGCGTAAAACTAATTGATGGAAATGCAAAAGCAAAAATAATGTAAAGGAGGATACAAAGGAGATAAGATGAGTAAAAGTGCAAAATATATGATTATAGTATTAATATTAATGATTTTAGGTATAGCCCGGATTTTTAGGGTATACATATATTTTTAATTTTGATAAAAAAAATGATAAAGAGCAAGTTAGCCCAATGAACAAAATTGAAAATAATATAACAAAAAATAATGTAATAGAAAATCAAGTAAACAATAAAATTGAAAATAACAATAATGTAATAACAGAAAAAAATAATAATGGTAATGAAAATAATATAAATGATACAGAAATACAAACTTTATCAGATGAAGAAAAAGCTTTAAAGTTAGTTAAAGATGATTGGGGAACAACTGATGGAGTATATTTTAAAATTGAGAATATAAGTGGAAATGGAAATTACGAAATTGTTGTAAGAGATTCTAATACTACTAGTGAATTAGCTTGGTATACAGTAAATCCAAAAACAGGTAAAATTTCTAAATAGATAGAGAGGTTAGTCGATGAGCGAAAAAGACATGAATTTTGAAGAGGCAATGAAAAAATTAGAAGAAATTGCGGATCAATTAGAAAAAAATGATTTAGATTTAGATAAGGCAGTTGAAAAATTTGAAGAAGGAATGAAATTATCAAAAAAATGCAGTGAAATATTAGAAAATGCAGAGAAAAGAATTACTATTTTAATTAATGATGGAAATGATAATTTTGCAGAAGAAAAATTTGAAACTAGTGAAGTTAAATAGAGAGTAGCAGGTGATAAAAATGATAAAATTTTTTCAACAATATAAGTTTATAATAGTTCCGTTTGCAGTATGGTTTTTCATACAAGCATTTAAGGTAACATATGATTTGATAAAAACTAAACAATTTAATTTTAAAAGAATACTTGGAGCTGGTGGAATGCCAAGCTCTCATTCTGCCGTAGTAACTGCACTAGCAGCAATGATTTCAAGAGAATATGGCGCAGATTCTCCGATTTTTGCATTATCGGTAGTTTTTGCTGCAGTTGTTATGTATGATGCGGCCGGAGTTAGAAGAGCAGCAGGAAAACAAGCTAAATTACTTAATAAAATAGTTCAAACACCAGGTTTGACAGGGGTTCAAGTTCAAGAAAAATTAGTAGAAGTTTTAGGACATACTCCTATGCAAGTTTTAGTTGGAGCATTAATAGGAATAGTAGTTGGATTAATAATATAATGTAATATAATAAAGTATCAGGAAAGCATAAAAAATTAATTATAGCTTTTTTGGTGCTTTTTTATTATTAATAAAAAATTATTAAAAAATTTTAATAAAATAGTGGAAAAATTTTTAATTTGAATATAGAATGTAATAAATAAAATCTGCATAGGAGGAAGTATTATGGGAGATATTGAAATAGCACAAAAAGCACAAAAATTGCATATAAAAGATATAGCTATAAAAGCTGGAATTTCTGAGGATTATTTAGAGCAATACGGAAAATATAAAGCCAAAATTGATTTAGACATAAATAATGATTTAAAAAATAAAAAAAATGGTAAATTGATATTAGTTACAGCGATAAACCCAACTCCATTAGGAGAAGGAAAAACTACAGTAAGTATAGGTATTGCAGATGCTTTAAATAAAATAGGAAAGAAAACAATAGGAGTTTTAAGAGAGCCTTCACTAGGTCCCGTTTTTGGAGTTAAAGGTGGAGCAACTGGAGGTGGATATGCTCAAGTACTTCCAATGGAAGATATAAATTTACACTTTACAGGTGATATACATGCAATTACTGCAGCAAATAATTTATTATCTGCCATGATTGATAATCATATTTATTATGGAAATGAATTAAATTTTAAAACTGTTACTTGGAAAAGATGTATGGATTTAAATGATAGACAATTAAGAAAAATTAATACTGGATTATCAGGAGAAAAAAATACAAAAGAAAGAATGGATGGATTCGATATTTCTGTTGCATCTGAAATTATGGCAATTGTTTGTCTATCAAAAGATTTAGAAGATTTAAAATATAGAATTTCTAAAATTGTAGTAGGTTATAATGAGAAAGATGAAAAAATTACTGCAAAAGATTTGAATGCAGAAGGTGCAATGACTGTTTTATTAAAAGATGCTATTAAACCAAATTTAGTTCAAACTTTAGAAAATAATCCAGTTATAATACATGGTGGTCCATTTGCAAATATTGCACATGGTTGCAATAGTATTATTGCAACTAAGCTTGGACTAAAGCTTGGAGATTATGTTGTAACAGAGGCTGGATTCGGCGCAGATTTGGGAGCAGAAAAATTCTTAGATATTAAAACAAGAATAGCAGGGATACAACCAAATGTAGTAGTTATAGTAGCTACAATTAAGGCTTTAAAATATCATGGTGGAATGGATATCAAAGAAATTGAAAAAGAAAATATTGAATATTTGGAAAAAGGATCTGAAAATTTATTAAAGCATATAGATAATATACAAAATATTTATAATAGAAAAGTTGTTGTTGCAATTAATAGATTCAACATGGATACAGAAAATGAAATAAAGGCATTAGAAAAAATTCTAGCACAAAAAGGTGTTGAAATGAGCTTAACAGAATGTTGGGGAAAGGGAAGTGCAGGAGCAATAGATTTAGCCAATAAAATAGTTAAATTAGCAGAAGATAATTCAAATATGACATATTCATATGATTTGGAAGATGATTTTAAAACAAAAATAGAAAAAGTTTGTAAAAAAGTATATGGTGCAACTAGTGTAAAATATAGTGAATTAGCGATTGAAAAAATAGCTAAGTTTGAAAAAATGGGTTATACTAATATACCAGTATGTATTTCAAAAACACAATTTTCATTATCAGATGATGCTAAAAATTTACTTTGTGATCAACCTTTTGATATAACTGTAAGAGATGTTGAGATAAAATCTGGAGCTGGATTTTTAGTAGTATTTACTGGAAATGTTATAACAATGCCAGGACTTCCAAAGATACCTGCAGCTGAAAAAATAGATATAGATAATAATGGAAAAATTGTAGGTTTATTCTAAAAAATAGTGCAATAAAATTAGAAAAAAATATATATAAATTTAATAATTGAATAAAATTACTCCATTTGGAAATTATAAAAACAAATGGGGTGATTTTTTATGAAATCGATTTTGAAAAATAAACGAAAAAAATATTATATAATCGCAATTATATTAATACTATTATTTGTTGCAAATGTAGTTTTTTCAATAAATAGTAGTATTGCTTTATCAAAATATGGATCATCAGGAAATGAAGTATCAACTATTCAAACTAAATTAAAACGTTGGGGATATTATAATGGTGCAATCGATGGTATATTTGGAACGAAAACATTGAATGCAGTTAAGTTATTTCAACAAAAAAATGGACTTGTAGCAGATGGAATTGCAGGAACAAAAACATTAAATGCAATGGGAATAATGAGCTCTTCAAATTCATCTGGAAGTTCTGCAAGCTCTTCAGATCTAAATTTGCTTGCACATTTAGTTTATGGTGAAGCAAGAGGTGAAATATATGAAGGTCAAGTAGCTATTGCAGCAGTTGTTTTAAATAGAGTAAAAAGTAGTTCATTTCCAAATTCAATTTCTGGAGTTATATATCAATCAGGAGCTTTTACAGCAGTATCAGATGGGCAAATTAATTTAAATCCTGATGCAACTGCTAGAAAAGCAGCACAAGATGCATTAAATGGATGGGATCCTTCATATGGATCAATATATTATTTTAATCCAAATACTGCAACCAATAGTTGGATATGGTCTAGACCATATGTACGAACAATAGGAAAACACAGATTTTGCAAATAAATATATATAAACAAAAAAAGTGCATCAATTATGATGACACTTTTTTATTTTTGTTAAAAAAATTACTAAATTAAGCTGTTTTTGATTGCGCAAATTAAGTTGACAAATTAGTAATATATTGGTAATATAATTCATGAATAAACGAGGTGAGATAATGATTTTATATCCTGATTTATATTGTAAAGGAGTAACTACAATAACAAGGGAATTACTAGAAAAACACGAAATAAAAGGTTTGATATTAGATATAGATAATACATTAATAGATTATAATAGAAATATGGATGTTAAAGTAAAAGAATGGGTAGAGGAGCTTAAGAAACAAAATATAAAATTTTGTATAGTTTCAAATACAAACAAAATAGATAAAGTAAAAAAAGTATCTGAAGATTTAAATATTCCATATTTTCATTTTGCCAAAAAACCATCCAAAAAAGGTTTTTTAAAAGCTAAAAATCTTATGCAGCTAGATGAAAAAAATATAGCAGCAGTTGGAGATCAGATTATGACAGATGTAATAGGAGCAAATAGGTGTAATATGTTTTCAATTTTAGTTGAACCAATTAGCGACAAAGATATTATAATTACAAAAATAAAAAGGCCTATAGAAAAAATAATAATAAATAAATATTTAAAGAAAATGAAGAAAGAGAAGGTATAAAATGTATATAAATGACGTTAATATAATTGTATATGTTGTGGCAGCAATATTAGGAGCAATAGCTGGTCAGTTTTCAGATGTATTAAATTATTTTTTGCCAAAGCATAAGAAAATTTTTTCTAAAGAAAATTTTAAAGAATATTTAAAAAGCACAACACCGAAATATTTATTAATGGTTATACATATATTTATTTATATAGGAATAGTTTATAAGTTTGGAGCAAAAGATATTAGTACCTATAAATATATAATAGTAACACCTATGCTTATATCTGCTTTTTGTATTGATTATAAAAAACAAATAATACCAAATAGATTAACATTAACTATATTTGAAGTTGGGCTAATATTTACTTTTATACAAGGGGTATCAAATTTGAATGCTGCAATTAGTTTATTTGAAGGTATGGCAGCAGGAGGAATAATATTCTTAGCAATAACTTATCTTGGTGGACTTATTTTTGGTAAAGAAACAATGGGATTTGGAGATGTAAAAATGATGGCAGCATTAGGTTTATATGTTGGATTCCAAGGTATAATAGCTATAGCGATATTAGCATTTTTAATAGCAGCGATATATAGTGTTGTTTTATTAATAGTACAAAAAATAAAACATAAAGAATTGATTGAATATATAGCATTTGGTCCATTTATAGTAATAGCAGCATTTATTGTAATTTTTGTACCATTAGAAGTTTTGATGGTATTACCATTTGTAATTTTTTCTTTTGGAAAATATAAGATGTAGAAAATTGAGGGGATGTATTATGAACGAAAAAATTAAATGGCTACGAAACAAAATGTTGGGATTGAATTTGCAAGGTATGATTATAACTAATCCAGTTAATATTTATTATTTAACAAATATTGAGGCAGAAGGAACTCTTTTAATTACAAGAAAAGAGAATGTTTTTATAACGGATAGTAGATATATTGAACATGTTAATGCAATTTTAACAATAGAAGATGGAATTGTTGTCGTAGATATAAAAGACTTAACTTTAGATGATTATGAAAATTTCTTTTTATTTTGTGAAAATGTTGGATTTGAAGAATCACATTTAACATATTTAAAATATAAAGAATATATGCATAAATTCAGAATAAATAATTTTGAAGAAACTGAAGGAATAATTGAAAAACAAAGAATGATTAAAGAGCCTTACGAAATTGAAAATATAAAAAAGGCATGCAAAATAACAGATGATTGTTTTGATTATTTAAAAAGTTTTATAAAAATAGGAATGACAGAAAAAGAAGTAGCAGCAGAAATAGAGCGTTTTTTTATAAAAAATGGTGCAGATGAGTTGGCATTTGATACAATTGTTGCTTCTGGAAAGAATTCATCAATGCCACATGCTGTTCCAACAGATAAAATAATAGAGGCAGGAGACCCAATTACAATAGATATGGGGTGTAAAGTTAATGGATATTGTTCAGATATGACTAGAACAATTTTTGTAGGATTTGTTCCTCAATATGTTAAGCCAGTATATGATTTAGTATTAAAAAATCAAATTCAAGTATCAGAATCCTTAAAAGAAGGAGCTAATTTAAAAGCAATTTCTAAAAATTTTGAAAGTAACATTAAATTAAATGGTTTTGAGCCAATGCATAGTTTAGGGCATGGTGTAGGATTAGAAATACATGAATATCCATATTTTGGAAATAGAGTAGACTTTTTACTTAAAGAAAATATGATTATAACAAACGAACCAGGTATATATATACCAAATAAATTTGGTATAAGAATAGAAGATACAATATTAATTTCAAAATATTCTTCAGATTCTTTAACAAAATCAGATAAAAATTATGTGGTAATATAGCACAAGTATTGATTTTTTCAAGAAAATGTTGTATTATATATAAATATATGTAATAAGAAAAAAATATTCAAGGAGGAATTTATAATGGCAGAAGTATATATGGCAGGAGATTTTAGAAACGGAACAACATTCGAAATGGATGGAAACGTATTCAAAGTAGTTGAATTTCAACATGTAAAACCAGGAAAGGGATCAGCTTTTGTAAGAACAAAATTAAAGAATGTAATATCAGGAGCAGTTCTTGAAAAAACATTTAACCCATCAGAAAAATATCCAGGAGCAGAAATAGAAAAAAGAGAAATGCAATATTTATATAATGATGAGGAATTATATTATTTCATGGATAATGAAACATACGAGCAAATGCCTTTAAATAAAGATCAAATAGGTGATGCATTAAAATATATGAAAGAAAATATGAATGTTAAAATTTTATCATATAAAGGAAATGTATTCTCAGTTGAACCACCTATGTTTGTTGAATTAGAGGTAACATATACAGAGCCAGGATTTTCTGGAAATACAACAACAACATCTGGAAAACCTGCAACATTAGAAAACGGATATGAAATATCTGTTCCATTATTTGTTAATATCGGAGATATTATTAAAATAGATACAAGAACTGGCGAATACATGGAAAGAGTTTAGTTTGAAAGGAATTTAAAATGTCTGAGTTAAGTAATAAATATCATGAGATAATGAGTGAAATCGATGAAAAAATTACAGATGAAGAGCAATTAAATTTTGTAAAAACCAAATTGTCAGAGATGTCAATAATTTTTATAGACATAATTGATAGAATGAGCGAAGTAGTTAATGAAAAAATTATTGATATAGAAAATGGCCAAAAAAATATTGAAAAAAAGTTGGCAAAAGTAGAAAATACTATAAATACAATTGAGAAAGATATATATGATGAGGAAGACAATGAATCAGAAATTGTTTGTCCATATTGTAATAATGAATTTTTTGCAGATTTAAATGAGTATGATGAAAATGAAATAGAGTGCCCAGAATGTCATAATATAATAGAGCTAGACTTAAATAGTGATTATGATGAAGAATTTTCTGGATGTTCTGGAAATTGTCATTCTTGCGGAGGATGCGAAAGTTCAGAAGATGATGCGGAAGAAGATTAATATGAAGCAGTAAGAGCAATCTTACTGTTTTATTTTTTATAATAGCTAAAAAAATAATAGAGGATTAACATATTCAGTACCATTTCGTACAGCAAAATGAAGATGTGATCCTGTTGTGGCTCCATTTGTAGGATTACCACTAGAATCTTTATAAATATTTTCAGGGAAACCATAGATATTTTTAGGACCTACTTGAGCAATTAGTTGTCCTTTTTCAACATATATACCTGGTGCAACCAAAAAATTAGGAGAAACATGACAATAAGACGTAAAAATATTTCCACTTTGAATTGTAACAGTGCAACCACCACTTCCACTAAATTTTGCAGATATGACTGTTCCAGACATTGCAGCATAAATATTTGTTCCAGCTGGTGCAGGGATATCAATTCCTTTATGATATGAAGATGCATATGCAGTTGGTGATGCTCTTTTTCCAAAGTAGGAGCTGATATTTTTATAATTAACTAAAGGCCATAAAAACTTATTATCTGGAATATCCTGAGAAAAAATTGTTTGATTTGAAGAAGTATTTGAATACTGAATAAAAGTAGATGAAAAGAATATTATTATAAAAATAGAAAAAAATAATATAAAAAGATAAAAACGATTAAATTTATATATAATTAAAGACCTCCTTATAAAAAAAGCTAAAAGAAAATATTTCTTTTAGCTTAAATTATTTTTTAAAAGCGAAAAATTTACTTATGAAAAAATTTAGTATTATAACAATAATAGTAATTGATGTTTTACTAATTAATCTTGGAATTCCTAACAAATTAAATAATACATAAAATCCAACTAATTCAACTACCATAGTAAAAGCTCTACCAAGCATAAATTTTAGAAATTCATAAAATTTTTCTTTTAGAGAAGTAGCTTTTGAATTAAATACTAAATCTTTGTTACTAAAGTAAGCAAATAATACAGATATAATTATTGCTATAACATTAGATAAGTTTTCTTCTAGATTAAAGCAAATTGTTAATAAAGAAAAAACTCCGATATTAACGATTGTTGTTAGTACTCCGAAAAAAATATATAAAACGATTTCAATTGTTAAAAATTTTTTTTCAATTTCAAATAATTTTTTTGGAAATATTTTTTGAGATATTTTAAGAATAAAATCAATAAATTTTTGTGTAATTTTTCGCATAATATATACTCCTTATAAAATATAACTAATTCTAGAATTTGTGCAAAAAAAAATTGGCAGGGGTACTAAGACTCGAACTCAGACCTGTGGTTTTGGAGACCATCATGCTAACCATTGACACCATACCCCTATCAACAAATAATATAGTAGCATAATTTTTTTCAAAAAGCAATACTAAATTATATTTTATTAAAACTATTATACGATAATATTGATTTTAAAGCATATTGGGTTGACAAAATGTATAATTATAGTATAATGTATGTATGTCTAATGTAAAGGAGAGATATTATGTTAGCAAAAATATGGAGAAAATTATTATTATTTATACTTATTGTACTATGCTTATTTAATGTAGTTTCAAAGTTAGTAAAAAAAGCATCTTTAAAAAATGAATTAGAGTCATCAGCTACATATGTACAAAGTTTACAAGAAAAATAATTACAAAACTATTGAAAAATTAAAAAATATGTGTTAATATATTATACAGTTTTATTTAATTAATTAAAGGAGAGGTGAATACATAATGAAAGACGGAATACATCCAAATTATCAAGAAGCAACTATCACTTGTGCTTGTGGAAATGTAATGACAACAAATTCAACTAAAAAAGATATGAAAGTTGATTCATGTTCAAAATGTCATCCATATTATACAAACAACATTAAAATCGAAAAAACTGGTGGTAGAATTGAAAAATTCAAAAACAAATATGGTATCAAATAAAAGCGAAATAGAAAAAACTATTTCGTTTTTTTTGTGTGTAAAATAGAAGTGAATATTCAATTTTAAACAAGTAAAAACTGTTGAAAAAAAGCAAAATATGTAGTAAAATGGCGTTATTAATTTAAAGGAGAATTTATTAAAAGTGGATATAGAAAATCAAAAAGAATTTATGAAAAAAGTAAAAGAATTAAATGAAGCAAAAAATTATAAATATTCTATTTTTACAATGGGTTGTCAGCTTAATGAAAATGATTCTGAAAAAATTTCTGGAATGATGGAAGAAATGAATTATTCATTAACTGAAGAAATAAGTGATGCTGATTGTATAATTTTTAATACTTGCTGTGTTAGAGAAAATGCAGAAGATAAATTATTCGGAAAATTAGGAGAAGTTAAAAAATACAAAGAGCAAAAAGGGACAATAATTGCAATATGTGGTTGTATGATGCAAGAAAAACATATAGTTGAAAAAATCAAAAAAAGCTATCCTTTTGTAGATATAATATTTGGAACACATACACTTCATAAATTACCAGAAGATTTATACAATATAATATGCAATAGCAAATCAATAATTGATATTTTAGATATTGATGGAGAAGTTATTGAAGGATTGCCAATTAAAAGAAATGATACAACAAAAGCTTCTGTTACTATAATGAATGGATGCAATAATTTTTGCAGTTATTGTATAGTTCCATATGTGAGAGGAAGAGAGCGTAGCAGAAATCCAGAGGATATTATAAATGAGATTGAAGATTTAGCAAGAAATGGATATAAAGAAGTTACTTTATTGGGTCAGAATGTTAATTCATATAAAGGTAATGGCAACTTAGGTATTAACAATTTTGCACAATTATTAAGATCAATTAATAAAATAAAAGGAATAGAAAAAATAAAATTTATTTCTCCACACCCAAAGGATTTTTCAGATGATGTTATAGAAGCAATTAAAAGTTGTGAAAAAGTATCAAAAATGATTCACTTACCATTGCAATCAGGAAGTACAGAAATACTAAAGAAAATGAACAGAAAATATAGTAAAGAGCAATATTTGGCATTAGTAGATAAAATGAAAAATACAATTCCTAATTTATCATTGTCAACAGATATAATAGTAGGATTCCCAGGTGAAACAGAAGAAGATTTTGAGGATACTTTAGATGTAGTAAATAAGGTAAATTATGATCAAGTATTCATGTTTATATATTCAAGAAGGGTTGGAACTCCAGCAGATAAAATGGAAAATCAGGTAGAAGAAGAGATTAAGCATGAAAGATTTGAAAAATTAAAAAATCTTGTTGAAAGCCAAATAGAAGAAAATAATAAAAAATATATAAATACAGTTCAAGAAGTTTTGGTGGAAGGTAAAAGCAAGACTAATGAAAAATTACTAACTGCAAGAACTGATTCAAATAAAGTTATAAATTTTGAAGGCTCAGAAGATTTAATTGGCAAAGTTGTAAAGATTAAAATAGTTTCAGAGCATATGTGGTATTTAAAAGGGAAGATAGAAGAATAAAGAAAGAAGGACGAATAAGTATGGCAGAATTTTCACCAATGATGCAACATTATTTAGATACAAAAAAACAGTATAGTGATTGTGTTTTATTTTATAGATTAGGCGATTTTTATGAAATGTTTTTTGAAGATGCAGAAATAGTTTCTAGGGAATTAGAATTAACATTAACAGGAAAAGATTGTGGACAAGATAAAAGAGCTCCAATGTCAGGCATTCCTTTCCATGCAGCAGATGGATACATTGCAAAATTAATAGAAAAAGGATACAAAGTTGCTATATGTGAACAAGTAGAAGATCCAAAGCAAGCAAAGGGAATTGTAAAAAGGGAAGTAATAAGAGTTGTAACTCCTGGAACTGTAATTGAATCTAATCTTCTTGAAGAGAAGAAAAATAATTATATTATGGCAATATATAAAAGCGGATTATATTTTGGAATTAGTGTTTGTGATATATCAACAGGAGAATTTTTCGCGACACAAATTGTTGAACAAAATAATTTTGCAAGATTATTAGATGAAATTTCAAGATATTCTCCAGCAGAAATTATTGTTAGCGAAATGATGTATAATAGTACAATTGAGATTGATAAAATCAAAGATAGATTTAAAACATATATATCACAAGAGCCAGAAGATTCTTTTGATGGAGAATATGAGTTATTATCAGGAATGTACAATATAATAGATGATACAAATTGCAAAATTAATGATTTAGCAGATAAAAAGCTAGCAATATATGCAATAAATGCTTTATTAAAATACTTAGAAGATACTCAAAAAACTGGATTAGATCATATAAATACAATTAAAATATATAATACTACAAGATATATGGCTTTAGATATTAATGCAAGAAGAAATCTAGAGCTAACCGAAAAAATGAGAGATAAATCTAAAAAGGGTACTCTTTTATGGGTTCTTGATAAAACTTCAACATCAATGGGTGGAAGAATGCTAAGAAGATGGATTAATGATCCACTTGTGGATAAAAAGGAAATCAATGATAGATTAAATGCAGTTGAAGAGCTAAAAGATTCTATAATTTTACGTGGAGATGTAATTGAATCATTAAAAAAAGTTTATGATATTGAACGATTAGCAGGAAAAATTGCATATGGTAATGCAAATGGTAGAGATTTAATTTCTTTAAAAAATTCAATAAAGCAATTACCAAGCATTAAGCACGTATTAGCAGGAACTGGAGCAGGACTTCTAAAAAATATATATGAAGAAATGGATACTTTAGATGATATATATGAGATTATAGATAAATCAATTGTAGAGGAACCTCCAATAGGAGTAAAAGATGGAGATTTAATAAAAATAGGATTTAATCCAGAAATTGATGAATTAAAAATTGCTACTACTGAAGGCAAGAAGTGGTTAGTTGATTTAGAAGTAAAAGAAAAGGAAGAAACAGGAATTAAAAATCTTAAAATAGGTTTTAATAAAGTTTTTGGATATTATCTTGAAGTTACTAAATCTAATTTATCTATGGTTCCAGATAGGTATATACGTAAACAGACATTAGCAAATGGGGAAAGATATATAACAGAAGAGCTTAAAGAGCTTGAAAACAAAATTCTAGGAGCAGAAGAAAGAGTTGTTATACTTGAATATAATGCTTTTTGTGAAGTTAGAGCTCAGATAGAAAAACAAATCCAAAGAATTCAAAAAACTGCTAATTTAGTTTCAATATTAGATGTTATAGTTTCTTTTGCTATTGTAGCAGAAGATATGGGTTATGTAAAACCAATTGTAGATTCAGAAGATATTATAGATATAAAAGAAGGAAGACATCCTGTTATAGAAAAGATGATATCAACAAGCAATTTTGTTCCTAATGATACATATTTAGATAAGTCAAGTAATAGATTAGCAATAATTACAGGTCCAAACATGGCTGGTAAGTCTACATATATGAGGCAAGTAGCATTGATTACATTAATGGCTCAAATAGGAAGTTTTGTTCCTGCTTCATATGCTAAAATAGGAATTGTTGATAAAATCTTTACAAGAGTTGGTGCTTCAGATGATTTAAGTATGGGCCAAAGTACTTTTATGGTTGAAATGATGGAAGTTGCTACAATATTAAAAGAAGCAACTGCTAATAGTTTAGTTATATTAGATGAAATTGGAAGGGGAACATCTACATATGATGGACTATCAATTGCATGGGCTGTTGCAGAATATATTGCTGATACAGAAAAATGTGGAGCTAAAACATTATTTGCAACACATTATCATGAATTAACAGAGCTTGAAAATAAAATAGATGGAGTTAAAAATTATTCAATAGCAGTAAAAGAAAAAGGTGAAGACATTATTTTCCTTAGAAAAATAATTAATGGTGGAACTGATGAAAGTTATGGTGTTCATGTTGCAAGATTAGCAGGTGTTCCACAAATTGTAACTAAAAAGGCAAATGAAATTTTACAGTCACTAGAAAGAAAAAATGTGTTAAATAATAAAATAATCGAAAAAGGTACAAAGCAATTAGAGGCTGCAGATTCAGTTAAAATATATAATTTGAAAATTGCAGAAGTTGCTCATGAAATAGATAGAATTGACTTTAATCAATTAACACCAATTGATGCATTAAATACTTTAGTAAGAATAAAAGAAAAATTATCATAAAAAAATGGCTGTATATTGCGTATTAGGTCAATCTGATGTAAATGACTTCTATGCAACTGATGAAATAGGACAAGAAATTGTAGATTGTATTCACAGATTAGTTGATATTGGAAACAATGGAAGTGCAACATATAGAACCCCAGTAGCAAATGCAGAAAAATCAGGTAATATGTTTGTAGCTGGAGATTACTATGTTCAAAATTACACAGTAAATGCAAATATTGAAATATCAAGCTATGATGTAGCAATTACAGGATTTCCAAATGGAACAATAGTAACAGATACAAATGGAAATGGAAAACACACATTTAATGCAGGGGAGACATTTCAAGTAAGGTTACCAAAGAGCAGTGTTGAAACAGGAGATATTAACGGAGAAATAAGAATAAGTGTAACATCAAAATCGTATGCAGTATTTTATGCAACAAGTTTTGATGAAACTTTACAAGATTATACAATTACAGGAGATCCACTTGTTTTAACAAGCGGTGTGGCAACTTTAAGCATAAAAGGAAATACTGCAGGTATTAAAATTAAAAAGGTAGATGCAGACACAAATAGTCCAATTCCAAATACAACATTTAAAATCACAAAAGAAGACGGAACAGAAATTGGAACAGCCACAACAGGAGCAGATGGAGTAGTTACATTTAACAATTTATATCAAGCAAATTATATAGTAAAAGAAGTTAAGAGCAACGATGACTATGTACTAGAGCAAGATACAATAAACATTCCAGCATACTACAACAAAATAACAGATAAAACAATCACAAACAAACATAAAGCTGGAGATTTAACAATATACAAAGTAGATAAAGATAATCATAAAATTGCACTTGGAAACGTTGAATTTGACTTATTTAGTGAAGAATTTAATAAGGTTATTGGTACATATAAAACTAATGTAGATGGAGAAATACATATTAAAAATCTTCGTGCAGGAAATTACAAAGTGATAGAGAAAAATACTGGAAAATGGTACAACTTAGCAGAAGATACACCTATAAAAATCGAATGGAATAACGAAACTAAAACTACAATAGAAAACGAGCTAAAAAAAGGACAAGTTAAAGTAATAAAAGTAGATGAAGATAATAAAGAAGTAAAACTAAAAGATGTTGAATTTCAAGTTTTAGATCAAAAAGGAAATGTTTTAGAAACAATTAAAACAAATGAAAATGGAGAAGCAACTACTAAAGAATATCCAATAAGAGATTATGAGAAATTAACTATAAAAGAAACTAAAACAGGTAAATGGTATAAATTAAATGAAACACCACAAACAGTTACTTTAAAAGAAGATGAAATTACAAATATGATATTTACAAATGAAAAGAAAAAAGGTCAAATCAAAGTGATTAAAGTGGATTTAGACAATAAAGAAGTAAAAATACCAGATGTTGAATTTAAAGTATATGATGAAAAAGGAAATGTAGTAGATACATTGAAAACTGACAAGAATGGAGAGGCTACAAGCAAAAGATTACCAATAGACCAAGAATATAAAGTACAAGAAACTAAAACAGGAAAATGGTATGTGTTAAATGAAACACCACAAACAGTTACTTTAAAAGAAGATGAAATTACAAATATGACGTTTACTAACGAAAAGAAAAAGGGACAAATTAGAGTAATTAAAGTAGATATGGATAATAATGAAGTAAAACTTGCAAATGTAGAATTTAAAGTATATGACGAAAAAGGAAATGTTGTTGAAACATTAAAGACTGACAAAAACGGAGAGGCAACAACACAGAGATTACCAATAGACCAAAAATATACTATTCAAGAAACTAAAACTCTACAAAATTATGTATTAAGTGATAAAAAAGAAACTGTTACATTAACACAAGATCAAATAACAG
Organism: Clostridia bacterium; assembly: GCA_045643465.1. Taxonomy (GTDB): domain Bacteria; phylum Bacillota; class Clostridia; order TANB77; family CAG-508; genus CAG-492. Next base: position 30,795 of record JAZUKV010000034.1, on the reverse strand, counting down.
ATATTACTTTTGAAAATGAAAAAATCAAAGGTAGAATTGAAATAATAAAAGTAAGTAAAGATGACAACAAATTAACAAAAGAAGTTAAAGGTACACCACTTGAAAATGCAGTATTTGAAATATATACAGAAAAAGATGAATTAGTTGATACAATTACTACTGCAAAAGATGGAAAAGCAACAAGTAAATTATTAGAATATGGAAATTACTATGTAAAAGAAAAAGATACTGGTTCAGACTATTATTTATTAAATACTGAAAAATACGAAATTCAAATTAGAGAACATAATAAAACAATTCCAGTAACAATAGATAATAAGAGCGTTGAAGTTGGACTGGATATTGATAAAACAGGTTTAGTACAAGCACAACCAAATGATGAAATTAAATATAGCTTTAATTCATTAAAGAATACATCAAATGTAGCATTAGATAATTTTACATGGACAGATAATTTACCAACTGATTATGTTAGAATTACTAAATTATTTACAGGTACTTATAACGAAGATTTAGATTATATAGTAAAATACAAAACTAATAAATCAGAAGATTACATTGAATATGGAAAATATAATACACAAAAGAATAACTATATTGATTTTACAAAAGTAGAGCTTGAAGAAGATGAATATATTACTGATTACAAAGTAGAATTTGGAACAGTAATATCAGGATTTGAAGCAGTTGAAAAGCCTTTTATATTCTGCAGGGTGTTACCAACAGTTAAAGCAGAAGACAAATGGATAAATTATACAAAATTAACTGGAAACTATAAAGAACACGAATTAGAAGATAAAGCTGAATGGCCTACAATTTCATATTTAAAGAAATTAGAAGTTAAAAAATTGCCACGCACGGGCTATTAAAAATTAAATAAAAAAATTAAAAAGCCAAAAAGTTTGATATAAGCGAACTTTTTGGTTTTTTGTTAAAAAAAGAAAAAATTTGTAATAAAATACCATTGACAAAATATTATTGCAATGATAAATTAAAATAGTAAGATGAAATCAAAAGATAAATAAATGGGGGTGGAAAAACATGAACAAAATCGCTGAAACCCTTGCAGGAGCATATATATTAACAAATGTTCGTGTTTTGAATATAAATAATATAAATAATAATAAACATAGAAACAGAAAAATCTATGTGCATTTTTTGTGTGCATAAATTTTTCTGCTTTTTTTATAATCAAAAATCAACCTGTAAAACTAATAAATGTTTTCTACCAGAAAATCTTACAAAGATAAAAAATCAGAATTAGGAGGTGGTATTATCAAACAAACAAGTAAAAATTTATTTATACTGGGAATTATATTTTTTATGATTATGGGAATATCTGGAATATATGCAGGGACTGTTCAAATAACAAGCGGACAATCAAGCACAAATGGAGTAGATATAAAAATACAAACCTTCAAATTAAATAGTGAAAATGTAGAAGAAAAATATGAAGAAAGTACCAAAGTTGTTATGCCTGCAGAGTTAATTTCATTTATACCTAAGATTGAAAATCTTGGAGCAAAGTGCTATGTAAGAGCAAAAATCTTTTATATCAACGAAGATGTTGACGCAGAGACTTATATTACAGGAATTTCAAGTGATTGGGAAAAACATGGAGAATACTATTATCATAAAAATGCTCTAAACTCAGAAGAAATTGTGAAATTATTTGATACAATAAAAATTCCACAAAATATAAGTGAAATTACAAGCAGTAAAAAAATAAAACTGGAAATAACAGCAGAGGCTGTCCAAGAGAAAAACTTTGAACCTGATTATACAAAAGAAGATCCCTGGCAAGGAATTGTCCCAACTCAAAGTGTAAATACAGAATACAATATAGATACTAATAATGATAAAAATATCACAATAAATTACGAAAATGGTACAGGAAGTGATATAGAGGTTTCAGATGAATTTTTAGAAAATATGAAAGATATAATGCCAGGTGATAGTTATAGTAGCAGTATAAAAATAAAAAATACAAATAAAAAGAATGCTAAATATTATTTAAAACTTGATTTAGAAGGTTTAAATGAAATTGAAATAGGATTACTAGAAGAAATAGACTTAATAATAACAAATAAACAAGGAAAAGTTATATATAGTAGAAAATTAAGAAATGTAGAAAATGTATTACTTGGAAAATACGACATTGGCGAAGAAGATGAATTTGATTTGAAAATGTCAGTACCAAAGGACCTTGCCAATAAATATGCTGGAATACCTCCAAAATTAAATTGGATATTTTCAGTAGATTATGACAAAGATAATTCAAAAGACAACAACAGTGGTAAAAACAAAACGAATCCTCAAACAGGGGATAAAATTAATGTGGCTATAACAATATTTGTGATTTCTTCTATTGGCTTGGTAATTGTAATGTTACTAGACTATAAAGAAAAAATAAATATTGAATAGTATAAATAAAAAATTCCAAAGAGGAAAGAAAGGAAAAATGCAATATGAACAAGAAAAAATCAATTGCAGTAGCTGCAATATTAGCAGTAGTACTATTAATAGGAGGATTACTTGCATATTTCACAGATACAGATACAAAAACAAACGTATTCACATTAGGTGATAATGTAGAAATTAGCTTAAGTGAAACAGCATGGGTAGCTGCAAATGGAGAAGGAATACATCCAGGAGCAAATATAGCTAAAAATCCAATAATAACAAATGATTCTTCAACAACACCTGCTTATGTATTTGCAGAAGTAATAGTACCATGCTATGATTCTAATAATGATGGAACTGCAGATGATGCATTATTCACATTAGATACAATAGGAAGTGGATGGACTTTAATTGACACATCAGCTGTAGATACAACAGAAAAAACAATTACATATGTATATGCTTATGGTTCATCATCAACTATGACTTCATTAGCAGCAAATGCATCAACATCAGCAGTATTTAGTTCAGTAACATTAAAATCAACATTAACAGCAGCTCAAAAAGCAACAGCTGGAACAACAAATATTGTAGTTAATGCGTATGGAATCCAAACAAACAGCTTAAGTGCTTCAACTCCAACAGCTATATATGGTTTATTTTAATAGATAATAAATAATAATGTTAAATAAATAAGGGATTAGTGTTATGGAAAAAGTACAAAAAGTCATCAAGGTGTTAGCCAATACCTTGATGACACTAATTCTAATTGTAGGAATTATCTTTATTTTTTTATTCATAATTGGATTTGAACCTTTCGTTGTAGAATCTGGCTCTATGCAACCTACTATCCAAACAGGTAGTTTAAGTTTTATAAATAAACATGCCAAATATCAAGATGTAAAAGAAAATGATATTATTGCTTTTACAGCTTCAAGTGGAGATAAAGTAACACATAGAGCTATAAGTATTACAAATGAAGGAATAGAAACAAAAGGTGATAGCAACGATAGGTCAGATGGAATTACAACAACAGAAAATAATTTCATTGGAAAAAATGTTTTTTCAATACCTAAACTTGGATATTTAGTAAAGTTAATTCAAACTACAAGAGGAAAAATAATGTTAATTACAATAATAATAGTTATTTTAATAGCTGGATTTTTAGATGATGCCAAGAAAAAAGGAAAAAGATGCAAAGCAGAAAAATAATATTCTAAGGCATTTAGCCTTAGGTAAGAATGTATAAAATGATTTTTAAAAATAGAAATACATTTTTACCTAAAGTTAAAAAACTATAGAATATTTAACTAGAAAAATCAAAAGAAAAATGAAGGAGGGATTAATAGAATGAAATATGGTAAACATCATAAAATAGTTTCTAATGAAAAGAAAAAATCTATTAGAAATAAAAATGTTAGCCAAAGTAATATTAAAAATAATAACAAAAGCAGACCAAAAAAACTAATAAAAGTTGGAACTAAAACAGTAAATCCAATTACTTGGATAGTTAGAATAATAGCAATACTAATCATATTATTATGTATGTTTAATATAAATGGCACAATATCATATTTTACTGATATGGCAACAAGTACAAATGAATTTACAATTGAGGCAAACTATATTGTAACATTTGATAGTAATACAGGAACAGGAACAATGAATCCACAAGAAATTTCTTATAATGTGGCAACCAATTTAACTGCAAATAAGTTTACAAAAACGGGATATGAATTTACTGGATGGAATACAGCATCTGATGGAAGTGGAACAAGTTATGCCGACGGAGAAGAAGTTAGTAATTTAACAGCTACAAATGGGGCAACAGTTATTTTATATGCACAATGGAAGATGGCGCCAATCAAATATGCAGTACAAATATACGGAATAAATCAAGACGTTGACGCAAATGGATATATACTAGGTTTAACATTTGGACCAGCTGTTGGAGCTAATTATAACAATAGCTATGTAACACACGAATATGAGGAAATAGCGGAAAATCCAGGAAATTACTATGTAAAAATAATAACACATACTGTAGCAGCAAATGGAAGTGAAACTACATCATCAGAATACTTAACAGATTCAAGTAGTAATAATGTAACTAGAACTGCGGCACAGGTAACTGCAAGAGAAAATATTAATTTACATGAAATGACATGGGCACAAATACAAGCAGTGCCAGATAAGACAGTATTTGAAGATTGTATGCTATGTGGAGATACTAAGAGTGTACGTTTAACTTTGAATAGTACAATAGCAAGTGGAAGTACATATAATCAATATGGAGATGGAGCAGGAGTGTTATATAACACAATTAGTAATAATAGTTATTACTATACGAGATGGAATCCAAGTACCAGTCAAAATGCAGCGGCAACAAATGGAGGAAGTTATGGTTCAAATGCAAGAGACGCAGGAGGATATTCAACATCGCATATAAGAGCAACACTTATAGGAGAAAATACAAAAACAGATGTAACGTATGCAGGTGATGTAAACCTATCAAGTGATACATGTTTATATAGCTGTATAGAAAGTGATTTAAGAAGTGTAATCACACCAAAGAAGATAAAATATGTAACAGGTACTTCAACAAGTAATTGTAGTTTGAATGATGATATAGCAGATTCAATATGGTTATTCTCAGAAAGAGAAATGTATGGTACTGGACAAGACAGTGGAAATACAACAGAGGGATTGGGAGCAAGTGGAGATGGATATAATAAATTTGGAAATACGGAATCAAAATATTATATTTCATCTTACAATGTAAGTGATAACACTAATAGAGTTGCGTATAGTGAAGCTGGCTCTACCTACAGCGGGTGGCTCCGCTCCCCTAATCTTCGCTATACGTACTGTGTGCGCTTTGTGGATTACAGCGGCTACATCGGCGGCAACTACAATGTGTACCGCGACATTGGCTTGGCCTTTGGCTTCTGCATTTCATCACCACGACCAACAAGTTACACTGTTACATTTGATAGTAACACAGGAACTGGGACAATGAATCCACAAACAATTCCTTATGATGTAGCAACCAATTTAACTGCAAATGGTTATACAAAAGACGGATATAAATTTACTGGATGGAATACAGAACCTGATGGAAGTGGAACTGCATATACAGATGAGCAATCTGTAACTGATATAGGAGATATAACATTATATGCACAATGGAAGATGGCGCCAATCAAATATGCAGTACAAATATACGGAATAAATCAAGACGTTGACGCAAATGGAAATACACTAGGTTTAACGTTTGGACCAGCTGTTGGAGCAAATTATAACAAAAGTTATGTAACACATGAGTATGAAGAAACTTCAGAAGGAAGTGGAGAATATTATGTTAAAATTATAACTCATTCAGTAGCTGCTAACGGAAGTGAAACTACATCATCAGCATATTTAACAGATTCTGGTAGTAACAATGTAACTAGATCACAAGCTCAGGTAGATGCAAGAGAGAATATAAGTTTACATGATATGACATGGGCAGAAATAAAAGCAGTACAAGATAAAACAGTATTTGAAGATTGTATGCTATGTGGAGACACAAAAAGTGTAAGTTTAACATTAAATAGTACAATAGCAAGTGGAAGTGTTTATAATCAATATGGAGATGGAGCAGGAATGTTATATAACACAATTAGTAATAATAGTTGTTACTATACAAGATGGAATCCATCACAAAGTAAAAATTCATATGTTGGAACTGGAGTTACACTAGATAGTAATGAAACAAATTATGGATCAAATGCAAGAAATGCTGGAGGATATAGTGTATCACACATAAGAGCAACATTAATAGGTAAAAATGCAAAAACAAATGAAGGATATGCGGGAGATGTAAACCTAACAAGTGATACATGTTTATATAGTTGTATAGAAAGCGATTTACAAGCTGTAATAACACCAAAGAAGATAAAATATGTAACAGGTACATCAACAAGCAGTTATACTTTGAATGATGATATAGCAGATTCAATATGGTTATTCTCAGACAGAGAAATGTATGGTACTGGACAATACAGTGGAAATACAACAGAGGGATTAGGAGCAAGTGGAGATGGTTATAATAAATTTGGAAATACAGAATCAAAATATTATATTTCATCTTACAATGTAAGTGCTAATACTAATAGAGTTGCGTATACTGAAGCTGGCTCGACCCGCGACTGGTGGCTCCGCTCCCCTAATCTTGGCCGTACGAACGATGTGCGCTATGTGTATAGCAGCGGCTACGTCGGCAACAGCAATGCGTACTACAGCGGCTATGGCTTGGCCTTTGGCTTCTGTATCCAGTAGTGTTGAATTGGAGACTTCCAATTCAATGTGGGTGGAGACAGAAGGACAAAATAAAATTTTAGGAGTAATATAAAAAGGAAGTTAAATAAAAAGGCTCTTTGTCAAGAGTTGGGGTGGATGAGTAGTAAAATACTTGTCCACTCTTATTTTTATACCATTTTTAGAATTTGTAACAACAAAACATAAATATTTAAAATTTTAAAGTTGATTAATAAACCAATTGAAAATTGGTTTAAAAAATCATATTAAATTATCACTTTATTAATCAAGTAACATGATGCGAGCTTTAAAATGAGTAAAATTTGGCATGCCAAATGATATTCGTTTTAAAGTTTTAATTTTATTATTAATCCCTTCAGTGCAGCCATTTGAGTATGGAAATTCGAGAGCATGGCGAATTTCAACAGCCCAGTGTTGATAAGTTTTTGCAACAGAAACAAGTTTTTCGACGGATGAGTTTAAGTTTCGATTAACCCATTCATTGAAAAGTTTTTCTTTAATTTCGTATGATTCAGTAGAATGAACAATATCAAGAAAAGCTTCTTTTTCACGATACGCAATGCGTAAATCTTCAGAAAAGTTAATTAGCATATAATTTAATTGTTCAATATCTTCATCTTTCTTAATTTTGCATCTTCGAGAAAGTAGTAATTTTCTAGACTTTTTAAACCATTTTCTTTCGGTTTTTGGAAGATTTGATTGTACTTTTTTTCTCAAAATATCAACAGCACCGGTAGCATAGCGAATAAAGTGAAAACGATCAGCAATAATCTTAGCGTGAGTAAAATAGGTAAAAGCGATATCTTTGTATGTTTCCCACAAGTCAGTAACAAAAAATTTAACATTATCAAGTTGATCTTTAGGAAATTTCTTAAAGTATTGGCAAAGGAAGTGTTTATAACGGCATTCAATAATGTCAACAATTTCGTGAGTTTCACCGTCGAGAAGAACAACTTGATATTTTTCAGTACCGGAATTACCCTTAAATTCATCAATACAAAGAACTTTAGGAAGCTTAGTACAGGTAATAGAAAGGTATGGAAGCATCTTTGAAATAAAGCAAGGAGCAACATTAGCTTCTTTGGAGATATCGTTCATGGAAACTTTAGAGCGTAAAGAGTTAACGATATAGCCATTTAGGTTAGTTGTATGATGAGAGTATCTGGAAACGATGCAGTTATTTTCGTTAAATGATTTGTTACAAGAAGAACAATGGTATCGACGTTGATTATATCGAATAGTAACAAACTTTTTTTGAACAGGAACATCTTTTATAGTTCTTAAATAATAATCATGAACATTTGTAGTTTTAGATGAACAGTGAGGGCAAGTATGTTCAGTTACAGGCATTTCAACATCGAAAACAATATTATTTTTGAAAAAATGAGAATTTTTTATAATAGTTCCTTCTAAATTAAATAATTTTTTGATATAATGAGTATGCACTTATTTAATACCTCCTTAGACTTTGGTTTCGTCGCTTAAATTCTATCAGGTATTTTAAATAAGTGCATTATTTTTTCAAAAAAATAATGCTGGAGTTTTTACACCCCAACATTTATTATAGAACCTAAAAAAATAAAACCGCTAAGAAAAGCGGTTTTATTTTTATTAGTTAGTCATGCACCATTTTCCATTAATTTTGTATATTTCAAATGTTGTATAACTTGTATCTGTTTCGTCAGATCCTTTTATTGTAGCTTTTACGCATACTTGGTATCCTTCTTTAATTTTGATTTTTTCATCTTTATATTTTTTCTCTAAAGCTTCTGTTTTATCTTTTAATTCATCCTTTGTTAATTTAGTTTTATCAAGAACTTTATATGTAATTTTTATTTTATCACCATAGCTCTTTTCAAATTTATCCATCATTTTTTCTAGATATTCATTATCGTATGTTTTTTCTAGATTTTCCTTCATAAAATCAGGATATGCTTTTAAATATGTTTTAGCATTAGATTTTTGCATTCCTTGGAAATAATATTTAACAGGTTTTTTATAACCTCCACCCAATAATACGATAATTAAAATTAAAATTACAACAACTGCAGCTGCAATTCCACCAAATAACATAAGAGTTTTCTTATTGTTATTTGCTGATGCACTCTTTTCTGTTGTATTTTTTTCTGTTTTAACATCCTTCTTTTTAGCAGCAGCTTCTTCAACTACAGATGTCCCACAATTTGGACAAACTTTATCTGTATCGCTTAATTCTGCGCCACAATTTTCACAAAATTTACTCATAAAAAATTCCTCCTTTTTTTAATAAATATATAATAATACAAGTAATTAATATTTGTCAATTACTTGACTAAAAAAAAATATAGATATAAAATAAGCTTGTTAAATGGGAAAGTTTCATAATTCCTAATTTATAATGCACAGTGGAATTTATATTTAATATTTACATATATTAGATATAGAATGGAGGTACTTATGATTCAAATTTATTATAAAGGAAAGAAATTTATTACAGATAAAGTTAAAATTATAGATTTTTTTAGAGAAGAAATAATTGCTACAAACAGTATTGCAGCAAGATTTAATAATGAAATTAAATCTTTGGATTACGAAATGACTAGTGATGGAAACATAGAGCTAATAAATATTTCTGACAGAGATGGGATGAGAATATATACAAGAGGTTTGATTTATCTTCTTACGATGGCCTTTGAAAAATTATATCCAGATATTAAAACAGAAATAAATTACCAATTATCAAATTCAATGCTTGTAGAAGTAAAAAATGCAGAGATAACGGATGAAATAGTTAAAAATATTAATACAAAATTCAAAGAAATTGTTGAAAAAGATATTCCAATTATTAAAAAAGTAATGACAAAAGATGAAGCAAGAAAATTTTATGAGATTGAAAATAATGAAAAAGGCAGACTTCAAATATGTGATGGATATAAAGATTATGTTAGTCTATATTATTGTGAAGACTATTATAATTACTTTTTTGGTGTAATGCCAATATCAACAGGTTTTGCAAAAATATATGAAATAGTTAAATATCATGATGGAATTTTAATAAGATATCCTAGTAGAAAAGATATAACAAAATTGCCACAATTTGAAGAAAATACTAAATTATTAAAAACATTGGATGAATATGAAGATTTGCATAGTTTTTTAAATGTATCTACTATTTACGAATTAAATAAAATAATAAAAAAAGATTGGATAAGAGAGCATATTATATTAGATGAAGCATTACATGAGAAAAAAATAGCAAACATATCTGATGATATAATAAAAAGAAAAAATGTTAAAGTTATATTAATAGCAGGTCCATCATCTTCAGGTAAAACAACTTTTGCTCAAAGATTAGGCGTACAATTAAGACTTAATGGAATAAGACCAGTAACTTTATCAGTAGATAATTATTTCGTAGAAAGATCTCAAAATCCAAAAGATGAAAATGGAAATTATGATTTTGAATGCATTGAAGCAATTGATACAGATTTATTCAATGAACATATTTTAAAATTGTTAAATGGGGAAGAAATAGATGTTCCTACATTTGATTTTGAAATTGGTACTAAAAAATATAATGGGCAAAAAATGAAATTAAAAGATGATCAAATTCTTGTTATTGAAGGAATACATTGTTTAAATGATAAATTAACAAGTCTAATTCCAAAGGAACAAAAATATAAAATTTATATAAGTTGTTTGACTGTATTAAATATGGATCATAATAATAGAATTTCTACAACAGATTCAAGATTGATAAGAAGGATTGTAAGAGATAATCAATTCAGAGGTTATAGTGCACATCATACATTGAAAATGTGGGAGTCAGTTAATAATGGTGAACGAAAAAATATATTTCCTTATCAAGAAGAAGCAGATGCAATGTTTAATTCATCTTTGATATATGAAATAGCGGTTCTAAAAGATTATGCATTACCATTATTAAAAGAAATAGATCAAAGTCAACCAGAATATTCAGAAGCTAAGAAATTAATATCTTTTTTAGAGTACTTTATATCAGTTCCAGCCAAATATGTTCCAGACCAATCCTTATTAAGAGAATTTCTTGGAGGAAGTATATTTTATAAGGAAAATCAATAATTAAAGAATGGATGTGATAGTATGGAAAGTAGTTTATTTACAAAAATAGATGAAGAATTTGTTTGTGAAAATTGTGGAAAAAGAGTAAAAAAATTAGGGTATACATGCAGAAACCATTGTCCATATTGTTTGCATTCTAAACATGTTGATATAAATCCTGGGGATAGAAATGAGGAGTGTCATGGATTACTAGAGCCAATAGGAATTGAAATAAGTCCAAAAAAAGGATATGTAATAGTGTTTAAGTGTAAAAAATGTGGAAAAATCAGGAAAAATAAAGCCGCAAATGATGATAACATGGATTTAATAATAAAATTAAGTGCAAATAATGATATTTTATAAGTAGAAAGGAAAAAATTATGAATTTACCGAATAAATTAACAATATTTAGAATTATATTGGTTCCGATAATGGTTATTATTCCATTTTTACCAATAAATGGAGAGTTATTTTCAATACCATTAACATGGTTATTAGTAACATTTATATTTATAATAGCATCAATAACAGATAAATTAGATGGTTATTTAGCAAGATCAAGAAATGAAATTACAACTTTCGGAAAATTTTTAGATCCAATAGCAGATAAAATTCTAGTTTTAGCAGCTATGATAATGCTTGTAGAAGCTTCAAGATTACCAGCATGGATACCAATAATTGTATTATTTAGAGAATTTATTGTGTCAGGATATAGATTAATAGCTGTAGAAAAATCAGGAAATGTAATAGCAGCATCAGTATGGGGAAAATTGAAAACAGTTACTCAAATGATAGGTTTAATTGCAGCATTAATAGATATGAATTCATTTGGAAAATGTTTTGATGGAAGCTTAACAGGTATACCATTAGTATGGAATATATTAAGTACAGGAATATTATTAATTTCAACAGTAGCAACAATCTTTTCAGGTTGGGACTACATAAAAAATGGTAAAGAATTATTATCAGATTAGGAAACGGGGACGGTTCTCTTTTCCACTTTTTTGGAAAATGGGACGGTTCTTTTTTCCACTTTTAAGAATTTAGATATATTAAAATTTAATAAGGGAAGGATTTTTTTATGGAATATACAGAAGCAAAATCAAAAATTGAAGAGCTCAGAAAAACATTGGAATATCATGCTAAAAAATATTATGATGAAGATAAACCTGAAATATCTGATTTTGAATATGATATGATGATGAATGAATTAAAAAATTTAGAAAGACAATTTCCAGATTTAATTACAGCAGAATCATTAACTCAAAAAGTTGGTGGACATGTTAAGGAAGGATTTACACAAGTTGAACATGAAGTTCCACTACAAAGTTTACAAGATGTTTTTTCATATGACGAACTTAGATCTTTTGATGACAGAGTTAGAAAACAACTTCATGATAATGGTGCTAATTTAAAATATGTAGTTGAAACAAAAATTGACGGATTGTCAATGGCAATAGAATATAAGGATGGAAAATTTTTTAAAGCAGCAACGAGAGGTAATGGAATAATAGGTGAAGATGTTACAAATAATGCCAAAACTATTAAGTCTATTCCAATGGAACTTCCAGAGCAAGTTAACCTTATAGTAAGAGGAGAAGTTTTTATTGGTAGCGATGAATTTGAAAAATTAAATGAAGAGCGTGAAATATTGGGACAAACATTATTTGCAAATGCACGTAATGCAGCAGCAGGTTCATTAAGACAGCTAGACTCAAAAGTAACGGCAACAAGACCATTAGATATTTATATTTTTAATATACAAAGATTAGAAGATAATAAATTTAATTCACATTACGAGCAATTACAATATTTAGATAAATTAGGATTTAATGTAAATCCTGTACGAGTTTGTTGTAATAATATAGATGAAGCTATAGATGCAATTACAAAAATTGGAGATGAGAGGGAATCATTATCATTTGGAATTGATGGAGCTGTTATAAAAGTTGATAATTTGGATTATCGTGAAGAGCTAGGTACTACATTTAAAACACCAAGGTGGGCTATTGCATATAAGTATCCGCCAGAGCAAAAAGAAACTTTATTAAAAGATATTGTTTGTCAAGTAGGAAGGACTGGAGCAATAACACCAATGGCGATACTAGAGCCTGTAAAAGTGGCTGGTTCAACGATTTCTAAAACAACACTGCACAATGAAGATTTTGTTAAAGAAAAGGACTTAAAAATTGGTGATAGAGTAATAATTCAAAAAGCCGGAGATGTTATACCAGAAGTAGTAGATGTTGTAAAATCAAAAAGAACTGGTAAAGAGCTTGAATTTGTTATGCCGAAGTTTTGCCCAGTGTGTGGAGCTCCTACTATAAGAGAAGATGGCGAAGCTGTTACAAGATGTACAGGAATTGAATGTACAGCAAAAGCTTTGAGAAATATTGTTCACTTTGCATCAAAAGAAGGAATGGAAATTGATGGATTAGGCTATAGCATAATTGAGCAATTAATTGATAGAAAGTTAATAAATAAAATTTCTGATATATATGAATTAAAACTTGAAGATATAGCATCATTAAAAAAGAATGGCAAGAAATTTGCTGAAAATCTAATAAACGCTATTGAAGCAAGTAAGAAAAATGATTTGTCAAAATTATTAACTGGTTTAGGAATAAGACATATAGGTGCAAAATCAGCTAAGAATTTGGCTAGAAAATTTAGAAATATAGATAATTTAATGAATGCTTCATTGGAAGAGCTAAGTGTTCAAAATGATATTGGAGAAGTGATGGCAAAAAGTATTTATGATTTTTTCAATGAAGAGCAATCAATAGATTTAATTAATAAATTAAAAGAGGCTGGAGTAAATATGGAATCTCTGGAAGAGCTAAGTAATGATAATAGATTTGAAGGAATGACTTTTGTTCTAACAGGCGCACTTTCAAAATACTCTAGAAATGAAGCTAGCGATATAATAGAAAAATTTGGTGGTAAAACATCAAGTTCAGTTTCAAAAAAAACAACATATGTCTTAGCAGGTGAAGATGCAGGAAGTAAATTAACAAAAGCTCAAAGTTTAGGGGTTACTATAATTACAGAAGAAGAATTTGAACAAATGGTACAATAAAATTTAAATTAAGAAAATGAAATTTTTTGAAAGGAACAAAGCATGGGAAATTATACTTTTGAAAATTTAGAGCAAGATTTAGATAATGGATATCAAATATTTTTTACATATGTAAGAAATAGATATCTTATTTATAAAACTTCTGAAAATTGTTATACTCAAGAATTGCTAAGTGATCATCCAAAAAATCCACAACCAAGAATGCAAATTGTTACACATAAAAGAATTTTTGAAATGTTTCCATTTATGGAAGATTTTGAATATAAGGCAGGAGTATAACTATGGATGATATTGAAAAAATAAAATCAAATTCAGAAAATAAAGAAATATTTTTACAATATGTTAAAGAAGATGGACTTTTATTAGAATGGGCATCAGCTGAATTGCAAGATGATAAAGAGCTTGTTTTAGAAGCTGTAAAATGTGATGGTGGAGCATTAGAATTCGCAAGTGATAGACTAAAAGATGATAAAGAAATATTATTAGCAGCAGTTGAGGTAAAAGGTTGGGTTCTATGTTATGCGAGTGAAGATTTAAAAAATGATAAAGATGTTGTTTTAAAAGCTGCTAGTAGAGATGGGCAAGTGTTATATTATGCAAGTAAAAAATTAAGAGATGATAAAGATGTTGTTATGGCTGCAGTAAGCAATAAAGGAATTATTTTAAAATATGCTAGCAAAAGATTAAGAGAAGATAAAGATGTAGCACTTGCAACAATTAATCAAACTAAGAAAGCTTTTAGTTATATAGGAGATAATTTAAAAGAAGATCCAGATATACAAAATATAATAAATCCACCACAAGAATAATTATAGTAAAATTAAAACCACCAATTATAATGGTGGTTTTAATTTTAAAAACTTAATTTTGGTTGATATTTTTCAAGCCACATATTTACTTGGCATAAATATGCCATTAATTGAGGACCTGTCATTAATTGACCGAACCATGGTCTTGTAAATGTTTTTCCTTCTGATTCTAAAATTTCTAAAATATATTTTCTATTTAAAATATTATTTATAGGTGCATTTGTATTATTCATTATTTGAGTTAATTTTTCTTTTACCGCATTTAAATAAGTAGGGTTCCAAGTTTTGGGATAAGGGCTCTTTTTTCGCTCTACAATTTCTTCTGGTAAAATATCTTTCATGCAATAGCGTAAAAGTCCTTTTTCTCTACCATTTAAGGCTTTCATTTCCCAAGGAATATTCCATAAATATTCAGCTATTCTATAGTCACAAAATGGGACTCTTATTTCAAATCCATTTTGTAGTGCCATTCTATCAGATCTATCTAATAAAGTTTGCATAAACCAATTCATAGTCAAGTAAGAAATTTTCCTTTTTTCAGCTGTTTCCATAGAATCTTCATCAATTATAGAAACCTGATTCAATGTTTCTTTATATTTTGCATCTATATAACTTTTTAAATTTACTTTTGAAGAAATATTAGGATTCAAAAGGTTTTGTCGCTCTTCTATAGCTAAAGACCATGGGAATGTGTTACTTTTTAAAGCATCTTCTCTAAAGAACCAAGGATATCCAGCAAAAATTTCATCAGAGCATTCACCAGTTAAAGCAACAGTAGAATGTTTTTTTACATTTTTGCAAAATAGAAGTAAAGAAGAGTCAACATCTGCCATTCCTGGAAAATCACGTGCTAACATAGCTTCTTCAAGAGAATCTACTAATTCTGGTGTATCAAGCATAATTTGTTGATGATTAGGATTAATTTCTTTTTTCATTAATTCTATATAATAATTATCAGAATTTGGTTGAAAGTCTGTTTTTTGAAAATTTATATCATTATCAACGTAATCAACAGAGAAAGTATTTAATTGTCCTAAACCATGAGATTTATAATATTTTGATGAATAGTATGCAATTATGCTTGAATCTAATCCACCAGATAAAAATACGCATAAGGGAATATCAGATTTTATTTGATTATTTATGGAATCTTCTAATAAATAACGGATTTTTTCAGTTGTTTTTTGTAAGCTATCAGTGTGAGGTTTGCTTTCAAATTTCCAATAACATTCAAAATGCAAACCACTTTCATTATAAATACCATAATGAGCAGGTTTAACTTCAAAAATATTTTTAAACACACCACTTCCAGCAGATCTTGCAGGTCCTATTCCAAACAATTCGGAAATACTTTCTTCATCAAGTGTAGCTTCAACACCAGGATATTGAAATAGAGCTTTTATTTCTGTTGAAAAAACAAAAGTATTATTAAGTAATGTGTAAAATAAAGGTTTTACGCCAAAGTGATCTCTAGCAATAAAAAGCTCTTTTTCATTACTATCCCAAATAGCAAATGAAAACACGCCATTTAATTTAGTTAATACTTTAGAATGCCATTGTATGTAGGCTTTTAATAGTATTTCAGTATCAGAGCTAGTTTTAAAAGTAAATCCGTTATCTTCAAGTTCATTTTGTATATCTTGAGAATTATAAATTTTGCCAGAGAATACAATAGTATATATATTAGCATTATACATAATTGTCATTGGTTGTTTTTCATCATGTGGGTTAGTATCTAAAAAAGTTTTTTCTCCTAAACAGATATTTTCTTCATAATAATAACCATCTTCACAATTATTTACTTTTGTAAGTGCTTCATTCATATTATATATATTAGTTTTAGATGAAATTTTTTCTTTTAAATTTGTAAAACCAACAAATCCAGACATAATTGTTTACCTCCAAAATTTTAATATAATATATAATATATTCGAAAATTCAAAAAATTTTACAATTATAATAATTTTTATAAAATTAATTAATTCAAGTACAAAAAATTAAATCTGTAATTACTATTGACAAAACTGGAAAAAACTAGTATACTTTTAAAGTGAAATTTGTAATGTCAAATTATTAGTATATAAACATAGATAAATACTAATTGGCAAAGGAGGGAATAGAGATGGCACAACCAAAAAGAAGATGGTCTAAAGCAAGAACACATTTAAAAAGATCTACTTGGACTTTAAAAACAAGAAACTTAGTAGAATGTCCACATTGTCATGAATTAATGCAACAACACAGAGTATGTCCAGCTTGCGGATATTACGATGGAGAAAAAGTTGTAAGTGTAAAAAGCGATAATGAAGAATAAGAAAAATCAGCATCAAAAGTGCTGTTTTTTTTTGTATATAAGTATTAGAAATTGTAGAATTGACTAATTAGGAAAAATGGTATAAAATATTGAAAAATGTTTATGAAAGGAAATAAAAAATGTCAAAACCAGTAGTTGCAATAGTTGGTAGACCGAATGTAGGAAAATCAACATTCTTTAATTATATAGTTGGTAAAAGAATTTCAATAGTCGAAGATACGCCAGGTGTAACAAGAGATAGAATTTATGCTGAAGCAAATTGGAGAGGTATGGATTTCACAGTAATAGATACAGGTGGTATAGAGCCAGAATCAGAAGATTTAATTGTTACACAAATGCGAAATCAAGCAGATATTGCTATAAGTATGGCTGATGTTATTGTATTTGTAACAGATATTAAAGCAGGTATTACAACAGCTGATAATGAAATAGCATTAATGCTTAGAAAATCAAAGAAACCAATAATTTTAGTTTGTAATAAAGCAGATACATTTGGAAAAACGCAAGATGATATTTATGAGTTTTATAATTTAGGACTAGGAGATCCATATCCAGTATCATCATTAAATGCATTAGGAATAGGTGATGTATTAGATGGAATTTATGAATTATTACCTAAAAACGAAAATGAAAAAGATGAAAGTGATGTTATAAAAGTAGCCTTGATAGGAAAACCAAATGTAGGAAAATCATCATTAGTAAATAAAATTTTAGGAGAAAATCGTGTAATTGTTAGCAATATAGCAGGTACAACAAGGGATGCCATAGATTCAGAATTTGAGAATTCTTATGGTAAATATATTTTTATAGATACAGCTGGAATTAGAAGAAAAAGCAAAGTAACAGAAAATTTAGAGCGATATAGTGTTATGAGAACACAATTAGCCATAGAAAGATCTGATGTATGTGTATTTATGATAGATGCAAATGAAGGGATAACAGATCAGGATGCAAAAATTGCAGGAGAAGCACATGAAGCAGGAAAAGGTGTAATTATAGCAGTTAATAAATGGGATGAATATGAAAAAGATGATAAATCAGTTGAAAAATATAAAAAAGAGATTTATGAAAAATTATCATATTTGTCATATGCACCAATACTATTTATTTCAGCAAAAACTGGTCAAAGAGTAGAAAAATTATATGAGTTAATAAACACTGTAGCAAGTCAAAATTCATTTAGAGCTTCCACAGCAGTTTTAAATCAAGTTTTAAATGAAGCTATAGCAATAGTGCAACCTCCTACAGATAAAGGAAAAAGATTAAAAATATTTTATATGACACAAGCATCAACAAAACCTCCAACATTTGTTGTGTTTGTAAATGATAAAAAGTTATTCCACTTTTCATATGAGAGATATTTAATAAATCAATTAAGAAAAGAATTTATATTAACAGGAACACCTATTAGAATGATTGTTAGAGAAAAAGGTGAAAAAGAATAAAACAGAAGAAGGAGAAAAATTATGGTAGTATATATTTTAGTAGCAATAATTGCATATGCAATAGGAAGTGTTAACTTTTCAATAATATTTAGTAAAAAATTTGCAGGATTTGATGTAAGAGAAAAAGGAAGCGGTAATGCAGGAACAACAAATATGTTAAGAAGTGCAGGAAAAGGTTTAGCAGCTCTTACTTTAATATGTGATATTTTAAAAGGAGTTGTAGCAATTTTATTAGCATTAGGAATTGGAAAAATAGCCAATGATTCTACACCAGAAATTTTAGTACAAATAGCAGGAATATTTGCAGTTATAGGACATACTTTCCCAGTATATTTTGGATTTAGAGGAGGAAAAGGTGTTGCAACAGCATTAGGAATTTTATTATTAACAAATTGGCAAATAGGATTAATTTGTTTAGTATTTGCAATAGTTGTAATGGCTTTAACAAGAATGGTTTCACTAGGATCAATTATGGCAGCTATATTATTTCCTGTATTAACAATATTTATATCAGAGCATTATATCGTAGAGGGAAATTATGTAATTTTTGGAATTTTAATGGCTATAATAGTTGTATTTAATCATAGAGCTAATTTAAAAAGAATATATAAAGGTGAAGAAAATAAATTAAGTTTTAAAAAATAGTTTAGCACTTATATACAAGGAAGGAAATAATTATGAAAAATATAGCAATAATAGGAAGTGGAAGTTGGGGCGTTGCTTTAAGTATACATTTAGCTAATTTAGGTAACAATGTAAAAATTTGGTCTTTTGAATCAAAAGAAGCAGATTTGATAAATAATGAAAGAAAATGTATGTTTTTGCCTGATGTCACAATACCAAAAAATATAAGTTGCTCATTAAGTTATGAAGAAGTAATTAAAGATTCTGATTTAATTCTTCATGTAACTCCATCAAAATTTACTAGAAATATAGTAAAAGAATATAAGAAATATGTAGACATACAAAAGCAGCCTATAATAGTATGCTCAAAAGGTCTAGAGCAAGCAACTTTATCAATATTAACAGATGTTATAAAAGAAGAAATTTCTGGAGTAAAGGTAGGAGCTTTATCAGGACCAAGTCATGCTGAGGAAGTTTCAATAGGAATTCCTACTTTATTAGTATGTGCTTCTGAAGATGAAACAGTTAGCAGATTTGTACAAGATGTGTTTATGAGCAAAGAAATGAGAGTATATACTTCTAGTGATGTAATTGGTGTTGAATACGGAGCAGCATTTAAAAATATAATAGCTTTTTGTGCAGGAATTGCTGTAGAGCTAAATTTAGGAGATAATACTTTTGCAGCCTTATTAACAAGAGGATTAGCAGAAATAGCAAGATTAGGAGAAAAAGTAGGAGCAAAAAAAGAAACTTTTTATGGTTTAACAGGTCTTGGAGATTTAATAGTTACTTGTAATAGTGAACATAGTAGAAATAGAAAAGCAGGTCGTTTAATTGGAAGAGGATTGCCATTAGAAGAAGTTAGAAAAGAAGTAGGAATGGTAATTGAAAGTGTTGATAATATAGAAGCAGCATATGAATTAAAAAATAAGCTTAATGTGGAAATGCCAATAGTAGAAGAAGTTTATAATGTTTTATATAAAGGAGAAAAACCTGAAGAAGCAGTATATAAACTAATGAACAGAGATAAAAAAGCTGAATAAAAAATGAAGTGTGGAATAAAATCCACACTTTTTTATTATAAAAAATTTACATTAAAAATAAATATTATAATCAATTTCTGGAAAAATGCAATCATAATTATATAAGTAGTCAACAAAAGATTCATCAATATCGTTATGTTTTATTTGATTATATAATTTTGTAAATCTTCCAATATGATCTTTAATGCGCTTTTTAGCATAATCAACCATGGTACCATTTGTAATAATAAATAACCAATCACTGCTCTGGGCTAATAGTAATTCTCTAGCACATTGGTTTAATGCTTTCTTTAATAGAAGGTCATTTGTATTAGGATATAGATGAGCTAATTCTACCATTTGTTCACCTACTTTATGAAGATGTCTATGTGCATAATCATTTGTAGGATTTAGCCATACTTCACTATAGCCATTAGCACCCCAACTAGATCTACAAGGTGTAGCAATTTGCATATCAGGGTATTTATCTATATATTCGCTTGGTGTTATTAATTCAAAGTTGCAGTTGTCATAATAAATTTTCTTAAATAATATGTATAACCAATATGGTCCTTCATACCACCAATGACCATATAGCTCTGCATCATATGGACAAAGAACAATAGGGGGATTAGAAGTATATTGAGAAATTTCTTCTATTTGATTAGATCTACTATCTAAAAAATGCCCAGCTTGCTTTTCAGCAGAATCTTTAGCCCATTGTACATTATAATAATCTTTATATTCCGTTTTTCCTGTTATACGATGGTATTTAATACCGGTGTTAACTCTCACTCCATTAGAAGCAATATATGGTTTTATATATTCATAATCTGCTTCATATCCAATATCTCTATAAAATTCTCTATAATTGAAATCTCCTGGATAACCATTTATAGAGCTCCAAACTTGCCTAGAAGATTCAATGTCACGCCCAAAAGCAATAACTCCATTCGGAGTTACAATAGGTGCAAATGTGCCATAGATAGGTGCTGGATTCGAATACAAAATTCCATGAGATTCAGTAATTATATATTCAATACCATATTCTCTTAAATATTTATCTGCTTCTGGTACATATCCACATTCGGGTAGCCAAATTCCTTTAGGTTTTCTTCCAAAATATTTTTCATATGTTTGCACTCCAATAGCAATTTGTGCTTTTACAGTTTGCTCTGTAATATATAATATAGGAAAATATCCATGAGTAGCGCCACAAGTAATTATTTCTAGAACTCCAATATCTTGAAAATGCTTAAATCCTTCAATAATATTACATTTATATTTTTCTTCAAAATAATATAAATCATGTGAATATCTATCAAAATAATAATGAGCCAAGTTATTTAGTCTTTCGTCATAAGATGTACGTTCAATTTCTTTTTGACTTAGCTCAATATGTGATTTTAAATATTTAATATAACGTTCTTGAAGTAATTTATTATCAAGCATATTTAGAAGAGGAGGTGTCATAGACATAGTAATTCTAAAATTAACATTTTCGGCAACAAGTTTTTCAAAATTCATAAGCAATGGTATATATGTTTCAGAGATTGCTTCAAAAAGCCATTGCTCTTCTAAATAATCTTCACTTTCAGGGTGATGAACAAAAGGAAGATGTGCATGTAATACGAAACTTACATATCCTTTAGTGTTTTTTATATTTTTCATTATATTTCTCCATTTGTAAAATCTATATTAAAAAATCAGAAGATGGATTATTCATCAACTCATTTTTGTATACATCATATTTGCTATAAATAGATGGTATATGTTTAAATTTAGAAATAGGAATTTCTAATATTTCGTTAGTTTTAACATTTTTAATTAAAATAGTTTGATTAAATGATTCTTCAAGTATATGGTCATTTGGTGATTGTAATGTATTTGAAGTTGCGATATGCAAAATTTTGCTGCTAGGTTGTTCATTAGTTGTAGAAAGAAATCTTCTTCCTAATTCTACTGTAAAAGAGCAGTTACTTGTTGGAGTACGAAGATACCAACTATTTGTAAAATCATCAATATCTATTGAAAAACTGTAATTTAAAGTTTCATTGTGAATAATAAGAATTGGCTTAGTGTCGTTGAAGAAATTTTCGCCATAAGTATTAATCATATTTTCACGATCTTTGTCAGAAATATCCCAATAAATAAAAAGAGCATGTGGAGTTTGGGCCAAAATTCTAACAAGTGTTTGATTATATCTGTATGGTAAATCATAATATTCTGAAATTGGATTTGCTAGTTTTGAATTCTTTGATGAAGGAACTTTATTGATGACAGAGCTTGTAGATTTTTTTGATGTAGCTCTAGTAGTTTTTTTAACTGCGGATTTAGTAGATTTTTTAGTAGCAGAATCAGATTTTTTAGCTGCGGATTTAGTAGATTTTTTAGCAGCAGAATCAGATTTTTTAGTTGTAGATTTAGTAGATTTTTTAGCAACAGAATCAGATTTTTTAGTTGCTGATTTAGTAGATTTTTTAGTATCTGAATTAGACTTTTTTGTAGTAGCTTTAGTAGCAGAAGCAGATTTTTTTGCTGTAGCTTTAGTAGTTTTTTCAGCTATATTTTCGTCTAATTTTTCTTTAGTTTCTTTCAACGTTCTTTCCTCCTTAGTATAATTTTCACTAATGATATACTATATCAAAATGATTATAAATTCAATAGAAAAATGGAACAATTTGTAAAAAAAAATAAAATTTTGTTTACAATTATTTACAATTAAAATAAACTTGTATAAAATATTAAATGAGGCATAAGACGAAATAATAGATGATGAATAAAACGTAGCAAAACAGAAGATTAGAAAGGAGCATGATAACATGAAAATATTGATGTTAACATGGGAGTATCCGCCAAGAATTGTAGGAGGAATTGCCCGAGTAGTACATGACTTATCTCATAGGTTAATTAAGGATGGGCACGAAGTTACAGTAGTAACTTACAAAGATGCTAATATAGAAAATTTAGCAGATTTTGAAGATGACAAAGGTGTAAAAGTGTATAGAGTTGATAATTATATGATTACACCAAATAATTTTACTGATTGGGTTATGCAATTAAATTTTAACCTAATTGCAAAATCAACAGAAATAATTAATGAGGAAGGAAAATTTGATGTTATACATGCACATGATTGGCTTGTAACTTATGCAGCCAAGACTTTAAAACAGTCATATAAAATTCCTTTAGTATCAACAATTCATGCAACAGAAGCTGGTAGAAACAGTGGAATACATGATGAAGTACAAAGATATATAAATGATACAGAATGGCTATTAACATATGAATCAACAGATGTAATAGTTAATAGTAATTATATGAAATGTGAATTGCAAAGATTATTTGGATTACCATTTGATAAAATAAATGTTATACCAAATGGTGTAAATCTTAATTTGTATAATGGAGTAAAGAGAGAATACGAATTTAGAAGACAATATGCAGCAGATAATGAAAAAATAATTTTATATTTAGGTAGATTAGTATACGAAAAGGGTGTACAAAATTTAATAGCAGCAATGCCTAAAATATTAGATAGATATCATGATGCCAAACTTGTTATAGCAGGGAAAGGTGGAATGATTGATGAATTAAGAAATCAAGTAAAATGTTTAGGAATAGAAAATAAAGTTTATTTTACAGGATATTTAGATTCTAAATCTGTACAAAAAATGTATAAATGTGCAGATGTAGCAGTATTTCCAAGTACATATGAGCCATTTGGAATTGTTGCATTAGAATCAATGTTATCAGGAACACCAACTGTAGTTTCAGATGTAGGTGGGCTAAATGAAATAGTAGAGCATGGAGTTGATGGAATGAAAAGCTATGCTGGAAATCCAAACTCTATAGCAGATTCTGTATTAGAAATATTATTTAACCCACAATTGTGTAATGATATTGAAAAGAATGCAAAAAATAAAGTAAAAAATCAATTTAATTGGAATAAAATTGCTCAAGATACGCATTATGTATATGAAAGAGCTATATGTCAAACAGAAGCAGAAAAACAATTAAAGCAATTAGCACAAGAAAAAGAGAATAAAGCTGCAAAAGCAAAAAATTCAGAAAAAGAAATTTCAAAACTATTAACATTTAAAAAGAAACATGCTTATGCGTAAGGAGTGAATTATGAATAATATATATGATACAGCTAATAAGTTAGCACAAGAGATGAAAGAATCAGAAGAATTCAAACAATATAAAGAAGCTAGAGAAAAAGTTTTAGCAAATCCTGAATTAAAAAATAAAATAGAAGAATTTGAAAAATTAAGATATGATGTTCAAGTGTTATCAATGGAAAAAGGGTCAGAAGATCCAGAAAAAATGAAAAAATTACAAGAAATGTATGTAATGTTAGTTGAAGATAAAGAAATAAAAGAATATTTTGATTTAGAAGTTAGATTTAATGTAATGGTAGCTGATGTAAATAAAATAATTGCAGAATCAATGGAAGAAATTTTTAAATTATAATCAAAAAGTTGAAATGTGTGCAAACATTTCAACTTTTTTTCATCTAACCCTTTTAAAATTTATTAAAATGATATACAATAAAAACAAATTTTAGTATATAAGGAGTAAAAATGAATAAAAAATGGGAATTTTATGATATAAACACAAATGAAGTAGAAGAGCTTAGAAGAAAATATAATGTAAGTAATTTAGTTGCAACAGTAATTCATAATAAAAATTTAAGTAGTAGTGTAGATGTATTTTTAAATCCTACCAGAAAAGATTTCTATGATCCATTTTTAATGCCAGATATGAAAATAGCAGTAGAAAGAATATCAAAAGCAATTGAAACAAACGAAAAGGTTATAATATATGGAGATTATGACGTTGATGGGATAACAAGTATAACTGTTTTAAAGAAATTTTTAAAAGATAGAGGATTAGAAGTTGATAGTTATATTCCAAATAGACTAGAAGAAGGTTATGGATTAAATAAAGAAGCCATAGATAATATTGTTGAACAAAAATATACATTAATGATAACTGTTGATTGCGGAATTTCAGGAATAGAAGAAATTGATTATGCAAATAGTTTAGGTCTAGAAACAGTTATTACAGATCATCATGAACCAGCAGAAACATTGCCAAATGCTTTAGCTGTTGTAGATGCAAAGCGAAAAGATAATACATATCCATTTAACCAATTAGCAGGTGTTGGTGTAGTATTTAAAGTAATACAAGCCATTGCAATAAAATATAATTTAGAAGAAAAAGAATATTTAAAATATTTAGATTTAGTATGTGTAGGTACAATTTCAGATATAGTTCCATTGATAGATGAAAACAGAGTAATATCAAAATTAGGATTGAAATTAGTAGAGGTAACAAAAAATGTAGGATTAAGGGCTTTGTTAAATTCAATAGGTGCCAAAAGTATAGATTCAAGTACAGTATCTTTTGGGGTTGCACCAAGAGTAAATGCATGTGGAAGACTAGGATATGAACAAGAAGCATTAGATTTATTTTTAACAGAAAATATAGTTTATGCAGAAGAAATTGCAAGAAGATTAAATAAATATAATAGTGAAAGACAGCAAAAAGAAGTAAAAATATTTAAGGAAGCAATCGAAATGATTGAAAATGGAGAGAAAAATAAAAATTGCATAATCCTAGGAAAATCAGATTGGCATCATGGTGTTATTGGAATAGTTTCTTCAAAAGTAACAGAAATGTATTATAAGCCAAGTATTTTAATATGTTTTGAAGATGATGAAGGTAAAGGATCAGGAAGAAGTATTCAAGGATTTGACTTGCATGATGCATTATCAAAATGTCCAGAGCATATTGAACGATTTGGTGGACATTCAATGGCTATTGGAATAACTATTAAAAAAGACGAATTTGAAGATTTTAAAAAACAGGTTGAAGAATTTTCAGAAAAAACTAATATAAAAGAGCTTGTACCTATTATAAAAATAGATAAAGAAGTAACTATAGATGATATAAATATGGATACTATAAAAGAGCTAAAAATCTTAGAGCCATATGGAGAAGCTAATAAAATGCCAATATTCTTATATAAGAACTTAAAAATAGATTCCATAAGAGCTTTATCAGAAGGTAAGCACATAAAATTAACACTTAGAGATAAAAATGTAATAATAGATGCTATAGGATTTAATATGGGAAATTTAGTTGAAGATTATTTATTAGGAGATAGAATTGATGTTGTAGGGTCTCTAGAAATAAATAAATTCAACGGAAAAGAAAACGTTCAGATAAATTTAAAGGATATTAGAAAATCCTATTAAAGGGGGCAAAAGATGTCTGAGGTAAGAAACGAAACGATAGAAGATATTATTAATTTAATGAAGAAAAATAATAAAAAAACAGACAGCAAACTCATAAGGCAAGCTTATGAGTTTGCTAAGTCTAAGCATGGTTCACAATTAAGAAAATCAGGAGAGCCATATATAATACACCCAGTTCAAGTGGCGTATATACTAGCAACAATAGGTTTAGACGACAGCACAATTTGTGCGGCAATTTTACATGATGTTGCAGAAGATACTGAAGTTACAATTAAAGATATTGAAAAAGAATTTTCTTTAGAAATAGCAGAGCTAGTTGATGGTGTGACAAAATTAGGAAAATTAAAATATACAAGTGCAGAAGAGCAACAAGTTGAAAATTACAGAAAAATGTTCTTAGCCATGGGAAAAGATATAAGAGTTATTTTAATAAAATTAGCTGATAGATTACATAACATGAGAACTCTTAAATATTTAAGTAGAGATAGACAAATAGCAATAGCTTCAGAAACTATAGATTTATATGCACCACTTGCTAATAGACTTGGTATGTATTCATTAAAATGGGAACTTGAAGATTTATCTTTTAAATATCTATATCCAGATGAATACAGGGAAATTGTAGATGGAATAGATAAAAAAAGAGAAGAGCGACTTAAGTTTATTGATATCGTCGTAGAGCAGATAAACGAGGAGCTTAAACGTCAAAAAATAGATGCAGAAATTAATGGTAGAGCAAAACATTTATATAGTATTTATAGAAAAATGAAAAGGGATAATAAAACACTTGATCAAATATACGATTTATTTGCATTAAGGATTTTAGTAAATTCTGTAAAAGATTGTTATGCAGCTTTAGGAGTTGTTCATGATTTATATAATCCTATGCCTGGTAGATTTAAAGATTATATTTCTGTTCCTAAACCAAATATGTATCAATCTTTGCATACTACATTAATAGGACCAAAAGGTACTCCTTTTGAAGTTCAAATTAGAACATGGGATATGCACAGAATTGCAGAATATGGAATTGCTGCCCATTGGGCATATAAAGAAGCTAATAAAAATAAAAAAACAACAGTTGTTGTTCAAGAAGATAAGTTGGCATGGCTTAGAGAATCATTAGAATGGCAAAAAGATATGCAAGATCCTCAAGAATTTTTAAAGACATTAAAAACAGAGCTATTTGAGGATGAAGTTTATGTATTTACTCCAAAAGGTCAAATTAAAGTTTTACCGAGTGGTGCAACTCCAATAGATTTTGCATACAGCGTCCATGCAGAGATTGGTCATCATATGACTGGTTGCAAAATCAATAGTAAAATGATGCCAATAATTACTAAACTTAATAATGGAGATATTGTAGAAATAATAACTTCTGATCAAGCAAAAGGACCAAGTAGGGACTGGGTAAAATTTGTAAAAAGTACATCTGCAAAAAACAAGATATTACAATGGTTTAAAAAGAATGAAAGAGAAGACAATATTTTAAAAGGAAAAGATTTAATTGAAAAAGAAATAAAAAGAATTGGAATGAGCTATGTTACATTATTTAAAAATGAGTATATTCAAGTAGCTTTAGACAGATATAAATTTAATACTATTGAGGATATGTATGCAGCTGTAGGATTTGGAGCAATAACTTCTTCAAGAGTAATTGCAAAAATGTTAGAGGCATATAAAAAAGACAATCAAGACGAAGAAATTGAAAAAACAATTGAAGAGCTTTCAACAGAAAAAAATACTTATAAAAAAGCAACAAGTAATGGAATAATTGTTAAGGGAATTGAAAATTGTTTAGTAAGATTTTCTAAATGCTGTAATCCTGTTCCTGGAGATGAAATAATAGGTTTTATAACAAGAGGTAGAGGAGTTTCAATTCATAGAAAAAATTGTATAAATGTGCAAGATTTAATTTCTCAAGAAAATAGAATTATAGAAGTCTTGTGGAGCAACCAAGATAATTCTTCATATAACGTAGAAATTCAAATATTGGCAAATGATAGAAATAATTTATTATCAGATATAATAAAGTCTGTATCGAATAATAAATGTAAATTGATGGCTGTTGAATGTAAGTTACTAAAAGATAGAACTGCTGAAACTAATATGACTGTAGAAGTTGAGAACCTAAATGTATTGAATGTATTAGTAAAATCATTAAGAAAAGTAGATAGTGTTTATGAAGTAACTCGTAAAAAATAGATAATGAAAGGGATGTAAACCTAAAAAATGATACAAAAGAGAATTAAAGTAGAAGTATTAGAAAATCAACCTACTAATTGTTATATAATAGAAGAGGAAACCTCAAAAGAAACTATTGTTATTGATCCAGGCGGAGAAGTTGAAAAAATATATGATATGATTAAAACTTTAAAGGCTAAAGTAAAATATATTTATTTAACTCATTGCCATGGGGATCATACTGCAGGAGTGTTAGAGCTTAAAAGAATAACCGGAGCAGATGTTTTAATTCATAGAGCTGATGCTCAAGGTTTAGTTGATGATTCAATTAGCCTAATATCATATATAGGAATGCAAATATATGAAATAAGAGATTTTCGTCGTGTAGATGATCAAGATTGTATACATATTGGTAATTTAGAATTTAAAGTATTATATACGCCTGGACATACAAAAGGAGGGAGCAGTTTATATTGTGCTCAAGAAAAGATGGTTTTTACAGGTGATACAATGTTTAGAGGAACATGGGGGAGAACTGATTTGCCAACAGGAAGTTTAAACGAAATAATGAATTCTATAACAGAAAAATTGTTGACTTTGCCAGATGATACAATAGTATATCCAGGACATGGAAAATCTACAATGATAAGAGAAGAAAGACCAATATATGAAGAGCTTAGTCCAAGAATTGATTAAGAAATAAAAATAATGTAAATAATAATATGCAAGAGGTGATTCAAATGGTAAAAATGTATAATACAAATTTAGAAACGAATGTAACTATAAAAACTGATAAATTTATGAAGGGGAATTGGATTAATATGATAAATCCCTCAGAAGTGGAAATAAATGCTGTTTGTGAAAACCTAAAAATAGAGCAAGATTTTATTAGATATTCTTTAGATGCAGAGGAAAAAGCCAGAGTAGATATTGAAGATGATGGAACTATATTATTTATAGTGGATGTTCCTATTACTGAATTAGAAAATAATAATGAAATTTATACAACTATGCCAGTTGGAATTATATTTGTTAGAGATGAATATTTGATAACAG
The DNA here is from genome assembly GCA_045643465.1 of Clostridia bacterium. Lineage (GTDB taxonomy): Bacteria > Bacillota > Clostridia > TANB77 > CAG-508 > CAG-492. The sequence goes on along the minus strand of JAZUKV010000034.1, from coordinate 1,214 downwards.
TATCTATAAAAAATAATGGTATTATATCTAAATTGGAAAGAAATATAGGAAAAAAAATTGCTACATATAAGAAAAGTCAATTTTTATTTCAATTATTTTATGAAAATTCTTCTGCTTTTTTAAATATGTTAAAAACAATAAATAAGAAAACTGAAAATATAGAAAAGACTTTAAAAAAGAGCTTAAAGAATGAAGATTTATTAAAAATGTTAAATTTAGAGAAATCATTAGTATATATAACAACATCATTAAAGTCAAATGAGATTGTCATGGAAAAAACCTTAAGGGGGAGAATTATAAAATTATATGAAGAAGATGAAGATTTACTTGAAGACTCTATAGTAGAAAATAAGCAAGCTATAGAAATGAGTAAAACATATACAGATATTTTAAATGAAACTATGGATATGTATGCTTCAATTATATCTAATAATATTAATGGAATAATGAAAATATTAACATCTATAACAATTATATTAGCAATACCAACTTTAGTTGCAAGTATGTGGGGAATGAATGTATATGTTCCTTTCCAAAATAGCAGATATGGTTTTCTTATTCTAACAATTATAGCAGTTGCTATAACAGGGATTGTAATGTATTGGCTAAAGAAAAGAGATATGTTAAATTAATAATAAATAAAATTTAATAAAAATGCGCATAAATACCTTCGAAATGTATAAAATTGATTAATACATTTTGGAGGTATTATTATGTTTTTTGTAGTTAGCAAAGATAAAATTGTTTCATATTTAGTTTCACTATGCACGGTTATGACTTTATTGGGGATAGCATTTTATATGAAGAACGATAATAACCAATCTTTTGAAGTTGCTGCAAATGCAAGTCAAGATTTTAAAATTGCTATAGTTGTAGAATGTTCAAGTGAAGAAGGAATTGATGAAATTTTGAATTTACTGAAAAATGAGAATATTAAAATTTCTTTTTATTTAAATAGCGATATATATAAATTTAATCAGGATACAATAAAGAAAATTTCATCTTCAGGAAACGAAATTTTATATAATAAAACAAAATTAAATAATTGTATCACATATAAAGACAATTTATTGGATGTTAATAATATAAAAAATGATCTAAAAGATAATTCAATGATTTTAGTTTCAAATAGTGTGTTAACTAAAGATTTTAAAAATATGATAAGCTACTTAAAAGATAACAATATAAGTATTGTTACAACAAGTGAGATATAA
>JAZUKV010000033.1:0-155738 GCA_045643465.1 Clostridia bacterium | reverse complement strand
TTACTATTTCTACTTATCTTTCACAATTATTGCTAGCTATATAACTGATTCTCTATTATAATTTGTTACATCAGAGCCTATTTTTTCATACAATTCTTTTACTGTTAACTGTTTATTTTTTAAAGCTACAAGTTCGGCATCTGTAGCCCCAATAAATTCTACAAAATCAACTCTACCGTTTTCTGTATTTAATGTTTGGAATTTCGTATCTGGTATAGTTATAAATCCTGTTATATTTGATATTTTCCTTGAATCAATTCCCTCAGTTTGTCCTGAATATAAATATTCGTATGGATTGAATATTTCTCCATTTTTAAAAGTTATTTTTGCAATTTGTTGTAACAAACCACAAATGCACTTAATTTCCATTTCTTCATTTGCGTAATTGTCTTTCTTTAATTTGAATGTGAACTCCATTCCATAGCCACTCCACTCTTTATTTTCACTTTCTTTTTTATAAAGTTCTGATAAACCATAAGTTACAAAATGCCAATAATCCCCTCCATCAAATACACTTATCCCATCAAGAGGATCTGGACCACCTAGACTCCATTTAATCAAAGTAGCATAATGTTTTGGATTATTTTGACCAGGGTATATTCTTTCTGTCTCTCTATCAATTGCATCCCAACCAGGAGCATAAACTTCTACCTCCTTTTTTTCTTCTTTTTTATTTTTATTAAATAATCCCATTTATTTACCTCCCAAAAATATTACTCGTATAATGAATTTGATTTTATTTACATAATGTTGTATACTATTTTTAGTAGAATTTTCTCACATTTGGAAAACTTTCTACAACATTCGATTATTCACCCACTTAACAAAAACCTCTAATTAGAGGTAGAAAGGAAAATCATATGTTACCAAACTATTTAAATCCTGACTATTTAAAAAAGTTAGAAAACGCATCATCAGAGCTTTTGCAGAATCAGCCTACTTTTATTCAGACTCAAATTAAAGCAGGCCAAGAAGCTCAAAAAATGCAAATGAAAAAAGAAGCTGAGTGCAGAGCAGCCTTTGATAAAAGATCTGCTGAAGTTGGCTTGGCCCAAGCAATATTTGAGCAAAAACTCAAAACTGATTCTGCCATTGCTGAAGCAAAACTTGCTTTAGAGCAAGCAATAGTTTATACCAAATGATTAACCGGCAAAAGTCTCTAAATTTTAGGGACTTTTTGCTATTCTATTAAATATTTTTATTTAGCTCTATATTCTATTTTCCTTCTAGATTTTTATAAAAGTTCCAATCCTTTACTGAGAAAGCACCACCTGGAAGTAATCTAATGTCTCCTATTACGGCTAAACTTAGGAAAGAAAGATTCATAAATGGATCTATTCCCTCGTTTACTTCAACAGAATTCTTTAATTCATTAATTTTATTAATTGCTTCATCTGGATTAATATCGGTCATTAAGTTAGCTATAGGAAGAGCTAATTCTGATATAACATTCCCATCTTTTACTACAACTTTTCCACCTTTTAGTTTTATTATTTCATTTGCCGCACAAACTATATCTTCGTCATTTGTTCCTGCAATTATCATATAATGTGAATCATGTGCCACAGTTGTACCTATTGCACCTGCTTTTAATCCCATTCCATTTAAATATGCAATCCCCATATGATTTGTATTTTTATGAGATTCTATTACTACCACTTTTATTATATCGTTTTCTAAATCATAATCTCTCGCATATCCTAAAAATTGAGTAGTTATCTCACCTTTAATCATTTTAATTATTGGCAAATTTTCAGTACTCTTTAATTTTGATTCATCTATACAATCCACATGTATTGAATTTCTTACTTTTTTATCTAGCTCTTCATCTATAGTTTTTTCTACATTATTATTTAACATTTCCTCAGTAACTAATTTTCCATCTTTTATTACTGAATTTATTTTACACTCATTTATATCATCTAATATAACTAAATCAGCTTTTTGACTAACTTCTATACTTCCTCTATCTTTCAATCCAAAATACTTTGCTGAATTATATGATGCTGCAATATATGCATCTACTGGATCAACTCCTAAATCAATTGCCTTTTTTATTATATAATCAATATGTCCTTTTAGTTTTAGCTCTTCTGGATGTTTATCATCTGTTACAAACATTAAATGCTCTTTATAATCTTTCATACTAAACAACTTATACAAAGCTTCAAGATTCTTTGCAGCTGTACCTTCTCTTACCATTATAAAAAATTTTTTATTCAATGATTGTGCTATATCTAATTTTTCTATTGCTTCTTCTAAAGTAGTACATTCATGATCTGACATTATTCCTGCATTTATATATTTTTTGAAGTCTTCTCCAACAACTCCTGGTGCATGTCCATCAATTACCTTTCCTTGCTCTTTAGCAATTTTTATTTTGTTGTAAATTTCCGCATCATTATTTATAACACCTGGATAATTCATAACCTCTGCTAATCCTAGAATTCTATCTTTGTTTAAATCAAAACATGCTTTAACGTCTTCACTTTTAAGCTCATATGCTGATTCATCAAATGGTGTTGCTGGCACACAAGATGGAATATTAAAAAATACATCTATGGGAGCATTTTGAGTTTTTTCTAGCATCCACTTTATTCCATCGATACCACATACATTTGCTATTTCGTGCGGGTCTGTTATAACAGCAGTTGTACCATGTTTTATAACTATTTTAGCAAAATCATTTGGAGAAATTACTGAACTTTCCAAATGAATATGACCATCTATAAATCCTGGCACTAAGTATTTTCCTGCGCAATCAATTATATTTGATGAATTATATGGCTGATTTATACTAAATATCCTTCCGTCTTTTATTACAATATCTCCAATAATAAAATCTCTTTTATATACATCTAAATATTTAACATCCTTTAATACTATTTCTGAATTCATATCTTCCTCCTTAGTAATTTTTTTCATATTATACCATAAAATTTTTTTAGTCAATATTTTAATTAATAAATTGATTGTATTTACATAATATGTTATAATGTACCTATGTTGGAAAACTATACACAGCGGAAAGCTCCAACCAAATTGTTTTTGTCAAAATAATCTGGAGGAGCTGTGTTACCTTCAGATATGTGTTACACAGGAGGTAACGTCTATGAATAAGGAATTTACTTTAAAAATTGCAAGCAACCCAAACACCCCAGCTTATACTCTTAATGACATTATGAATCAGAATAACGACTATGATATTCTTTGTGCACTTGCATCAAATCCAAACACGCCAGGATATTCTCTTAGAAAACTTATGTCTGATAACAATGATAGTGGAATACTTACAGCTATTGCAAACAATCCAGGTACTCCACCACTTGTACTTCGCGAAATAATAGAAAAGAGCGATGACATGTCTATCCTTCTTTTAATTGCAAAAAGACAGAATTCACCTGCACTTATATTTTCTGATTTAGCGCGAAAAACAAATAACTGTATTATTCTGAAAGCTATAGCTGAAAATCCAAGTGTGCCTACTGTTGCTCTTCGTATTATTATTGAAAAAAAACCACCTGAAAGCATTCTTAATGCTATAGCTAGTAATCCTAACACACCACCAATAATTTTAAGTACAATTGCAAAATTGATGAGTTAATTCCCAAAAAATGCCAGTTTACTATAAACTGGCATTTTTTGTTTTGAAACATATAACTTTTAATATTTTTATTTTCTAAAATCTTTATGCAATTCTTTTTCTTCTTCAATATTTCTTTTTTCTTCATCAACATATTCTAAAAATATTTTTCTATCGAATCCGCCTTTTCGTTTTAGTTTTGAATCCATAGCTTTTTTTACATCTTCCCAATTATAGTCTTTTATTTTCATTATTGCGGTTATAACTTCCATTAGGTCTCCTAATTCCTCTATGCTATTTTCCTCAATAAATTCATTAGCTTCTTCAAGAATTTTTTTATTCAGCTCTTTCAAGTAATCTGAATCATCAAGAATTCTATATCTGCATTTTCTTCCATCTTCGCTATCAATACTTTCTGGTATCTTATCTCTTACTAATTTATTATAAGTGTACCTAAAGCTATTATTTAATAATTTAATTTTTATTCCTATAACGCCAAACTCTTTTTGTTGTTCCATAGAATAATACTGAAGCATCGATTTTGTTTTTCTTTGTATCTCTTCTTCATCGTTAAATAACTTTCTAAATAAATCTTCAAAAAACTCATCATGATAAATATCTAAAACTTCAACTACTATTATTTCTTGTAAATCTGGTAATTTACAAAATTCTATTGTATCACCTATATTTACTTTTTTTCTTTTTTCATCATATAATCTAAATTCTATTGTTTTTGTACCATTTTTTATTCTTTCAAATGGACTTTCGTTTAGTTTCATTTTGTGTAGCATACTTATTACCTCTTCATGTACATATTATAAAACTCATTCGCATTTTGGTCTTGATATGGAATACTTTTTTCTGTAGCTTTTGTAAATAATAAATGTTTTTTTCCGTCTTTAGTTTTAATTGATATTCTTTTAGCTTTAGAATTAAATAATGCATAATTTTTAACCTTAATCTCCACTATATCATCATTTGGAACAAATATATAACTATCCTTATTAACATTCATTTTGGCTACATTTTGACTTAAAGCTAATACTGGTTGTCGTAAATAAAACATTCCTATTCCATTTTCATTTTTATTAATTAAAAGTCCTTCATATGGGTATTCCATTCCGTTTACCAATCCACTGCGCTTTTGCAAATCGTTATAAGCTATAAAAATTATATTTTTTTCTCCATATCCATTTACTTCTTCAAATAATTTTTTTACTTTTTCTAAACTATTAAATTCTTCCATTTATTGCCTCCTTATTTTTTACTATTATACCAATAACTAAAAATATTGCAATTAAATTTAGACAATATATGAATCTTTTTATTAACTTGTAAATCTAAAAAATAAACCCAAATTGTTAAATTTTTTTATCAATTTAGGTTTATTAAAATTATAATTTTTTACAATATTTTAATCTTCACTAATTAATTTATAAGGTTCTATTTTTCTTGTTTTTCTTGATAATAATACCGCAAAAGTGAATGATAAAATTACAAATCCTATGCCAAATAACACTATCAAGTTTATTGGCAACTCAAATGTTACTTTCATAACTCCACACATACTCATTATTAAACCTATGTATGGATTTACAACTATACATGATATTATACAAGATATTATTGTTGATAATATTATTGATGGCATGAAACTTACAGCATTTTGGAATACAATATTTCCTGATGTATATCCTACAGCTTTCAATATTCCATAATCTTTCTTTTTTCTTATTATTAATGTTTTTATTAATAGATATAATACCAAGAATATTACTAAACCTGATATTACAATTATAACAGCTACCATTATATTTGAAATTGATTTAAATGTACTTAGTACACCCTTCATTGCATCATCAAAGTTTACTACTGTAGTAATTTTATTTTCAAATTGGGCTTTCACATCCTCTAAGCATTTATTTACATCAACATTTTCTTCAGTATCGAAATAATAATAATAACCTTGATCCGTATTTTGCAATTTTTTAAGACCATCATACTTCATAACAGCTTCTAATCCATTATTGTTTGTTGTTTGTATATAACCTGATACAATATACTTTTTATTCAATCCAGATTTTGTAATTTCAATTTCATCTCCAATATTGTATCCATATTTTTTACAATATTTCCCAGAAATAGCAATTTCATTATCGTATTTTGGTAATCTTCCATCATAACATACATCTTTATTATTTAACTTATCACAATCTTCCAATACATAGCAGAATAATTGCATATCATTATTCTCAATAAATGTATTTAATATTAATCTTGTATTATATACACCTTCATAATTTTCTAAATAATTATATACTTCTTTATTTTCATCATTCTCTACAAGTACAGCTCCATTACAAATTTCAAAAGAAAATAATGATGCTTTTGGTTTTACAGAGAAATTTTGATATAAATCTAGAGATACTGTACCTGCAAATATTAATAAAAATACTACTATAGAAGTTACAATATTTTGTTTTGCATTTGTTATCATTGTTTTTATTGCTAACCCCATATTTATTGGTAATTTTGTTTTTTCGAGTTTTATCCTATTTTTCTTAAAATTATGTGTTGATATTCCTTGTCTTAATGCTGTTATAGGCTCAATTTTTTTAGCTTTTTTTGTAAACAAACATGTATTTATTAATGTTATTATATATAATCCAATTACTGGTAATATACTACAAATTGGTATAAATTTTATTTCATATGGAATACCTATTTGAGATGTCATAAAATTTAATACTAATGGTAATAATACATATGAAATTGCTGTTCCTATAATACTTCCAAATATTGATATAAATCCAAATTGCATTAAGAATGAACTTACTATATTCTTGCTAGTATAACCTAAAGACTTTATTGCACCAATTATCTTAGCATTCTCTTTTATAAAATTTGAAATACTATTTGAAATCATAAATAATACAATTAGCATTATTATCATACTCATTACTAAAAAGCTAACCCCTAATACTACGGCAATAAATGTCCTTGAATATATTGCATCATCTACAGTAAAACACCTTGTAATAATATTATAATTTATATTATCTTCATTTATCTTTTTTGCAATAACATTGATACATTTTGTATAATCTACATTATCCTTTAAATCAAATCTTATTTCGATGAATCTCCATGGCACTTGTATTTCATCATTAAGTTTTTCATAAGATTCGTCATCAACAATAACTTTTATTGTTCCACAATTATGTGATCCATAAGTTATGTTGTTAAAAAAGCCCTTTACTTTGTAATTATATTTATCTAATTTATATTCATCTCCAATTTTAATTCCTCCACCCGTGTTGAACTGGTTTGGCAAATAAATATAACTTCCTGTAATTGATTCATCTTCCTCCACAATTTCAGTTTTTCCAATTTTATTACTAAGTATATCATCCTTTTTGTTTATCAATACTGTTGGATCAACAGTTCCTTCTCCATATTTTAAATCACTTGCAAGTCCAATATTCTTTGTTACTTCATAATCTAGCACATCATCATTTATTAAACTTTTAATATATGCATCATCAATTTTGGATATATCTCCCTTAATCAATATATATGCATCCTCACTATTAAGTCTTTTAGCTTCTCTATCTGCATTTTTCTGAAAATCCATAAAAATTATAAGCATAATATTAGCAAACATTGCAGCTAGTACTGTTAAAACTATAATACCAATTGTTAAACTTCTAGTTTTTCTTATATTAGATTTTGCTAGTAACCATTCTTTCATAATCTAATTCTTCCTTTCTTGCCTAATCACTATATAGGCATATTTATCAATTTTTATAATAATTACCAACCCATTTTTGTTAAGAAATCTGTTAGCATTTTATGTCTTTTTTCATCATCAGTTCCATATTTTTCTAAGTTGCATTCACCTGCTATTTCACCATCTTTTACATAAATAATTCTGTTACCTCTTCTTGCTGATGTTATATCATGAGTTACCATTACAATTGATTGTCCTATTTCATTTACTGATGTAAACAAATCTAAAACATCCTTACCTGTTTTTGAATTTAATGCTCCTGTTGGCTCATCTGCAAATACAACATTTGGATTATTTATTAAAGCTCTTGCTATACCAACACGTTGAGCTTCTCCTCCGGATAATTGTGATGGAAATTTATTTGCATATTCCTTTTTAATATCAACATTTCTAAGTAATCTATATGCATCTTCAATAACTGATTTTTTATTTCTACCAAGTAGTAAACCACTTGCCAAAATATTATCCATAATACTCATAGACTCTACTAAATAAATTTGTTGAAATACAAAACCACAATTTTTTCTTCTAAATAATGCAAGTTTATCTTGATTTAGTTTTGCAATATTTGTATTTTTAAAATAAATATCACCTAATGTTGGAGTATCCATTCCTGATAATGCATATAAAAGAGTTGATTTTCCTGCACCACTTGGTCCCATAATTACAGTAAAATCTCCTTCATATATCTCCATATCAATATTTTTTAAAATATGTTGCATTGATCCATTATTTGAAAATGTTTTACATAACTTTTGTGTTTTAATAATTACTTTTTTATCCATAATATCCTCCTTTAAATTTATTTTGAAATTAAATCTTATGCTTTTACTATAATTCAATAAAAGTACAAAGTATTCTTACCTTGTACTTTTATTATACATTTTCATTTCTTAACTATCTTTAATTAATTCTTAAATTTTTCTTAAATAAATTTTTACTTTAAATCCAGGTTTTGCATTTTCAATTTCTAATTCTCCATTCATTTTTCTCATAAGCTCTTTTGAAATGTATAATCCTAATCCTACCCCATCTTTATCATTTATATTTGAACCGCGTTTAAACTTTTCTGTTAACAAAGGTAGCTCTTCATCTTTTACACTTGTTCCAAAATCACGTATTGAAACTATAAGAAAATCATTGTCAGATTCTTCCTCAATTTCTATTTTTGTATTCGCATATTTATATGAATTTGCAAATACATTATCAAAAACTTGTTGTAAGCGAAGTTTATCTACATAAACTTCACACTTCTCAAAATCTTCTTTTTTTCCTTTGTGTAAATAATCAGCATTATTAATCAATTCATGAATAACCAAACTACTTGTTTTAATAGGATTAATCTTTAACTCATCAAGCTCTTCCAATGTTGCATTAAATAAATTAGTAATTAATGTATTAATTTGATCTGATTTTTGGTTAATTGATTCGAAATATCTATTTATCTTTATATCTGATGATATTGCCATTCCTAGCTCTGATGATGATTTTATAGAAGCTATTGGAGTTTTTATATCATGACTTAATTTTGCAACAAGCTCTTTTTTATCTTCTATAGCTTTTTTTTCAGCACTCCTTGCTTTTTTTATTTCATATCTCATTATATCAAATGCTTCTGTAAATGCTCCAAAATTGTTATTTTTATCCATTTCTAGTGGGATATCTAAATTTCCATCTGAAACTCTTGTTGCAAATTTTTTCATATTTTTAAATGGCGTTAAAACTCGCCTTTGAATAAATATATAAAATACTAATATTACAAATAATTGAATAATACTAAATATTGCAATTCCTTTAATAATTTTTTCCTTTTGAGAATATATTATATTACCAAAATTATTACTTATAATAATTTTTCCGATTACAAAAATCAACAATTGTATCTCTATTTTGATATGCTTCGTTTAATGAATCACTTACAAATTCATCATTTTTATACATAACATTTTCGTTTTCATTAAGTATACAATACTTATACATTTGAGGATATTTACTTTCATCTCCATAATTTTGTTCAATTGTTTTAATAAGTTCATTAATTTTTACTGTATCATTTTTATATTCATTTGTTGATTTTAAACTTAATGCAATCATTAAAGCTTCCATAATAAATGTCAAAACGATAAATATAACAAAAATCCTTTTTTTCATTTTTAATTAATCCTTCCCATTAAATCTATATCCCTCTTTCCAAGCGGTTTCTATATATTGAGGTTCATTTGGATTTTCTTCAATTTGCTCTCTTATTTTTCTAATATGTACATTTAAAGTTCCATCTTGAGTGTACTTGTCGTTCCAAACATTATCAAATAAATCATTTTTTGTAACTAGTTTTCCTTTATTATTAATTAAATAAGCTAAAAGTTTAAATTCCAAAGCTGTTAATTTAACTTCTTTGTTTTTAACAAAAACTTTCTTTTCATAAAAGTCAACAACCAAATTTCCATCATCATATTTTTCTGTTTGCACTTTCGTAAAACGCTTTAACATGACTTTAACTTTTGCAAGTAATACACCTAATGAATATGGCTTTTCAATATAATCATCTCCACCAATATTAAGAGCTATAATTTTATCATCATCTGTATTTCTTGCTGAAATAAATAAAATAGGAATATCCTTTGTTGCTCTTAAATTTTTACAAAGCTCAAAGCCTGAGCCATCTGATAAATTGATATCCAATAAAATTATATTTGTATCATGTACTTTAAAAAAATCTTCACATTCTTGTTTACTATAACATGCATAACTGTTTATTCCAAACATATTTAAGTACTCACAAGTATTGTTAGCAAGCTCTATTTCATCATCAACTATAAGGCAATCGTATTTCATTTTAATTCATCCTTCCTTTTTTATTTTTCCTTTGAATTATGTTTATTTTTTTCCACTAGCTTTTTGTGGTAAAAATAATTTACATATTTAATTTTATTTTTATTACAATATTCTTCTATTTCAACTGATAGATTCTCCCAATATGACATATCATTTTTTATATAAATATTTATATAATCATTATATAGCTCTTCATTAAAATTCTTAATATATTCTAAAATTTCTTTCTTATAATTTCCTCTTAGATTAAGGTTTTCAAACCAAAATTCATCAACATGCTCTTTTGAAATTTCTATTATGCGTTTCCAGTCTGTAATATATGGAAATATTGGAGACATAAAAAGAATCGTATATATACCATTTTCATGTAATATTTTTAATGTATCTAATCGCTCTTTTATAGTACTAGCTTTATCCATATCATTTTTAAATTTTTCATCTAATGTATTTATTGATAAGCTTACTGTTACATTCTTTATATTTTTCAAAATATCTATATCCCTTAAAATTAATTTTGACTTCGTTGATATAGATAAATTACAATCAGAATATTGTAATTGCTTTAAAATTTTTCTTGTTATGCAATATTTTTCTTCTAATTCATTATAGCAATCAGTAACAGATGATAAAAAAACATTCTTATTAGATATTTTCTTTAAATCTATTTTTTTATCACATATTTTAACATCTATAAAATCTCCCCAATTTTCTTTATGCCCTGTAAAACGTTTCATAAATGAAGCATAACAATATTTACAAGCATGGGTACATCCAATATATGGATTAATAACAAAATCACTTGATGGTAAATTTGATTTTGTTAAATAATCATTACATTTTACTTCTTTTATTATCATTTTATTAAACCACCTGAACATCTCAATTCATAAATTTTCTTATTTCCTACAAAAACACGCTCTACTCCATAAAAGCAATCAAAATTGCCATCTACTTCAAAACAATACTTGTAATTGCCATTTATAAATTCTCTTGGGCCTCTTACTGGTATTATGCCATCATCTTGCCCAACCATCATTAAGGCTGGTCTTAGTACTGTATCCATAACTTCCTCATTTAAAGCATCATCTAATGTTACACCATGATAATTCATTGCCCAATAAATTTCATTATCCACATAAACCGCTTCTTCTCCAATAAAATTTGTCCCACCAAAATATGTATCATGGTAAATCATATTATCTTTTTGATATTCGTAATCTTTTGAACCTAATCTTGAATTAGTAATTTTGGGAGCATTTGCATTAGCATATGTTTGTGTTTTAGCTTCAACTAAAAATTCTTCTACTTTATTCATTTTTTATTTCCTTCTTTCTATAAATTTTTAAAAGCCTCTTTAACTATCTTTTGATAATTTATTACATTATTTTTAGTATCTTTTTTTAGATACGCCAAATATTCAATATTACCATTACCTCCACGTATTGGAGAATAATCTAAATTTACTAATCCAAAATTAATTTTGTTGAATTCTTTAATAACTATATTTATAACATCATTATGAACTTGTTTATCTAAAATTACGCCTTTATATTTATGTGCTATATCTAACCCACACTCAAATTGAGGTTTTATCAATAATATTATTTCTTTTAAATTTGTATTATTTATTTTGTTCAATAACATTTTTACAGATATAAATGAAACATCTATAGTTGCTATAGTAGCATTTTTAATTATATCAAAATCAATAGCCCTAAAATCTGTATTCTCATATAAATCTACTTTACCTGTATTTAATACTTTTTCTGAAAATTGATCTGAACCAACATCTATAGCAATAATCTTATCAACATTATTTTTTATTGCACAATCTGAAAAACCACCTGTAGAAGATCCAATATCAATCATTGTTTTACCATCTAATTTAATTTCAAATGATTTTAATGCTTTTTCTAATTTCAAACCACCTTTTGAAACATATGGCAATACTTCATTTTTTATTTCAATTATGTCATCATCATTTACTGAATAACTTGATTTAGTAATTATTTTATTATTCACTAATACACTTTCATTAGTTATAGCATACTGAGCCTTATTTCTTGTTTCAAATAAATTTCTTTTAACCAATTCCAAATCTAATCTCATTAAACTTTCCCTTCTTTATAATAATAAACTACTACATTTAATAGCTAAATTATATAAAAATATCTATTTAAAGTAAAGAATTCTTTTACCAAAAAAACACTACCACCTAATTTAATTAAGTGGTAATGCCTTTATTTACAAAATATGTTGTTATATTTCAAAAGTTTCATCATTTAATTTATCATCTAAAAATTCGATATTTTCTTCATATTTATGCTCTTTTTCAATATCTCTAGGATGCACATCTATATTAACTAATAATTGGTTAGAATCAATATAACCAAAATATTGTATATCTTCTTCATATTTATATGTAATTAAATATCTTGTGCTATCTGCTTCTAAAACTCTTACGTTTTTAATTTTTGAAGGATCTATATAATTTTTAATTTCTTTTCCTGTAGAATTTTCATATGAAATTGGCATATCATCTGCAAATCTAATTTCTACTATTGTACAATTATCTCCAGAAATCCATAGCTCTGGCTCTAATTGTACCCACACATTTTTTTCTTTATCAATTATTATATTTGAAATTTCAACAGTTGCATTTAATGAATCTATGTTATCTGATACAGGATATTCATTTCCAGGACCTTTTCTTGTTTCTATTAGTTGTATATTTGAATCCACAACAGATTCATCTTTAATGCTTTGGCATCCAGTAATTGTAATTAACATTGCACTAGCAAATACTGTTGCGAAAACATTCTTTATATTTTCTTTATTAGAATTTTCTTTAAAATTTAATATTTTACTTCTTGCTAATTCAGCCTTTTTCTTTAAATATTTTTTTGCTTGTCCTTTATCTGAAAATAATTTCTTTTCCATAACGTCCTCCAAAATTTGCTAAGTAAATAATATATTTATGTTAACATATTTTAAATTAATTGTAAAGCCTTTTATCAATATTATTTACACTAAAATTTATTTATGATATATTTATCTCAATAAATTAGTATATAAATAATATGTTTTACCCCAAAACAAGAAAGGAAAATATATGAGTATTGAATTACTTTCACCTGCAGGTGATTTCGACTGTTTAAAAGCTGCCGTTCAAAATGGTGCAGATAGTGTTTATTTTGGTGCTAATATGTTAAGTGCTAGATCATCTGCTACAAATTTTAGTTTAGAAAACTTACCAGAGGCTATAAAATATGCCAAAATCCGTAATGTAAAAACCAATCTAACATTAAATACTTTAATTAAAAATAATGAATTTTCTGAAGCTATTAATATTGCTAAGATTGCATATGAAGCTGGAATAGATGCCATTATAGTTCAAGATATTGGACTTGCCAAATATCTTATTAAGAATTTTCCTGATTTGCCTATTCATGCAAGCACTCAAATGACAATATATAATTTAGAAGGAGCTCTTCAAGCAGAAAAAATGGGATTTTCAAGAGCTGTTCTCGCACGTGAATTGTGTATATCAGAAATCGAATATATATGCAAAAATTGCAATATTGAAATTGAAACTTTCATTCATGGTGCATTATGTATTTCATACTCAGGACAATGTTTATTTTCTAGTATGATAGGTGGTCGCTCTGGTAATCGTGGTAAGTGTGCCCAACCATGCAGATTACCATATACTTTAATAAAATCTGACTCTCATTCCCAAACTGAAATTGACAATGGTTACCTATTAAGTACTAGAGATGTTTGTGGATTGGAATTTATTCCAGCTCTTATAAAAGCTGGCGTAAAATGTTTTAAAATTGAAGGTAGAATGAAAACTCCAGAATATGTAGCTATTGTTACTAAAATTTATAGAAAATATATTGACTTAGCTTTATCTGGAAAACTTTACTCTATAGATTATGCAGATCAAAAAATGCTTATGCAAGCATTCAATCGTGGTGGTTTTTCTTCTGGACACTTAACAGATGAGTATAACCAAGATCTTATATATCCAGAAAAACCTAATAATATGGGATTATACCTTGGAAAGGTTCAAAAATTTAACCCTGACAAAGGATATATAACTTTATCTTCCAAAGAAATTTTAGCAATTGGAGATACTATAAGTCTTGAAAATGAAACTGGTACCTATACTATATCAGAATTGATGCTTGGAAATAATAATATTGAAGAATCATCTCCTTTTCAACCTGTTACTCTTGGAAGAATGAAAGGAAATATCAAAATCGGAGACAAAGTTTATAAAATGACATGTAAAGAGCTTAATAGAATTTCTTTAGAATCTTTAAATAAAGAAAATAGAAAAGCTGAATTTAATTGTTTAATAAATATACAAAAAGGAAGCCCTATAACGATGAGTATTGCAAGTTGCTCTGAAAATCAAGATGATTTGTATAGCAATATTTATTTTACTATATCTTCCGAAACAGTACCAATTGATGCAATAAATTCACCTATCACAAAAGAACGTATAATTAACCAAATTTCAAAAACTAAAAATACACCATTTGAATTTAAAAATATTCAAGTAAATCTTGACGAAAATGTGTTTATCCCTTCTATTAGTTGTTTAAATGAACTTCGTAGAAACGCTATCGAAAAAATTGAAATTGTAGCTCAAAACAGATATACAAGAGATTTATATGAATTACCTTCAATAGAGCATACATTATCTGAAAATTCTGAACGAAAAAATAACAAAAAAACTATATCTGTATTATTTAACAATTTAAACAATTATTTTGATTATTCTTTATTAGAAAAAGTTGATAATATATATGTACCATATAAATTTTGGTTAGATGAAAATTATTTAAATACTTTAAAATTCTTATGCAAAAAATTTAATACTTTTATCTATCTACCTACTATTTCTAAAAAAATGAAAACATTAAATCTAGATAAAATTTTAAATGTATTCGATGGTATCGAAGGATTTGTATTATCTAATATATCTCATTTAAGTATTATAGAAAAATATAAATCTAATTATAAATTCATTGCTAATTATACTTTAAATATTTTCAATAACTTTTCATTAGAAGAATTATCTAAAACAGGAATTAATAAATTTATAATTTCACCGGAGTTAAGCAAAGATTGTATAAATAATATATCATCAAATTACGATACTGAAATAATTGCATATGGAAATTTACCTGTAATGAATACCAACTATTGCCTACTTGGTAAATCTAACAAATGCTATTTAAAATGTTCAAAACAATGTCAAGACTATACTTCATACTATCTAAAAGATCGTATTGGTTTAAATTTTAAATTACAAGTTAACAATGGAATTACTACTATATTTAATTCTAAAACAACTAGTATTGAAACAAATGATTTAAATACATCATCAATAAGATTAGATTTTCTTGATGAAAGCCTTTCTGAAATTAATAATATTATAAAAACACATAAATCTGGAACTAAATTAGAAGGTGAAAATTATACTAATGGAAATCTAAATAGAGAAGTTTAATTTATGTAAGGAGCAATATGAAACTAGAATATATTATAAAACCAAATGATACATATCTTAATGTTAAAGAAGTAATAAAAGCCTATTTTAATATATCTGATAGGCTTTTATTGAAGCTAAAAAATACTCAAAATATTTTATTAAATGGATTACCTACATATATTTCAAAAGAAGTTAATTCTGATGACACAATAACCGTACTAATTGATTTCAAAGAAGATAGCTCTAATATTGTTGCAACTAAAATGGATTTAAATATTGTTTATGAAGATGATTGTATGATTATTATTAATAAATCTCCTAATATGCCTGTACACCCTTCAATGTTACATTATGAAAATAGTTTATCTAATGGTATAAAATATTATTTCGAATCTCATAACATTAAAAAGAAGATTAGGCCTGTAAATAGGTTAGACAAAGATACTTCTGGGCTAGTTATATTTGCTAAAAATGAATATATTCAAGAATGTTTAGTTTCACAAATGAAATCAAAAAAATTCCAAAAAGAATATATTGCTATTTGCTATGGAATTTTTGAAAGCAAAAAAGGAACTATTAACTTACCTATTGCTAGAAAACCTGGCAGCATTATAGAGCGCTGCATTCGCCCTGATGGAGATATTTCAATCACTCATTATGAAGTATTAAAAGAAGATACTAATATCTCTATTGTAAAATGTTTATTAGAAACTGGCAGAACTCATCAAATTAGAGTTCACTTATCTTCTATTGGTCATCCCATTTTGGGGGATACTTTATATGGAAATCCTAATTCATTAATTGCAGATAGACAGCTTTTACATGCTTATAAAATTAAATTTATACATCCTTTAACAAAAAAAGAGCTTATTATTGAAGCCCCTATCCCTTATGATATGTCGTCTTATATTAATAATTAAAGATCTGTAAAATTACAGATCTTTTTACTATTTTTTCAAATATTGCTCTAAACCTTCAACTATTCCATCTACTATTTTTTGTTGATAGCTGTCTGAAGCTAAGTTTTTATCTTCTTCAGGATTACTTAAAAATCCCATTTCTATTATTGTTGTTGGAACAGTACACCAATTTATACCACTCATATCATCAGTTTTAGTAACTCCCCTATTTTGTGCTCCAGTTTTTGTAGCTATTTTATCAACTATTGCTTTTGATAATGAATAGCTCTTAGATGCTAAATTCCCATTATATGGATTATTAGCAGTTTGACACATAGTTAAAACTCCTTTTGCTGAACTACTATCCGCTGAGTTTGCATGTATTCTTATAAAAGCTGCTGCATTTGCTTCATTTGCAATTTTAGCTCTTTCACTATTGCTTATATTTACATCTTGAACAGTTCTTGTCATTATTACCTTATATCCTTTTGCTTCTAACGCAGCTTGAAGCTTTTTAGCGACTTTTAAATTAAGTGAAGATTCTGTTTGCTTTGTTGTAACACCTGTTGCTCCTGTTGTAACCTTTGCTTTTGTTTGTGTTGCCCCTGGGCCAATTGGCTCTTTTGAAGAATCACCTTTGGTTTGATGACCGGGATCTATTACTATTACATTGCTATTATTGTTTGAATTAACTTTATTTGTATTTACCTCATTTACAACTTGTTTATTCTTTGTTTGATTTACTTCATTTGTGTTTTGAACATTATTTATTTGATTTGTATTATTTGCTATTTCATTATTTTGAACATTTACTTCATTATTAACTACATTTATTTCATTACTAGTTATGTTTATATTGTTTGCATTTACTTCATTCAATATATTTTCATTACTAGCCTGGATTGTAGTTTCTTTTGTGTTTTTAGATCTAAACAATAAATATATACTTACTACAGATATAATAACTACTGCTATTGCTAATCCTATCAATAATTTCCACTTTTTCTTCATTTTATAACTCTCCTTTTACAATTATTTCTATAATAAATTTTATCAAATATATCATTCTTATTCAATACAAAAATAAAAAGCTCTCAAAAAGAGAGAGCCTTTTATTTATTAATTTCTTATTAGAGGCAGCATCGTCACGCTTTTACACTTTTCATCCAATTTTATAAATCCTGTATAGGATAATAAAAATGATGAAACAATTAACAATTGCGCAGTCATTTCACACAATCTTTGTGTGTAGATATCCTGATTCATTGAGACTAATTTAAAATGTGGTCTTTTTGCATATTCTTTAAATGACTCTGATGGCTCTTTCGGTCTATCCGATTCTCTCCATACAGTATACTTAAATGGGAAACTGCTAATGTCTATCAGCATTGACCATTTGTATTCTGTTAAGACTTCGCCATCGCTCATACCGGTGGTATACAACTCAATTTGCTTAATTGTTGCACAACCTTTGATGTCTCGTATATTAAATATATCAATCGTTTCATCAATTGAATATAATACGATTTTTTTAAATTGCTTTAACCAATTTAAAGGTGTTTTTGCATATTCATTTCTTTTGAATGCTAAAATATCCGCATCAGCAATTCCTTGTGAGCCAATAGAATAGTCTTTAAATACTTCTTCGTAGCATTTTTCCAAAAAGTTTACCTCAAGACCCTCTTTGACTATTTGATTGTTAATCTCTTTGCAACTGATTGGTTTTAATACTTCCGTATTCATCCAGCCGTTCCAAGTAACAATTCTTTTGCTGTTTAGATTCGCTCCAAAAAGTCTTCGCTTTTCTTCACGATTCATATCCCGATGACTCATATCTTATTCCTCCTTTTTTCATTTGTGTTTTTGCATATTGATTCAGCATATGCAATTTTTCGTTATTTCGGCATCACCGAAAAAATAATTATACAATGAATCGAGAGATATTATATATCAAAATTCACTTTATGTCAATTATTCATTTATATATAAAAAAAGAAATGGATTTTTCCATTCCTAATTATAAATATAAAAGTAAATCTGTAAGCCGGGTTCTGTCGTGAATAGTCATTTATCTAGTACATATATTACTATATGCCTCAAGCCACCAGATTAAGAAGATGACGAGCAGTCTTAGCCTTCTTGTCCCGGTGTTGCTCCAGATGGGGTTTACACAGCCCAATATGTCACCATATCAGCGGTGAGCTCTTACCTCGCCTTTTCATCCTTACCTATAATAGGCGGTTATTTTCTGTTGCACTTTCCTTAAGGTTTCCCTCACAGGACGTTATCCTGCATCATTGCTCTGTGGAGCCCGGACTTTCCTCGTACGCTGCCTTTCGACCTTGCTATACGCGACTATTCAATTTACTCTGTACTCCATTTTAGAATATTTTTTATTTAATGTCAAGTCATACCTCCATGTAATATTTATAATTTATGTAAATTATTGACTTTCTTTGAAAAATATAGTATAATAAGTATTGTTATTATTTATTAAAGGAGGAATACAAATGAGTAATCAAACACTTATTTTTGGACACAAAAATCCAGATACAGATTCAATAATGTCTTCAATGGTTATGGCAAATTTAGAAAATCAATTAGGAAATGATGCTAAGGCAGTTCGTCTTGGAAATATAAATAAAGAAACACAATACGTTTTCAATTATTTAGGAGTACAATCTCCTGAATTAATTTCAGATGTTGAAAACGGTCAAAATATTATATTAGTTGATCATAATGAAGCTACACAAAGCGTTAATAACTTAGCTAATGCTAACATTCAAAAGGTTATTGACCATCATACAATGAATTTCGTAGCTCCATATCAATTATATTACAGAGCTGAACCAGTTGGCTGTACAGCTACTGTATTATACAAAATGTATAAAGAATATGATGTAGATATTACAAAACCTATAGCTACTATGATGTTAAGTGCTATTATTTCAGATACATTATTATTTAAATCTCCAACATGTACATCAGAAGATAAAATAATTGCTGAAAAATTAGCCAAAATAGCTGAGGTAGATTGTGGAATTTATGGAACAGACTTATTAAAAGCTGGAACTGATTTAAGTGATTATACACCAGAGCAAGTAATTAATATTGATAGTAAATTATTTGAAAAAGATGGAAAGAAATTTAAAATAGCTCAAATTAATACAGCTGATTTAGATGGTGTATTTAAAAATAAAGTATATTTTGAAGCAGCAATCAACAATGAAATTAAAAATGAAAACTTAGACTTATATGTTTTCGCTGCAACAGATATATTAAATTCTAATTCAAAAATTATTTCTTTAGGAAATGATTCTAAAATTGTTGAAAAAGCTTATGGTGTTACATTAGATGATAATACAGCTTTATTAGAAAATGTAGTTTCTAGAAAGAAACAAATGTTACCAAAAATTTTAGAAAACTTAGATTAATACATAAAAAGCAAATATCAAATTAGATATTTGCTTTTTTATTTATTAGCTCCTTCAAATAATATATTCTTTCTTCATGCATTTTCTCTTTTAAATTAATACCTTGTTTTAAGTTTGGATATTTTTTCATAACATAATTGCCATCAATCTTATTTAAAATCTTTGCTCCCAGCTCTGCAAACTCAACTTTAGTCTTTTCTGTTCCTCTACAATTTCTATCTGATTCTACAACTATTTCCAAACCTCTTAATCCTAGCATAGATTTATCTATTCTTTCAATAAATTCAATCTTTTTCTTAGGTGTCATTTTATTGAATATGCCACCTTTCATATGCTCTCTCGCTGCAGTAATGCCACACTTAATCCAAGAATTTGGCAATTTCAATCTATTCCCTAATTTTTTTACTAGCTCCACACCATTTTTATCATGATTAATATGATGAGGATATTCTTCTTTTGGAGTTAAACCTTTTCCTAAATCATGAACAAGTGCACAAAATCTTATTATCTCGTTATCTGTCAATGAAGCAGACATTTTAAGTGCAAGCATAGTATGATTGTAGCTATCCCCTTCTGGATGATATTGTACAGGTTGCAATGCACCAATTAATTTTGAAAGCTCTTCAAAATGTACATCTAAAATATCAGCTTGTCTTAAAATTTCGAAAAATTTTTCTGGATGATCTGTTTTTAAAGACTTTCTTAATTCATAAAATATTCTTTCTGCAGATAATGTACTTAACTCAGATTTTAGTTCGTTAATCATTTTTAAAGTATTTTCTTCAACTTCAAAATTAAACTTAGCAGCAAATCTTGCAGCCCTATACGCTCTTAAAGGATCTTCTTTAAAACTTTCAGATACAGCTCTAATTATTTTTCTTTTGAAATCTTCAATTCCATTATATGGATCTATTATTTCCCCTGTTAAAACATCTTCTGCAATAGCGTTTATCGTTAAATCTCTTCTTTTTAAATCTTCTTCTAAAGTAATTTTGGAACTTACTTCTATCAAAAATTCTTTATGACCCTTCCCATTTTTTTGTTCAGCTCTGGCCAAAGCAAATTCTTTCCCTTCTATATCATATACAGGAAAAGCTTTTCCTTTTATTTTTGCTTCTGGAAATAGCTCTTCAAATTTTTTAGCATCTATTCCAACAATACAATAATCTTCATCATCTTGCTTAAGATTAAAAATTTTATCACGCACAGCTCCACCAACAAGATAAAGTTTCCCACCATTTTCTTTAATTATATTAGCAATTTCCATTATCTTCTTCATTAATTCACCTCAACAAAAAAATAGCACTATTTTATATTTAAAATAGTGCATATTAATTACAATTCTTTTTTAATTACTAGGATTCTCTTCAATATTATTATTATCTACTTTTTTCTCTATATTATTCATATTAAATATTGAAAATGAATTATCATCAGCTGGCACTGCACCACAATAATAGTTAATTATATTTTTAGTAAGAATTACTGTTGTCATAGTTACAATGGCTGAAATAGCTAAAAAACATACTAATTTGGTTATACATTTTGAAATTGCATATACTATTTTGGCAATAATACAAACTAATTTTTTTAATATTTTTAATATAGTTTTTCCTATTGAATTATTTTTTCTAATTTTATAAAACTCTTCTTTTAATTTAAATAGCTCCTTGCATTGCTGATTTATAACTACTGGTAATAATTCTTTTTTATTAATAATGGCAGGTAATGTATTGTCACTTGAAATTTCTAATACATCTTGCTTTTCTATTACTTCTAAACAATTTTCTTTTATTGTATTATTTTCCATATTATAAATCACCTCCACTCGGCCTTTCTTTTACATCCTTTTTTCTCACTTATATATCTATTATACCTCAAAATTTGGTAAAAATAAATATCTTTTTGGAAAATTATGTATTCTTTTTTAGTAAATTAAACTATTTTAATATATTTATCCTCTTCTAATTATATTACTAATTCAAACTTAACATGAACAAAGGATAAGTTTTTACTTATCCTTTTAGTATCTAATTTTGTATTTTTTGTGCATACATTTCAGTATTTGTTGTAATAACTTCAAATTTATACCCATGTGCTATACCATAATCAATAATTTCTGGTAGGGCTTCTACTGTTTTGTTGTTTCCACTAAAATCATGCATCAAAACAATATTATTTCTATTTGGTTTTAATCCATTTACAACATTTTTATAAACGCCTTCTTTTGTCTTTACATCTCCAGCATCTCCAGATAATACATTCCAGTCAAAATATTTAAATCCTTCATCTAAAACTTTTTTAGATATTTTTGACATTACTCCTGCACAATATTTTTTGCTTACTGTATTAGATGCTCCGCCTGGAAATCTTAGTATTTTTACCCTTTGACCTGTTGTTTTATAAATTTTATCTTGTAATTTTATTATATTATTATAACAAGCATCAACTGATGAATATATTTCTGAATATGTATGTGAATATCCATGTATTCCTATTGCGTGCCCCTCTGCTGCTTCTTGTTTTACTAAAGCTTCATTACTATCACTATAATTAATAATAAAAAATGTTGCTTTTACTCCTTTATCTTTTAAAATTTGAAGAATCTTTGGAGTAGTATTAGCACTTGGACCATCATCAAATGTTAAATATATAACACCTGTAGTTTCAGAATTTCCTACTATAACAGTTCTAACTGCTTTAGCTTCGTTTCCAGCTTCATCCTTTGCAGTATATGTTATTGAATATGTACCTTCTTTTGAAGTATCTACACTTCCTGTAGTAATAATCTTTGAAGATATATCACCATCTTTATTATCTTTAGCTGTAGCTCCTTCATCATTATATGTATTTCCTTTTAGCACACTCATCATAGTTTTACCTTTTATAGTTATTACAGGTGCTGTTGCATCAACCAAATTTATAGTTCTTACTAATTCGGAAGTATTTCCTGAACTATCTTTTATTTTATAATGATATTCATATTTTGAATTATTAATATCTACCTTTTCTATCTCAACTTTTTCTGAAATATCCCCATCATATTCATCAATTGCAGAATATCCTGGCTCTTCATATTTGGCATTATAATCTATATTAAGAGTGCTGTCTCCTTTTAGCTCCATTTGTGGAGCTTTTGAGTCAATAACCATAACAGATCTCTTATATTCTTGATATGAATTTAAATATGGCACTTTATATTTTACTTCGTATATTCCAATTTTTGATGTATCTACATTACTTTCGGTTATTACAGAGCTACTAATATCTTTTAACTTTGTATAAGCCATTACACCTTTATCTATATAACTTGTCCCATATTCTACTTTTTCAACATCTTCCCCATTCAATTTTACTATGGGAGCACCAAAAAACTGAACTAATAAAAATATTGCTACTGCTAATAAAAGTACTATTGATACTATAATTAAAATTTTGAATTTTTTGTTTGATTTCTTTTTTTCCGGCTTGTTATCTTCTTCTTTTATCTCTTCATTATTTATTACTTCTTCTTGTACTACTTCCGGATTTACATCTGCATGTACTTCTGTATTTGCGTCTTTAACAGCTTCATCTTTTAGCTCTTCTGTTTTTTCTTTTTGTTCGACTTCTAACATTTGTCTATCCTCCCTACCTACATTATTCTACATCATTTTACATTTATATACAAGTAATTTAAAAAAATTAAAAAAGTAATTTTTACTAAATTAATTTTAGCAAAAATTACTTTTTTATTTTAATCTCTAAAGAATTCTTCAAACTCTTCTGCTGAAATTATTTCTTTTTCAATTAATGCATTTGCAACTAAATTAAGTTTATCCATATGCTCTGAAATAATTTTTTTGGCTTGATAATATGCATTATCTATAAGTAATTTTATTTCAGTTCCTATAGAATCTTCAAATTTTTCACCTAGAATTTCAACTTGATATGGATCTTTTTCTAGATTAATTGAAATAGGGCCAACTATATCACTCATTCCATATACTGTTACCATATCTGTTGCAATTTTAGTAGCAACTTCTATATCATTACTAGCTCCTGTTGAAATATCATCTAACGCAATTTTTTCTGCAGCTCTTCCACCTAGTAAAGCTATTAATTTTTCTTGCATTTCTTGCTTAGAAATATAGAACTTATCTTCATTAGTCTTATACATTGTATAACCACCAGCAACACCTCTTGGAATAATAGAAACTTCTTTTATGTCTTTTTGTGTTTCTAAATATCTACTAACAATAGCATGTCCTGCCTCATGGAATGCAGTTAATCTTTTATCTTTCTCAGATATAACTCTACTATGCTTTTCTATTCCTACTGTTACCTTTTTAACAGCTTCTTCAATATCATCATTTGTTATTGAAGCTCTGTTTTTTATAGTAGCAATAATTGCTGCCTCATTTAGTATATTTGCAAGCTCTGCCCCTGTAAATCCAGCTGTATCTTCTGCAATGCTTTTTAAATTTACTTCTGGTGATAATTTCTTACCTTTAGCATGTATTTTTAATATATCTTCTCTACCATTTAAATCTGGTAAACCAATCGTAATTTGTCTATCAAATCTTCCTGGTCTTAATAATGCTTTGTCTAACATTTCTGGTCTATTTGTAGCTGCTAATACAATTATTGCTTCTTCTGTATCAAAACCATCCATTTCAACTAACAATTGATTTAATGTTTGATTATTTTCACTTTCTGCACCAGTTGAAGATGTTCTTCTTGATCCTATTGCATCAATTTCATCAATAAACACTATACAAGGAGATATTTTTCTTGCTTTTTCAAATAATTTTCTAACTCTAGAAGCACCAAGTCCTGCAAACATTTCTATAAACTCAGATCCACTCATTGATATAAATGGAACATCTGCTTCTCCTGCAATTGCTTTTGCAATTAATGTTTTACCAGTTCCAGGATTTCCGCATAGTAAAACTCCTCTAGGAATTTTTGCTCCCATTTCTAAAAATTTCTTTGGTTTTTTTAGAAAATTAACTATTTCTATCATTTCTTGTTTTTCTTCATCTAAACCTGCTATATCTTTAAATGTAGTTTTTGTTTTTTGAGTAGTAGAATCATATACTTTACCTTTTTCACCAAGACCTTGCATTTGTAACATTAATACTAATAAAGCAATTATCATTATTGTAGGAAGAAAAGCAAGTAATTTGCTTCCTATAGCTAAAAATATATTTTCTTCTTTTTGAATTAATTTTATTGTTTTTCCTTCTTTTATTTGATCTTGAACAAATTCTATAAATGCTTCGTTTTCTGGTACTATGGCATCCTTTTCTTCTTCTTTATCTTTAAATTTTACTTTAACTGTTTCACTTTTAGCTGTTAATTCAACCTTTTCAACAGTATCCTTTTGTATCTCAGAAATAAGCTCTGAATATGCTAAAGTTTCTTCTTCTTTTTGCTTACTGTAATCTGTATATTTTTTTATTCCAAATATTGCTGCGCCAATTATTATTATTGCTATTATTGATGCTATTATTACCTTTTTCTTGCCATCATTTTTATTTTTATTTGAATCCATCTTATGCTCTCCCTTCGAAATTATTATTTTACACCCTTTTCTCTATCTTCACTGGATATTAATGTTATTGCTGTCATCATATAAATGATAGCAACTGCTGTATACATTGTAGAAAAATACTTTATATAAAAACCTGTAAAACAATTTATCAGATAATAAATAATACTTAGTATAACTGGTAATGTTATAGCATGTATTGAAATTGAAAATATATTTTTGAATTTTAGATTATTATTCCCAAATATCCTACATATTATTATACCTATTAAAGTTATTATTAAAATATCTAACATCGTTGAACAAAAAAACACTATATATGAAAAAATTAGAGCTATAATGAAAAATATTATATAATAACCAATACTAAAATCAAATAATCCTATAAGATTATCCTTATTAAATTCTCCATCAAAAATATCCGTGTATTTAAATTTAAAATCTGTATTGTTTAATTTTATTATTACATACTTTTTCCCTAAAATAATCTTACCTAGTGGATTTTCTGTATAATATTCATCTTCACTAGTATTAATCATTATTTTATTAAAATATATATTTGTTTCTTTATCTTCATTTACACATAATTCGCCATCTTTATAATATAAGCTAGAAATATCATTTTGAATTGATTCTACTATATTATTTTTTGAAGAATTAAATATGTAAATAGCTCCTATTGAAACTGCAAATGCATATATTGCAATTAAAATTAAAAAATATATTATCGATTTTGAAACTTTTTCTTTCCAAATATCTTTATATAAATCAAAATTTATGACACTTCCAATTATAGATTTACAAAAATTCATAAACTCACCTCAGTTTATTAAAATTACAAACACTGGGCTATGCCAGTGTTTGTATTATTATGGCTTTCTAGTTGTATTACTATCTGAATTATTAGTTAAATTTCTATCTGGATTTGTATTATTTCCTGAATCTGGTGTTCTGTCCAATTTATTTATTGTTATTGTTATTGCAGTATTTTTTTCAACTACATCATTTGGATTAATACTTTGTTGTATTACAACACCATCTTTTTTAGTAGGATCATTTTTTGTTTTTGAAAAAACTGTTAATCCTAATCCTCTTAATTTAGCCTTTGCATCTGTCTCTGATAGTCCAATAATATTTGGAACAGTTATGTCAGTTGATTCTGGAACTTTTGTATTTGGTACATTTGTATCAACTGTTGTAGTATTTCCTGTATGCATTGTACATGTTTCTGTTGGTGCTACTGATTCATCACTTGTTGTCTTCCAACTTGGATTTTTTTCCTTTTCTGGAAGGAAACTATAATAATATGTGTTAGGACAAAATTCAGTTGCTATTTTGTGTGAATCAGAGCATACTTTTAATGCATGCCCCTCACAAGTTCCTGGCTCCTCACCTTGTACAAAATATTCTGTATAAGTTTCTGAGCAAGAGCTTGTTGCTCTACATCCTGATTTCTTACATACTGTAAGTTTAACAATTCCGCTAGGCTCTGTAAATTTTGCAGCATTTAAATTTGTATGTACTTTTTTCATAACATCTGCCCATAATTTAGCAGCATTATTTCCACTTCCATTTATTACAACATTATTATCATCATATCCATACCATGCAGCAGCTGTATAATATGGAGTAAATCCGCATAACCAGTTATCTTTCTTGTCATTAGTTGTTCCTGTTTTTGCACCTACATCAAAATTATTCATTCGACAAACTCTTGCTGTTCCAGATCCACCTTCTACTGGTTGTTTTAATAAGGTTTTCATTATATAAGCATGTTGCTCAGTCATAACTCTTTCTGATGTTTGTTTTGATTCTACTACAATATTTCCTGCAGAATCTTCTACTTTTGTATAAAATGTAGGTGAAATATATACACCATTATTTGCAATCATAGCATATGCTGCAGCCATTTCTAATGGCGTTACACCAACAGTTTGACCACCTAATGCCATTGACGAAATATTTGAATCATTATTTTTACCTTTTTCAACTTCACTTGCTTTAATTAAAGTTGATATTCCGCATTTTCTTGCAAAATCTATGGCATTATCTGGTCCTAATTCAGACATAATCTTGCAGGCTACAATGTTAACAGATCTTTCTATCGCATTTCTAACTGTTATATACCCTGAAAAACCTCCACTATCATTTTTAGGTTCCCACTTACCAAATGCAGTTTTTGCATCGTTATAGACAGTTGCTGCAGTTATTGTTCTGCTTTCAATTCCATATCCATATGTTACAATTGGTTTTATTGATGAACCTGTTTGTTGAACTATATTTGCTCTATTCAATCCTATTGCATCAACATCAGATCCTAAACCACCTGTTAATCCTACAACTTGACCTGTTGTATGATCTATAATAACCATAGCTGATTGTGAATGTGTAGCTGATTTTGGTGATGTTAATATATAATTACCACTTCTATATACTTCATCTATATTAGCTTGAATTCCAGAATCTTGTGTTAAGTATATTTTATATCCTCCACCATATACACGACTTTTAGCATATTCTTCTGAAAATCCTTTTTCTTCTACTAAATCATTTATAACTTCATCCAAAGCTAATTGTATAAAATAAGATCTTACAGTTGATGATGGTAATTGACCTTTATTGAAAGCAATTCCGCTTTCAACTTTTTGATAAGCTTCATTATATTGTTCCTCTGTTATATACTTAAGCTCTTTCATTTTAGCTAAAACTGTTTTTGTTCTAGTTTTTATTTTATTCATAACTTGCTCTTGTTTAGCAGCATCACCATTTTCTCCTGCATTTTTAAATGGATTATATGTGTTTGGTGCATTATTGATTCCTGCTAAAAAAGCACATTCTTCTATTGATAGTTCACTTGCTGATTTATTGAAATAATATGTAGCAGCCATTTCAACTCCACATATATCTTTTCCATCAGCTCCAAGTGGAATTATGTTTAAATAAAGCTCTAAAATTTGATCCTTAGATATCATTTTTTCTACCTGGTATGCTCTAGACATTTCTTTTATTTTTCTTTCAACACCAGCAGATCCTGAGTTATCTCTTTCATTAGTTATATTTTTAACTAATTGCTGTGTTATAGTACTTCCACCAAATGAAGAATCTCCTTTTAATAAATAAGTTCCTGTTGCTGCCAAAGTTCTTTTTATATCAACACCTTTATGGCTATAAAATCTTTCGTCTTCTATCGCAACAAATGCTTTAGGTAAATATTCTGTCATATCAGCTATAGTAATTATTTCTCTATTTTCATCTCCTGATAGCTCTGCTATTACAGTACCATTTTTATCATAAACTGTTGTATTTGCATTTGATAATAGCAAATCTTCTCTTGATAAAGCAAACTTATCACTAAAGAATATTCCACAAAATATTCCTATTCCTACTAATATTGCTAAAACAAATAATAACACAGATATTATTATTATTTTTTTCAATACTGGATGTTTCTTTTTATTAGTTTTTTCCTTTTTATTTTTTGGGCTACTAGTTGTCTTTTTTGTTACTTTACTACCAATTGAACTAGTACCTTTATTTTTTGACTTTTTTTCCATATTTTTACTCCTTTTCTGACAATTTTTTCAACTGCCAAATCACAATAAAATTATATTATAAATTTACAAAAAATAAAAGAGTTTTTGCATATATTTTAATATTTATGCAATTATTTTGATAACAAGACTAATGCATCTTTTATAAGATCTTCAAGATTTTTATTTTCTGTATCCATTTTAGGCATAATATCTTGTATATCTTTTCTTGGATAACCTAAAACTTGTAATGCTGAGACCATATCTTCGATATACTCATTTTTATTAGTCATTGCTGAAATTGTTTCTATTTCTGCAACATCAATACTTATGTCCTTAAGTTTATCTTTAAGCTCTAATATAATTCTTTGGGCAGATTTTGCACCTATTCCTGGTAATTTTTTTAGAATAGTTATATCATCTGAAACAACCGCCATAGCAAATGCTGATGGCTCTATATTTGATAATATTCCTATTGCAGATTTTGCACCTATTCCACTAACAGATATTAACATTTCAAACATTCTTAGCTCTTCTGCAGATGAAAACCCATATAAACTTACGTCATCCTCTCTTACTTTTAAATATGTATAAACTTTTATGCTATTACCAATTTCTCCTATATTTTTCATTGAATTTTCTGACATATATATTTTATAACCTACATCATGTACATCTAAAATAATATAATCTAGCATTCTCGCTTCATATGTACCTTTCAAATATGAAAACATTTTTTCCTCCTTTGCTAATTTTAATATATTTTATCACAAGTATTTTATATTTCAAGTTTATTTCTATATCCATAAAAAAAGCACTGTTTTTTCAGTGCTTTTTTTAATAAATTAATCTCCTAAATTTATTCCTATACTTCTTGCAGTTTTTACTAAATCATGATCCATTGAAACTTTTCTAATATTACTTTCTTTTGTATTTCCTGAAACAGCTCCTATTGTTTTATTGTCTCCAACAACATCTTCTAATGAAACACAATCTAATTTTCCATTTCTTATTACTGTTAAAACATTAAATTTCCCTTCTACTGCTAGTTCCATTGCTTTAGCTCCGTATTTTGTAGATAAAACTCTATCGAAAGCAGTTGGAGTTCCTCCTCTTTGCATATAACCTAAAACTGTACATCTTGATTCCATTCCTGTCAATTCTTGAAGCTCTCGTGCCACTTTTTCACCTGCACCACCAAGTTTTGTATTATCAACACCTTCACCATTGTTTCTCATCTCTAATACTGAAAGTTGTCCATCCTTTGGAACTGCACCTTCTGCAACAACAACAATAGAAAAATTCTTTCCTAAATCACGTCTTTGATTAATTTTCTCTACTACTTTATTTATATCATAAGGTATCTCTGGAATAAGAGCAATATCTGCACCACCTGAAATAGCTGATTCTAATGCTATCCAACCAGCATATCTTCCCATTACTTCTAGTACCATAATTCTATGATGTGTTTCCCCTGTTGTATGAAGTCTATCAAGAGCATCTGATGCAACTGATACAGCTGTATTATACCCAAAAGTCACTTCTGTACATGCTACATCGTTGTCTATTGTCTTTGGAACTCCAATAACATTAATTCCTTTTAAAGAAAAGTCTCTTGCTGATTTTTGAGTACCATCTCCTCCTAGTGTAAATAAGCAATCAAATCCGTCATCTTTAATATTTTTTACACATATATCTGATAAATCTTTATATATAACTTCTCCATTTTCTTCAACTTTGTAATGAAATACATTTGAATTTGTTGAAGATCCTATTATTGATCCTCCTTTTGGTAAAATTCCTGAAGCTCTATTATTGTGTGAAGTACTTAATTTTATATATTCATTATTTAGAAGTCCTTTATATCCTTCTATAAAACCATAACATTCTACTCCATATTTTTCTGCTGATTTAACGATAGCTCTAATAACTGCATTAAATCCTGATACATCTCCACCATTTGCTAGTATTGCAACTTTTTTTATCATTATTTTGTATCCTCCTTAAAAATCTTTATGTTGTTATTATACCAATAAAATATTTTTTTACAATAATTTTAAAAATTTTTTAAATAAAAACAGTAATACCTGCTAAGTTACTTAACTAATATTACTGTTTACTATTAATTATTTATTAATTAAATTTAATGTTTCTCTTGCTATTACTAGCTCTTCGTTTGTTGGAACTACAAATACTTTTATTTTAGAATCAGGAGTTGAAATTTCTACTTCTTCACCTTTAATTAAATTCTTTTCTTCATCTAATTTAACACCTAAAAATTCAAGATTCTTACATATTCCAGCTCTTCTATTAAATTGGTTTTCACCAACACCTGCTGTAAATACGATTGTATCAATTCCACCCATTGAAACTCCATATTTTGCTACAAATTGAGCTATATTTAAATCATATGCTTTTAAGCTTAATTCTGCCTTTTCATTTCCTTCTGCTGCAGCTGCTTCAATATCTCTAACATCTGAAGCTACTTCTGATATACCTAAAAGACCTGATTCTTTATTTAAAATTTTATCCATTTCTTCTGGTGCTATATTTTCTTTTCTCATTAGATATGTAACAACTGATGGATCTAAATCACCACTTCTTGCACACATCATAATTCCTCCTAATGGAGTTAATCCCATTGATGTATCTACAGATTTACCTCCTTGAACAGCACATAAGCTTGCACCTTGACCTAAATGGCATACAACTGTTTTTAAACTTTCTAATGGTTTATTCATTATCTCTGCTACTCTTTTTGAAACATAAGAATGAGATGTTCCATGGAAACCATATTTACGAATTTTATAATCTCTATAATAGTGATATGGTATTGGATATAAATATCTTTCTTCAGGTATTGTTTGATGGAAACCATTATCAAATACTGCAACCATTGGAGTATTTGGCATTAAACTTTTACAAGCTTCCATTCCCATAGCAGCTGCCATATTGTGTACAGGAGCTAAATCTGCTACTTCTCTTATTCCAGCTATTACACTATCATCTATTATTACTGGGTCTGCATATTTTTCAGCACCTTGAACAATTCTATGTCCTACTCCACCAATTTCATCTAAGCTTTTTAATACTGCATATTCTGTATTTAATAATTGCTCTATTATAAATTCAAGAGCTTCTTTGTGTGTAGGTGCCGCATGCTCTAATCTATATTTTTCCCCATTTACCTTGTGAGTTATAAAAGAAACTTCTGGCTCTCCTATTCTTTCGAAATTTCCTTTTGCAATAACTTGTTCATTTTCCATATCTATTACTTGATATTTTAAAGATGAACTTCCACAATTTAAAACTAATATTTTCATAAATAACTTCCTTTCTTTATGTGTTTTTATTTTATAATCTTATATATATAATCACAAAACCAACAAAATTTCAATAAAACAGCTGTTTTTTGATTAATTTATTTACCCAAACTCAATCTTTTAGTTTCTCTTGCTATCATTAATTCTTCATTTGTTGGAATTACATGTATTTTTACTTTTGAATTTTCTCCTGTTATTTCAACTTCTTGATTAGTTATTTTATTCTTTTGTTCATCTATTTCTACACCTAAAAATTTCAAATAATTACATATTTTTAATCTTTGAGATGCATCTTTTTCTCCTACACCTGCTGTAAATGTTAGTACATCAAAACCACCCATTGATACTGCATATTTTGCAACAAATTGAGCTACATTATATGCAAAATTTTCTAAAGCCATTTTTGCATTTCTATCACCTTCTGCAGCTTCGGCTTCTATATCTCTAAAATCTACTGACACTTCTGAAATTCCATATACACCTGACTTTTTATTTAAAATTTCATCCATTTCATCTGGTGTATGGTTTCTAAATCTTGCTATATATGTTACAACTGATGGATCCAAATCTCCAGAACGTGTTCCCATAGGAATTCCTCCTAGTGGCGTAAATCCCATTGATGTATCTACAACTTTACCATTCTTTATTGCACATATACTTGCACCTTGACCTAAATGGCAACTTATAATTTTTAAATTTTTTATATCTTCATTCATAATTTCCGCAGCTCTTGATGATACATATTGATGAGAAGTTCCATGCGCACCATATTTACGAATTTTATATTTTTCATAGTATTTATATGGAATTGGATATATATAGCTTTCTTTTGGAATTGTTTGATGAAATGCTGTATCAAATACGACTACATTTGTTTTTCCTGGCATTACGTTCTGACAAGCTTTTATTCCTAAGATTGCTGCAGGATTGTGCAAAGGAGCAAGCTCTATTGCCTCTTCGATTCCTTTTATAACTTCGTCATCTACAATTGCAGGAGCTTTAAATTTTTCTCCTCCATGAACTATTCTATGGCCAATTGCATCAATTTCTTCTGGAGATTTTATCACACCATAAACAGAACTTTCTAATTTCTTTAATACAAATTTGATTGCTTTTTCATGATTTGAAACAGGCTTTTCAAATTTATGCTTGCTCTCTCCAACTTTGTGTGTTAAAAAAGAATTACTTTGACCGATTCTTTCAAAATTTCCTTTAGCTAAAACTTGTTCATTATCCATATCAATTAATTGATATTTTAGTGAAGAGCTTCCGCTATTTAATACAAGTATCTTCATTAAATCATCCTTTCTCTTAAGTTAATTTTTTTCTATTCTTGTGATTGTGCTTGTACAGCTGTTATTGCAATAACACCAACAATATCATCACTTGAACATCCTCTTGATAAATCATTTACTGGTTTTGCTATTCCTTGGCATAATGGCCCATATGCCTCAGCTTTTGCTAATCTTTGAACTAATTTATATCCAATATTTCCTGCATCTAAATCTGGGAATATTAATGTATTAGCTTGACCAGCTACAGGACTTCCTGGTGCCTTTGAAGCTGCTATTTCAGGAATAATAGCTGCATCTAATTGTAATTCACCATCACAAATCAAGTCTGGAGCTTTCTCTTTTAATAATTTTGTTGCTTCAATAACTTTCTCTGTTAGTGGAGATGTAGCACTTCCATAAGTTGAATATGAAAGCATTGCAACTTTTGATTGTTTTCCAACTAATTGTTCGAAACTTTTGCTAGAAGAAATTGCAATTTCTGCTAAACTATCTGCATCTGGATATTCATTAAGCCCACTATCTGAAAAAATAAATGTCCCATTTTCTCCATATTCACAATTAGGAACAACCATAACAAAAAATGCTGATACAAGTTTTGTTCCTGGTGCTGTTTTTAAAATTTGTAATGCTGGTCTTAATGTATTTGATGTTGAATGGCATGCTCCTGAAACAAGTCCATCTGCAAAACCTTCTTTTACCATCATCATTCCATAATAAGTTTCATCTTTTAGAGTTTCTTTTGCTTTTTCAAAAGTCATTCCCTTTGCTTTTCTTAATTCATAAAAATCATTAACAAACTTTTCATAATTTATATCTTCTATTGGATTAATAATTTTTACTCCATCAATATTAATATTATGCTCTTTTGCAATATTTAAAATTTCATCTTTCTTTCCCATAACTATAACATCTGCAAAACCTTCTTTTTTAACTTTTTCTACAGCTTGTATTGTTCTAATATCATTTCCTTCTGGTAAAACTATTGTTTTTATATTGTTTTTTGCTCTTTGTTTCATATTCTCTATAAAAGACATTCTCATACCTCCTTTAATCTTAATTAATAATAATTCCTAATAATCTTGATAGCTCTAAAGCTTGATTTTCATTTACTTTTAATCCACTTAAACATTCTGGTGAAAGGGCTACCCCTGTTATATCGCATGATGAAAAATCAATACCATTTAGCTCTGTTTTAAATATTTGCGATGCTATTAAATTTGTATTTTCAAATTCAACATCTTTGAAATTTACTTCCTGTAATATGGCATTTGACATTTTATTTTCTAAAAAACAAACTTCTTTATATGTTCCTAATGATAAATTTGCATATGAAATATTGCAATTTTCCATTAATATATTGTACATATTTACATTAATAAAATTTGATCCAACTAATTTGCAATTCTTAAATGTAACTCTAACAAAATTGCATTCATAAAACACAACATTTGAAAAATCACAATTTTCAAATAATACATCCGTAAAGTATACTCTTTCAAATTTACTATTTAAACAAATGCAATCTTTAAATTCACATGAACTAAATTCCATTTTATCTGTTTCTACATTTGCTTCATATACTTTATTAAAAAAACAACATGCCACATCCATGTCTCTATTTTTTGCTTCTCTTATAATTGCTTTTATAGTATTGCATTCAGTAATTCCATCTAAATTTGGTTTAATAATTTCCATTGTGCTTTCTCCTTATCTTTCTTATGTAATTATTACTAAAGTGTGCTATCCCAAATTAAAATTGCATAATTTCTTTTAATTTTTCTTTAGTTTCTTCCAAAGAGCAACTATTTTCAATATTAAAAACTTTAATATTTGGATATTTACTTTTTATTTCATTTGCCATTTCTAAATATACTCTTTGTTGATTTATACTGCTTTCTGCACTAAATTTTGCATAAGCAGGTTCAACTTTTCCATCTCTTTTTAAACGCTCTTCATATAAGCCTTCATTTTCAAAATATAGTGTAATATAATAAATTTCAAAATCTAATTTGCTAAATTCATCTAATAGTTGATTATATACTTCTGTAAATGAATATTCTTTAAATCCTAATCTACAATAATTTTCTTCTGAAAAAAATGTTCTATCAAATAATAAATTAATATCTAGATTTTCCATTTTTTTCATATATTCTAACAAATCTATATACATCTTTTTTGATTTTTCAAGACCTGTTTTTGAACTATCACTTATACCACTTAATCGATATAAATTTGTATGCTTTACACTATATCTTAAAAAATCTGTAATTGTTGTTTTTCCTGCACCTTGAGCGCCTTCTACTATTATTATTTTAGAATTTGCCATATATAAATCCTCCTCATATGTTCAATTCGAATTCATTGTATATTTAGTGTTATGATTTGTCAATAAAAAATTTTGACTTTTACAATATATAAAATATAAAAATTAAGACATAGTAAATTACTATGTCTTAACTTTTATTTTCCCTTCATTGTTGATTTTATATATTCTATTTCTTCATCTTTATCTAATCTAACAAATAGTGGAACTCCTTGATTTATTACCTTTGTACCTTCTAATATTTCTTTATCAGAATACAATAAATCCCATTCTTTATTATTTGAATTTAAACCTAATTGATTTAATATCTTATCTGCAGTTTCTGGCATAAATGGTGTTACCAATATAGCAATTTTTCTTAATCCTTCTGCCAAATGGAACATTACAGATTTTAATTTTTCTTTATCTTCTTCATTTTCAGATTTTGCTAAAGCCCATGGTGCAGTTTCATCTATATATTTATTATTTCTTGCAATAATTGCCCATAGCTCTGTTAAAGCATTACTAATATGATATGAATCCATTGCTTCTTCTACCTTAGAGATTTGAATTTTTGTAAATTCTTCTAAAGCATTATCAAATTCTGTTTTTGTTTTAATATTTGTTGGAATTGTTCCTTCAAAATATTTGTTCATCATTCCTATTGTTCTATTTAACAAATTACCTAAGTCGTTTGCTAAATCTGAATTGAATCTCTCTACAAAATCTTCTGGGGTAAACATCGAGTCTTGTGCAAATCCCATCATTCTTAATAAATAATATTTAGTAGCATCTAAACCATATCTTTCGATTAATGATTCTGGATAAATTACATTTCCTACTGATTTTGACATTTTTCCATCTTTCATAACTACCCAACTATGAGCATATATTTGTTTAGGAAGCTCTAGTCCAAGTGCATGTAGAAAGATTGGCCAATAAATACCATGGAACCTTATAATTTCTTTACCTACTACATGTAAATCTGCAGGCCAATATTTATTAAATAATTCATCATTATCACTTCCATATCCTAATGCTGTTATATAGTTTGTTAATGCATCTAGCCAAACATATAAAACATGCTCTGGATCATTTGGAAGCTCAATTCCCCAATCAAAAGTATTTCTGCTGATGCACAAATCTTCTAATCCTGGATCTATAAAATTCTTGAATATTTCATTTTTTCTGGATTCTGGAACTATAAATTGTGGATTTTCAGCATAAAACTCTTTTAGCCATGGTTCATATTTTTTCATATTGAAGAAATATGCATCTTCTGCCATCTTTTTAACTTCTCTACCACAATCAGGACATTTTCCATCAACTAATTGAGTTTCTGTAAAATAGTTCTCGCATGGCATACAATACCAATCTTCATATTTTCCTTTATATATATCTCCATTCTCTAAAAACTTTGTAACTATTTTTTGAACTGCTTTACAGTGATAATCATCTGTAGTTCTAATAAATTTATCATACTTTATATCCATTAAATTCCATAGTTTTTTAGCTTCATCTGCCATTTCATTAACATGCTCTTGAGGAGACATACCTCTTTTATCAGCTACTGTTTGAATTTTTTGTCCGTGCTCATCTAATCCTGTTAGCATGAATGTATCATAACCTCTTGCTTGTTTATATCTTTTAATTGTGTCTGTTAATACTTCACAATAAGCTGTACCTATATGGAATTTTCCACTTGGATAATATATAGGTGTAGTTATGTAGAATTTTTTGTTTTCCATAAAATCTCCTCCTCTTCTTTCTCTTACAATAAAAAGTCCTTATAATTATATTATTATAAGGACTTTTAGTCAACTATATTCACTTATATTTTGTACAAATCATCATTTTATATTATTATGATAATTTTTTAACTATTAAATCTGCAATTTCTTGTGCCTTTTCAGTTATATAGTCTTGATTTTCACCTTCTATCATAACTCTGACAAGTGGTTCTGTTCCTGATGCTCTAATAAGAACTCTTCCATTTCCATCAAATTCTTTGTCTAATTTTGCAATTGCTTCTTTAATTTCTTCGTCTTTATCAAAATCATATTTTTTATCTGATGCAACTTTAGCATTAATTAATACTTGTGGATATGCTTTCATTATTCCTGCAACTTCTGATGCTTTTTTACCAGATTCTAGTATAGCTCTTATTACCATTAATGATGTTAATATTCCATCTCCTGTTGGATTGTAATCTAAACAAATTACATGACCTGATTGCTCTCCACCCAAGTTATATCCATTTTTTAGCATCTCTTCTAATACATATCTATCTCCAACTTTTGTTTGAATGAAATTTAATCCATTATCTTTTGAATATTTATTTAACCCTAAATTACTCATAACTGTGGCTACAACTGTATCTTTGTTTAACTTTCCTTTAGATTTTAAATAATTTGATATTATTGCTAAAATTTTATCTCCATCAATTTCATTTCCATTTTCGTCAATTGCTAAACATCTATCTCCGTCACCATCATATGCAATTCCTAATGAGCATTTATTTTTAACTACATATTCTTTTAACTTTCCTAAATGTGTTGAACCACAATTATCATTGATATTAATTCCATCTGGATTATCATTTAATATATGGTGTTTGATTCCTAATACACTAAACACTTTATCTGCAACTACTGATGTTGCTCCATTTGCTGTATCTATTGCAACAACAAAGTTTTCTTTATCTAAAACTTCTAGCTCTTCTTCAAAATTCTTTCTAAAGAAATACACATATTCATCTAATAAATCAGTTCTTATTTCAGAAACACCTATTTTATCATTTACAGCTGTTAGCTCTTCTATTTTTCCAGAATCCATGATTTCTTCTATTTCTTCTTCTAGTTCATCAGGAATTTTCATTCCTTTATTACTGAAATATTTTACTCCATTAAATTCAAATGTATTATGTGATGCAGATATTACAACACTTGCATCTGCTTTAAATCTTTTTGTTAAATATGCTACTGCTGGAGTTGGCATAACTCCCAACATTTTTACATTTGCTCCATAACTTAAAAAACCTGCTATCATTGCACTTTCTATTAATGTTCCTGATATACGTGTATCCCTTCCTATAAAAATTGTTGGTGCATGATCTGTATGTTTTGATAAGACATATGCTCCTGCTTTTGCTACTTTATATACTAATTCTGGAGTTAGCTCTGTGTTTGCTATTCTTCTAATTCCATCTGTTCCAAAATATTTTCTCATACATATACCTCCTATAATATCCGTATTATATATTTTAGAAGTAATTTCGTCAATATATTTTTTTATTAGTGAAATTTTGCATTTTTTTATTTCTTATTTTGCTTATCATCAATACATTTTTCATTGCAATTTTCAGCCTTTTTAAAAGTTAAATACCAGCTCATTCCATTTTTACTACTTTCTAATTCCATTATTCTTTTTTCTTGCTCTTCTATTGTAGTAGGCGAAAGTTTTATTATTGGCTTACATGGTACCCAATTTGCTGGAATTGCCCCCTTTTCAGTATCTGCTATCTGTAATGCTGTTATTGCTCTTAATATTTCTGGTATAAATCTTCCTACATTTAATGGATATATTAGTATTAATCTTATTATTCCATTTGGATCTATTACATATACATTTCTTACAGTTTCTGTATTACTTACGCTTGTTGATATCATTCCATATTTTCTTGAAATTTCTCCGCTTCTATCTGCTATTATTGGAAATGGTATTTTTACTCCAGTTTTACAATATATATCAAAAGCCCATGCTAAATGAGAGCTATTACTATCAATGCTTAGTCCTAATAACTCAGTATTTAAATTTTTAAAATATGTATATGCTTTAGAAAATGCTATCATCTCTGTAGTACATACCGGAGTAAAATCACCTGGATGTGAAAATAATACTAACCATTTTCCTTTATAATCAGTTAATTTCATATTTCCAAATGTAGTAATTGCTTCAAAATCAGGGGCTACTTGCCCTATTTTTACATTTCCGTTCATCATAACTTCATAATCCATAAAAAAACCTCCAATCATACTTTTATTTATTGTATGATTGAAATCACTGTTTTGCTACATACCATTAGCCATTATTTGTATCCGATTTAGTCATTTTATTTAGCTCTTCAGCTTTCTTTTTCTGTTGATCTAGTGTTAACCACGAAAAATATGAACATATAAATTCTCCACACTCAGTTGCATCATCCTTAAATGGATTTTTATTTTTGTTATCATTTTTTTCTTCCATTATTTTCACCTCTTTAATATAGTATTCTCAATTATAGTTTTTTTATAAAATTTCTATCAACTATTTTTTTTATTTTAATATACTATCATGGGAAGTGATTATATTGAGTATTGGTTTATGTTTATCAGGTGGTGGTATAAAAGGTGTCGCCCATATCGGAGCTTTGCAAGCATTAGAAGATAATAACATCTCTATAGATTGCATTTCAGGAACTTCTTCTGGAAGCATAGTCGCTACTTTATATGCTATAGGATATACACCTAACGAAATATATGATTTTTTTGTAAAATACGCTAAAGAAATAACTCACATTAGTCTAAAAAATATATTTAAACTTATTAGTGGATTAATTTTTAAACATAAAATTACTATTCAAGGATTAAATGATGGCAATAAACTTGAAAAAATAATGTTTCAAGCATGCTCTAGTAAAGGTGTTTGTTTCATAAACGAAATTGATTTTCCTTTATCTATTCCTAGTGTAGATATTCAAAATGGAAATGCATATATATTTACCTCTAAAAAACCTAGAAGTAAATATACTGATAATTACATATATGATAATTCTATTTCAATTTCAAAAGCTGTTAAAGCAAGCTGTTGTTTTCCTGGAATATATTCCCCTGTCAATTATAAAAACGCTATTCTTGTAGATGGCGGACTTAGAGCTAATATTCCTTGGCAAGAAACAAAAAATATGGGAGCCGATAAAGTTATCAGTATAATATTTGAAAAAACTGCTGAACCAGATTCTTATTTGGATATATTTGAAATTATTACTAAATCTATAAATATGCTGTCAAATGAATTATCATTATATGAGCAATCTGGATCTGATTACATCTTGAAAATAAATACTAAAGATACCACATTATTAGATATTAATAAAATTGATTTTTTATATAAAGTTGGCTACTCGTCTATGTCTTCTTTTTTGCAAAAAAATTCAACTAATCTTTTTGATTAGTTGAATTTTAATTTATTATGGACCATAATCTTCATAATCATAATAATCATCATCATTATAATCATAATAATAATTATTATAATAATAATCATCAATGTCTATTTCATTTTGTTCAATTCTATTATTGTCTATTTCATTTTGTTTATTTTTCTTTCCTGAAGTATTATTCTTATCTACCACATCATTCACATCATTTATTGTATTTTGGTTAATTTCATTTTTTTCAATATTATTAATTCGATTCTCTGAAATTTTATTTTCTTTAGATGTATTTGTTGTATTAGTATTATTTACTACTACATTACTATTATTTGATTTTGTATTGTTATGCCCTATACATGTTGTGCATTGCTCTGGAACTGTACCTGTCAAAAAA
Source organism: Clostridia bacterium (assembly GCA_045643465.1). Classification (GTDB taxonomy): domain Bacteria; phylum Bacillota; class Clostridia; order TANB77; family CAG-508; genus CAG-492. The sequence goes on along the minus strand of JAZUKV010000033.1, from coordinate 114,120 downwards.
TATTCTGTATATGTATTTGCACATTTATTTGTAGCCGTTTTTCCAGTTTTAGCACAAATTGTAGCTTGTTTCACTTTGGTATTCTCTTCAAATTTACTTTTTGGTAAATTTGAATGAACATTTTTCATAACTGCTGACCATATTGTTACTGCTGGACTTTTTCCTTTAAATTCTATTGACTCATTATCATCATATCCATACCATGTAACTGCTGTATAATATGTAGTAAATCCACATAACCATTTATCATAGTTTTTATTCGTTGTACCTGTTTTGGCTGCCACATCAAATCCTTCTATTTTACAACCTTTAGCAGTTCCATTATCTCCTTCTACTGGCTGCTTTAGCAATTGTTTTAATATATATGCAACCTCAGAAGAAAATACTTTAGTCTTCTTCTGTTTTGTTTTTAAAATTGTTTTCCCTTTTTCATTTTCTACTTTAGTATAAAAAGTTGGCTCTATATATGTTCCATTATTAGCAATAGTTGCGTATGCCCCAGCCATCTCTAGAGGTGTTATTCCTTTTTCTAATCCACCTAGAGCCAACATTAATGATTCATCCTTTTCTGTTAATGACGTTATTCCCATCTTTTTCATGTATTTTACTGAAGTTTTTGGAGTTACTTGTTCCATCATCTTTACAAATGGAATATTCTGCGATGATTCAACTGCTCTTCTAACTGTTATTTCACCTATATAATTGTCATTATTTGTGGGAGAATATTCATTTTCTGTTCCTTTATAAAATGTTGTTGGTTCATCATTATATATTGTTGCCGTTGTAAATTTTTTTTCATTCAAACCTGGTGCCAGTACTGCTATTGGCTTACTCGCAGACCCAGTTTGCCTATATGCCTGTGTAGCTCTGTTAAACCCTCTTGATATTGTTTTTTCACCTAAACCACCTACACAACCAACCACTTGTCCATTTTCATGATTTATTATTACCATAGCAGACTGAGCTTTATTTCCTGTTGAAGATGAAGTTATTACATATTTATTGTTATTATATTCTTTTTCTAGCTTATCTTGAACATTTGCATCTACTGTGCTATAAATCTTTAATCCTGACATATTAATATAATTTGTTGCAAACCTAGTATCTATATGTTTCTTCTCTGAAATTTCTGATATTACTTCTGAAATCATTGCATCTGTATGGTATGAATAAATTCCATCATCTGCATCATTACTTCCATTCTTAAAATTCAATCCTTGATTAACTTCATCAATAGCTTTATTGTAATCTTCTTGTGAAATATGCTTCATTGATAACATTTTACCTAAAACTGTATTTGCTCTTTTCTTTATTTTATCAGCATTGTCCTTTCCATTAAATGGATTATATGAATTTGGAGAATTATTAAGTCCTGCTAAAAATGCACATTCTGCCAAATCTAATTCAGAAACACTTTTATCAAAATAATATTTAGCTCCTGCTTCAACTCCATATGTATTTGGAGCAACATATATAATATTAAAATATGATTCCAATATCTCGTCTTTTGAAGCAAATGATTCTAATTCGCCTGCTCTTACCCACTCTAGCATCTTTCTTGTTATAGAATTATCATCATTGCCTGTTAAATTTTTAACCAATTGTTGCGTAATTGTACTGCCACCAAATGATGACTTCCCAAAATGTACTATATATGAAACTATTGCTGCTCCAGTTCTTTTTACATCAACTCCTCTATGTGAATAGAATCTTTCATCTTCTATATCTATATATGCATTTTTTAAATTTTCTGGTATTTCATTTATAGAAATATTAGAATGATTTCGATTTTTTCCTAATATTTCTACAGTATTACCATTTTGGTCAACTATTATAGAGCTTTGGTTTTTCATCATTGGCTCTATCATACTATGCCATTTTAAATAATCAAATATCACATATATACTAAATATTGCATATAGAATAACAAATATTGTATTACATTTTTTTATAAAACGTTTTCTTGCTGGCGACATTTTTTTCTTTGACTTCTCTTCTGTATTTCTTTTTTTATTTTTACGCTTTGTATCTGGATTATTTTTATTGTCATCATGTCTACTTTTATAAATAATTGTTTTTTTATTATCTGTTTTAGTATTTCGATTTTTATTTTCTTTTCTCAATAATATACACCTTCTATATTTTTTTCTGGAATTATTTTATCATTATACGTACTTTTTTGCAATATTTGGAATATTTCTGTTATATTTTAGGATTCCATTAACAGTGACTTTATATTTTTTAATTTTAAGCACATAATAAAAAATAATATTTGCCATATAACTACTTTCTCAAAAATATTCTTAGGTATATTGTTTCGCTTAATAAATTTGATTTTAAAACATTCATGTATTTTTGAATAATCATCTATTATAGCTTGTCCATCTATATAATAATCATTTTTTATGTAATATCTGTTACTTTTTGCAAATGTATATATTCCCATGACTGTACAAATAGAAATTATAATAATTGTTAATTTTTTCAATTACTCTCCTCCTAAAATTTTTCTATCCCATTATATAAATTATATTACCAATAACTAATTTTATGATATTTTTTAAATTCCCCAAAACGACAATTATAATAAAAATAGAAATTCTTTTGTCGTTTTTTGACATATTGCATATTATATCATGAGGTGTTGAATATGTTTTTTAGTACAATATTATTAGCTCTATCGTCTAGCATAGATGCTTTAGGACTTGGCATTACTTATGGATTAAAAAATACAAAAATATCGAAATCAGCTTATATTATTTTAGTTTTAATCTTTTCATCAACTGCAACACTCTCTTTGATTGCAGGTAATATTATAAAAAATTATTTACAGGAATCTGTAGCTAATTTTATTGGTAGCTTTTTTATTGTATGTATTGGGATTTTCATTATAATTCAAGCTTTTAGGCAAAAAAAGAAAGAAAAGGTTCCTGGAAATGTTAATAATAAAGATGCTATTCTTTTGGGATTAGCACTTTCTATTGATAGTTTTGGTGTTATAATAGGTGGAATTATTGCAGGCATAAGTAATAATTATTTTCCAATTTTTATTAGTGGATTTCACTTAGTACTTTTGTTATTTGGCAATTTTTTAGGAAAAAAGATTAGTAAACTTGAATTTTTTCCAGATATAGTATGGTCATTGTTATCTGGAATAACTATAACTATAATTGGTATACTAAAATTAATCAGTATATAAAAAAAATAGACTAATATGTATGGTATTTAATGCAATACTTTAGTCTATTTTTTTCGTTTTAGTTCATTTTAATATTCACTTATTTTTACGTTTATTTTTTCTTCTTCTCCATAAAGTTTCTCTACATATAATTTTGTGATTTGTGTATCATCCTTAAATGCTATACCATTCATAGCATCTAATATTACTTTTACAATGTTATCTATATCTGGTTTTTTAGTTGGATTAATCATATTGTCTAGCATAAGCTCTTTATCTGCTTTTTTAGTAGATTTTGGTATTTCAAAATAGGCTGTAATTTCTACTTTAGCTCTTCCTTCAAAAGAGCTAAATCTCGGATACTTTAATAAAAAATATTGCTTTATTAAATCTTCATAATCTTTCGTTCTTGTTGGTGTATATACTGCCCCTGTATATCCATTTAATCTTGGTCTTCCTTTTCCGACTATTTTACCTGGTACTTCAAATTCATATATCATTTGTATAATTCCTCTCTATATTATTGCTTTTTGCTTATATATTCCATTAATGCATTTACAGCTAAACCTCTATGACTTATCTTATTTTTTTCTTCTCCTGACATTTCAGCAAAAGTTTTATTCCCAACCAAAAATATTGGATCATATCCAAAACCATCAGTTCCATGTGGCTCTTTTGCTATTTTCCCTTCACATGCTTTTTCAAAAATATGTGTATCTCCATTTTCATCTATATAACAAATTGCACATTTAAATCTTGCAGTTCTTTTTTCTTCTTGAATATTTTTCATTAGATCTAAAATTTTATTATACTTGTCTTCTGATGTTGCATTTGGTCCACAAAATCTTGCTGAATATACTCCAGGTCTTCCATCTAATGCATCTACCTCTAACCCACTATCATCAGCTATTACTGGCATTTTTAATCTATTATATATTTCTGTTGCTTTTAATATTGCATTTTCTTTAAATGTTGTTCCTGTTTCTTCTACTTCTATATTTATTCCCGCTTCTGCTTGAGAAATTACTTCTATTCCATATTCACCTAATTTTTCTTTCATCTCTCTTAATTTATTTTTGTTATTGCTTGCTAATATAATTCTATTCATAATTCTCTCCTTTGAACTTTTGTTCGTATATTATCATAATCAGAAATTTTTGTCAATATTTATATTATTAATTATTTTTGTTTTTTTTATAGACTTTTTTATATAATTTATGTTATTATAATATCATATTGGAAATATTTGGAGGTATACTTATGAAAAAAGTTACAAAAATAATTTTAACAATTATTATTTTTATAATTGCATTATTTTCAACTTGCAATTTAGTTTATGCAGATACAAATTCAGTAAATTCAACTCAATCAACTGGTCAAATTACAACAACTGTTAGCACTACAACATCTTCAGCAAATGAACTGCTTTCAGTTACTAATATAATTAATATTATATTAATCGCTGTTGGAGTTGTACTAATTTTATTAGCAATAGCAATATTTACAAGATTAAAAAGATAAATTTAAAAAATATAGTTTTTACTATATTTTTTTTATGCATAAATTTCTCAATTTAGTAAAATACTATTATCAAGCTTAAAAATCGCTTAATAACTACAAGGAGGATTTTATGAAGAAAATATATTTTTCAATAGCATTTATTATTATTACATTATTGTTAACAACTGTATGCTCATTTGCTGCTACAAATAATAAAGAGCTAAATGATTTAAGCCATAGTTCAAAAAATGCTATACAAGGTGCTGAAAATTCTATCGAAAATGTTGCTAAAGATGCTGCTAATCAGACAAAAAACGCTACTAATTCATTAGGAGATGCAGCAGGTAAACTTGGATCTGATGCCAAAAACACTGTTCAAGATTTAGGAAATGGCGCAAAAAATACTATTCAAGATGCAACAAAAGATGACTATAATGCAACAAGAACAGCTTCAGAAAGTCAAGCAACTTATAATGATACAATGCGCTCTCAAATTTGGACTTGGGTAATAGTTGGAGCTATCACCGTAGGTATAATTGCATTCTTCTGGTATTTTTTAGCCAAAACAAATAATAATAACTAGTTTATACAAAAAACGTATAGCTTATCTATACGTTTTTTAATTTAATAATTATTTTTTTCATTTTTAGCTTGTAACATTCTTCTTTCTGCATCTTTTTTAGCCATATCTTCACGCTTATCATATAATTTTTTACCTTTTCCTATTCCTAGCTCAACTTTTACTAAATCACCCTTAAAATATAAGCTTATTGGAATCAAAGAATAACCTTTTTGCTTAATCTTGCCGTATAATCTATTAATTTCAATTTTATTTAAAAGTAATTTCCTATCTCGCAAAGGATCTTTATTGAATATATTACCTTGTTCATATGGACTGATATGCATTGAATAAATAAAAACTTCTCCATCCTTTATCCCTGCATAACTATCTTTCATATTAACTTTTCCAGCTCTTATTGATTTTATCTCTGTTCCTGATAAAACTATCCCTGCTTCAATTGTATCTTCTATTTCAAAATTATGCTTAGCATTTGGATTTTTAGCAATTAATTTATTCATTGTCTCATTCCTTTCTTTTACTGTACTTTAATAATTTAAACATATATCTGTCCCTATTTTTCAAAAAGTGGAAAACAGAACCGTCCCCTATTCCACTTTGTTTGAAGAACCGAATACGTCTCTTATTTTGTGTGCTACTGTTTCTTCTATTTGTGCTCTTGCTGGAGTTAGATATTTACGTGGATCAAATACTGATGGATCTTCTGCAAATACTTTTCTTATTGCCCCTGTCATTGCTAATCTTAAATCTGTATCTACATTTATTTTTGATACTCCTGACATACTTGCTTCATGTAACATTTCATCTGGTACACCTTTTGCTCCTGGTATGTTTCCTCCAAATTCATTACACATTTCTACTAATTCAGGTATTACTGTTGATGCACCATGTAATACTATTGGTGTATCTGGTATTAATTCTTTTATTTTCGCTAATATGTCAAAACGTAGTTTTGCTTCTCCTTTAAATTTATATGCTCCATGACTTGTTCCTATTGCTATTGCTAAAGAATCACATCCTGTTCTTTCTACGAATTCTTTTGCTTGCTCTGGATCTGTATACATTGCATCTGCTGCTGCTACATTAACATCATCTTCAACTCCTGCTAATTTTCCAAGCTCTGCTTCTACTACTACTCCATGACTATGTGCATAATCTACAACTTTTTTTGTTAATGCTACATTTTCTTCAAAATCATATTTTGATCCGTCTATCATAACTGATGTAAATCCATTATCAATACACATCTTACATGTTTCAAAATCTGGTCCATGATCTAGATGTAATGCTATTGGAATATCATGCTCCTCTAAAGCTGCTTCTATCATTTTTCTTAAATAAGGTATTCTTGCATATTTTATTGCTCCTGCTGATGCTTGTAATATCACTGGTGAATTTTCTTTTGCTGCAGCATCTACTATCCCTTGAATTATCTCCATATTATTTACATTAAACGCACCTATTGCGAAGTGCTCTTTCATTGATTTTTTAAACATTTCCTCTGTTGTTACTAATGGCATATTATATTTCCTCCTTTGATTAATTTAGTAATATTATTTACCAATTAGCTGTATTGTATTGCTCTTTTTTTATAAAGTCAAGAAAAACTATATTCTAAAAAGTATATACTAAAAAAATAGAGGTGACAGCTATCACCTCCATTTTTTTGTAAAACTATAAAATTATTTTGATTTTCCAACATGTAACGGTATGGATTTTGAAGAAAATTCTTTTTTGTATCCTTTTGTATCACATACATAAACAACTTCTGGCTTAATATATTTTACTATACCAACATTGTTTACTTTTTCTTCAAAATATTCTTGCAACTTTTCTCTATTTTCTCTGGAACCATGATTAAATACTAGAAATTTTATTTTTGAAAATTGTCCAATATATTTAACATAGTCTTCCAAATATCCATGTGAAGATAGCTCTAAAGTGGTTTCTGTTATTGCTCTTTTTATTCTATTCTCGCAATACTTGATATCTACTACTTCTCCTTCGCTAGCTTCCAGAATCTTTCTTGAAATAGTTCCTTCTGCTGCATATCCTGGAATATAGATTACTACATTAGGATTACTTATAAATGCAGTTATATATTCTTTTGCTGGACCAAAATTTCCCATGCCCGAAGTTGAAATAATAATTGCCTGCTTTGAACTTGTAATAATATTTGCTCTCATTTCTTCATTCAATACAAAAGTAACATTTTTCGGCATAAAATCTTTTATCTCAGCAGTTTCCAGATTGGCAAAAATTTTTGTTATAGATATTCCTAAATTACCATCAAGATAAATAGGAATGTTAACTGACAATAACCCATCATCTTGCAACTGTTTTAATATAAGCAATATTGTTTGCATTCTTCCATATGCAAAAGCAGTACTGAAAATCTTCTTGCCTTCTGCAATATACTTTACAATATCGTTTTTGAATTTTCCAAACTCAACCTCTTCCTTTGATTGTACTCCGTGTGTAGCTTCCATTAGAAAAAATGTTATCGGCTTTTCCAATATTTCTTGCGGAATATTACCTATTGTTGTATGATTTCCGGAAAAATGATTTACTTCATTATAATCTCCAGAAAATCCTATCAAACAATCTTCCATATAGTCCTCTTCATTAGAAATTTTAAAGAATATCGATGCAGAACCTGGTATATGCTCATTTCGTATAAACATCATCTCTATTTTTCCTGGAATACTCTTGTTTTTTATCTTAACTTCTTCCCAAGAATTATATTCGACAGCCCGAAATTCTTTTAACGCCTTCTGCAAATCTTCGCTTTTCCAATAAGGTTTTTTCCTTGTGGAAACAATAGCAGTCGTATTTCCTAATAATATTTCTGCTATTGTTAATGTGTCTTGTGCCATATATGTTTTGCAATCAGCCCCCAACACATATAACAATGGTAATTGTCCACAGTGATCAACATGTGGATGAGTAAGAAATACTGCATCTAAATGCTTGCAATCAAACTCAAATTCTCCGTTTCTTTCTTCTAATTCTGCACTACCCTGATACAATCCACAGTCTACTAATAATAAAACATTTTCTTTGTTAGGAAATGTTATACTTATTAGCGTCCGTGAGCCTGTAACATCATCTTGCACAGATTGGATAGTTATATAGCAACCGCTATTTTTCCAACCGCCCATAAAAATTTTTCCTCCTTTATAGTTTAATCCTTTTTCTTCTACCTATAAAGCCTTGCTTTATATTGCGACTATTATATACACTCATGATAATTTTTTCAACAATTTTATAAAAAACATTTAACAATTTTTATGGCATTCGTAACTACTACACATAGATTCATCTGGTTTACTTGAATTACAATTTGGTATAGGTGTAACTTTTATTTGTTTTAAAACACACTCCTGACTATTGCAATTATTGTATTTACAGCTTTCAACTGTACAATTAATTTTTTGTTTTTCCATAATAAAATCCATCCTTTCAAAAATAATTAAGCAATACTTTGCTATAACTATATTTTCTCAAAAAAAATTGTAAATATACTTTTCTCTAAAATTAAAAAATAAAAAAGGTTTAACTTTCATTAAACCTCTTCTATCTTTTAATTTTTTTCAACAATAGTACCTTCTTTGCTATCTTTTACAATATATCCCATTGAAACTAATTTATCTCTTAATCTATCAGATTCTTCCCAATTTTTATTTGCTCTTGCTTCATTTCTTTGATTTACTAGATTTTGAATTTCTTCTGGCAAACTAACTTTTTCTGGAACATATTTTTCTAAATCAAAACCTAATACTTTATCAAAATCTAAAATTAAATCAGCTAATTTTTTTGATTTTATTGGACTTTTTATAACATCCCATACAACACTTAATGCTACTGGCATATTTAAATCATCATTAATTGCCTCATTAAATCTTTCTTTGTATTGTTTAATTTCATCTTCAGAAATATCTTCATTTCCTTCTTTTAATTTTATATAACCTTCTCTTAATCTTCCAAGAGCTATTTTGGCAGCTTCTAAGCTTTCAAATGTAAAATTAATTTGTTTTCTATAACTTGATGAAAAATTAAACATTCTATATACATGTGGCTCATATCCTTTTTCTTGCAAATCATCTAAAGTATATAAATTTTGTAAACTTTTAGACATTTTTTTGCCATCTACTTGTAAAAATTCAACATGCATCCAATAATGAGCAGGATTTTTACCACAATAACCTTTTGCTTGTGCTATTTCATTTTCATGATGAACTGGTATATGATCAACTCCACCTGTGTGTATATCAAATTCTTCTCCTAAATATTTATGGCCCATTGCAGAACATTCTAAGTGCCAACCAGGATAGCATTTTCCCCAAAAAGTATCCCACTTCATTATATGATTTTCTGGAGCCTTAAACCAAACTGCAAAATCATTCGGATTCTTTTTATTTGGATCTACATCAATTCTTGCCTCTAAATCTTCTTCTTTTACTTCCTTATTTGATAATACACCATATTTATCAAGTTTTGATGTATCAAAGTATATTGTATTTTCAGTTTCATATGTATATCCATTTTTGATAATTTGCTGAACGTACTCTTCCATACATTTTATATGCTCTGTAGCTTTTGCTATTGTTTCTGGCATATCTATATTTAGTCTACCCATATCTCTTAAAAATATATTTGTATAAAATTCTGCAATTTCAAATGGATTTTTGTTCTCTAGTCTTGCAGCTTTCATCATCTTATCTTCTCCGTCATCAGCATCTGATACTAAATGTCCGACATCTGTAATATTCATAACATGTTTTAATTTATATCCATTATATTTTAATACTCTACGTAAAGTATCCATAAATAAATATGCTCTTAAATTTCCTATATGTGCAAACGAATAAACTGTAGGACCACAAGAATACATACAGACTTTTCCCTCACTTATTGGTTTAAATTCTTCTTTTTTCTTTGTCAATGTATTATATAAGTAAATCTTCATATTCTCTACCTCCTACTAAAAAAATATATGCTAGTATTATACAATAATGCTTTATTGTTTTCAAGCATATCCCGCAAAAAAGAGCCCCAATGGAGCTCTCTTTTACTTTGATTAAAACATACTAAGGCTCTGCTTGATTATAGCCGCTGCCTTATTGTCGCGCTCTTGCATTTGAGAAACACATGCTTTAATCCATTTAGGCAAATTATAAACCTTTGTTACGTCTTTACGCTTTACAACTTCCCTCAGAAAGTCATGATAATCATTTGCAGCATGTCCTGTCCAAAATTCTTCAGGTACAGTTGCAATTGATAAGATTCCTTCCCAATCATCTGCTTCAAGCAAATTAGGTAAGTTGCTCTCGATTTCATTTGCCTTGTGAATCATTTCATCATACTTATAACGGATAATCATATAAAAAATCCTCCATAATATATGATCTGTTTTCGTAACTTTACGCTCTTAGATCTATCGGAACGCAAGTTTTATAAAATGTTAATATTATTAATATACTATAATTTCTATTTTATGTCAAGTTTATAGTATTTTTCCTCCTCCAACAACAATATCATCTATATAAAATACTGCAGATTGTCCTGGTGTAACTGCTTTTTGTGGCTCTTCAAATTTAATTAAAATTAATTCATTTTGTTGCTCTATAATCGCCTTTGCTGATTTGGCAGAATATCGTGTTTTAACATCAACTTCTATTGGCTTTTCTAGTTTATCAAATAACAATAGATTAATATTTCCAACAAAAACTTCAGACTTATATAATTCAGTTTCTTCCCCAACAATTACTTCATTTTTTTCTGGATTAAATCCAATTACGAAAAGAGGAACCTTATTTGAAATTCCTAATCCCTTTCTTTGACCTATAGTATAATTATATAGCCCTGTATGTTTTCCAAGTAGCTCTCCTTTTGAATTTACTATATTACCTATTTTAGGTTTTATATCAGAATTTTTTTCCAAAAATTTTTTATAATTGCCATCTGGTATAAAACAAATATCTTCACTATCTGGCTTACTTGCAACTTTCAAATTATTCTTTAATGCTATTGCTCTAATTTCATCTTTACTTTCAAAATCTGCTAATGGAAATAATATATGGCCTAATGTTTCTTTTGGAATATTCCATAAAACATAACTTTGATCTTTATTACCAGCTTTTGACTTTTTTAAAATCCATCTTCCATACTTTTCGCTATACTCTGTTCTTGCATAATGCCCTGTTGCTATATATTGACAACCTAGCTCTTTTGCTTTTTCAAACATTACTCCAAACTTCATATATCTATTACATTCTATACATGGATTTGGTGTTTTACAATTTGCATAACAATTAATAAAATCATCTATAATATATTTTTTAAATTCTTTTTCGTAATCAAATATAAAATGTGGAATCTTAAATTCATCACATATTTTTTTAGCTTCAATACTAGTATCTTCTTCAGTACTTAAATTTTCCGATGCACATAATTTTAATGTAACTCCTACTACATCATATCCTTGATTTTGCAATAATATAGCAGATACACTACTATCAACTCCACCACTCATTCCAAGAAGCACTTTTTTATTTTCCATTTATATTTATCTCCTAAATTTAATTATTATATTTTCTCATATTATATCATATAAAAAAATGAAAAGCCACCAAAAAACTTGGTGACTTTTTGTGTCTTGATTTTTTTATTTTTGTACAAACTCTTTAATAAAAGTTCTTGCCTCAACTTTATATGGAGTTACTGCTGCAAACTGTAAAAATTCTGCAATGGCATCCTCTATAATTTGCTCTTTTTCTTTAACATTAGTCATAAAATATTTATCCTCTGATGCCAAATTTAAAGCTTCCTCAAATACTTCAATAAACTTTTTATTATCTTTACATTCAAATATCTCTGAAATTAATCTTGCCTGTTCAGCATGGTTTACTTCTTTCATCGCTTTTTTTATCTTACTTTGATAATTTGGATATAAATTACTTAAACAATTCATTTCAAGTATCTTGGGCATTATAGGTACATTTGCTTTTTGGTTTGTTGAATTATCCTTAACATTACAATCAACAACATCATCTACATGTTTATGTGTGGTTACTAAATCTTCAAAATTTGTTTCAGACTTAAATTCATAATCTTTAAATATCATAATCATTTCTATGAAGCTTTTAGCTGTTACTTTTGAATATTCAATATCTTTTTCGATTATTTTGTTTTTTATTTTTTTATTTATGTACTGGTTTTCCGGTAAGCCTTTTAATCTCATTAACTGAGTTATATTCTTCCAATAAATCTTTCTACGTTTTCCACATAATTCTTTAAACGAAGAAATTGCTATATTTATATATGCTTCCTGAGCACCTAAATCAAAATAGTCTATAACATTTTCTACAAAATTATCAAAATTTCCTGAATGTACTGCTATCTGCTCAATTGTTTCGAACAAACTTATAAAATTTTCTTTATAGTACCTTTTCAAATCAGATACAAAATCAAAAAAATCTTCTTCTTTTTGAAAATTTTTTTCACAAAAATCAAAAAGATCTTTACCGCTTTTAATCTCTTCCAATGAAAAAGTTGAACCATAAATAATTCTACAAGGCATAAATTTTTCATATACTAATTGAATAAACTTTAGAGGAATATTCTTTTCATCAAATTCGAAAAAAATTTGTAGCTCATCTGAATCAACTTCAAAAGCTTCATTTACAATTTCTTTTGAATTTAACAAAATTTTTAGTAGCTTTTCAAAACTTACATCTTCTGTTTTCCGGAACTTTGCATAAAATTTTTTCATCACTGACACATTTCCCTTCATAATTATTTTCTTGAAATTTTCGTAAAAATTAAATTATATTTAAATATATATATTTAATTTTTCCAATACTCATTATTATAACAATTTTTCCATAATTATGCAACATAATCTAGATTTACTATTAATTATGCATTTTGAAAAAATACTCCTTTTTCAACTTGAAATTTTCCCATACATTTTCCGCATCTATATTTTGCAGAATAATTTACATTAAGCTTTTTTCTATAGAAAAAATATCCACATTTCAAACATTCAATTTTATAATTATACTTTTCATCTTCAACTTTAATATTACTTTGCTCTAAATCTTTATTTTTATCTCCTAATCTTGAAATATTATATCCTAATTTCCTATTAATATAATGTGCATATTTTTTAAACTCTTCACCATGATTACTGCAATTTGGCAAACAATGAATAATTTCATGTAATATAGTATTTTTTATTATATCATCATTTAGTTCCATTACCCATTTACTTATTTCTATACTATGTTTTTCGAATTTTGAATATTTTATATATCGTTTTTTCCCTATTTGCTCTACATATTTAGTAGATTTTACTGGTTTTTCTTGTTTACAACATCCGTATCGCTTACATTGCCTTTTTCCTATACTAATAGAAATTTCACCAACTTCTTGTTTATTGTTTAAATCAATACCTATTCCATACAATTCGTCTTTACAGTCATTAAATAATTTTTGTAATTTATCTTGCATATGAATCTCCTCTTGCTACTTTGTTAAAGTCTAGTATTTAATCGTACTAAAAATAAAGAAATGCAATAAATGCATTTCTATTTTTACTATACTATATCTTTTTTTCTGAAACTATCAAACATAGTTGATATCATTATTATGGCAGTTACACCTAATACTGCTAAAGAAAAACTTACTGGAATATTACCTGTAATACTTGTAACTAATGCTGATGCACTATATGACATATCAGTAGTAAATAATCTATCCGCTATTCCTAAATTATTAAATGGTATAAATTTTAACCAATCTGCTTTTACAAACATATTTAAAATTTGCATAATTGTTGAACCACCTAAATATGCAGCAATGCTTACTCCTACAGAAGTAGCTGTATTTCTAGTTACTGTTGATAACATCATAGCTAATAATATAAACATAAATATATCAATTGATGCGGCTAGCTCATATAATATATTAAATACTACGTTATTAATTGTATGAACACTTCCGTTTGATACATATAGATATGCCTCACCTTTACCAAAGAAAATTCTTCCAACAAGTGAACCTAACAATGATATTAATATTGTTGTTCCAACTAAAATTAATGTATTTACTACTAATTTTGATAATAATATTTTCCATCTTTTATTTGGAGTAAATGACCAAAATTTAATTGTTCCTCTAGATATCTCGTTAGAAATACTTCCTCCTGCTATTATAATCATCATAACTGCAAGAACAAGAATTGAAAAACTACCAACCATATAATCATATATTTTTCTTGATGATCCCATACTTCCACCATCTGCACTAGACATGTATGGAGGCATATTATGCTCTAATCTATATTCATCTATTTTAATATTGTTTCTGCAATCTTCTAATGTTTTTTCAGTTAATGCTTTTTGAGTATATATGTCTATACCTGTTCTTTCATTATTCTTTAATAATTCCAATTCTTCTAAAATATCCATTTTCCAAGAATCATTTTTATTATACTCTTTTCCAATTTTATATTTTTGCTTCAAGTCTAAAATATAAATCATATCATTATATTCATTTTCACTTATTTCTTTATTATCAAACTTTACTTTATTATTATCTCTTTCAGTATTAACATATCCTTCAAAATCATCATTTTTTAAACACTCTAAATATTTATTTAAATTTTCTTGAATTTTTGTTTCAGATTCCTCATCTCTATAACTTTTGCTATTATATAAATCTAAATATAATGGCTCAAGCTCATTTAATAAAAGCTCTGATTTCCAACTGTCTTTATATATATTTATGTTATTATCTATGGCTAATTGTAATGTATCTATTCTTGATAAAAAACCATTTTTTGATATCTCATCTAGATTGTCTCCATTACTATTAATTTCAGCTTTGCATTCTTCAATTTCAGACATTAATTGACTTCTGTATTCTTCATTTGAAACCAAATCATCTAACCTATTACTCATATTTTTAGTAAGTACTGTTATTCCTGCAGAAAGGAAAAGCGATGCTACTAACAAAATTAACATTATTTTTGTTGATTTTTTCTTTATTATTTTAATAAATTCACAAGAACATAATTTTAAAAATTTACTCATCCTTATTTTCCTCCTTCTTTGTAACATCAAAAAATAGATTTTCTAGTGTTTTTTCACATTCTGAAGAAGATTCTACATCTATATTATTCAACACTAAAGTTTTTAAAATCTTTGAAATTTCATTTCTTTTTACATTTATATATATTTTTCCATCTTGCTCTTCTGCTTTAATTTTTAGATTTTCTTCAAATATTTTTTTAGCCTCTTCAACTTGTTTTACTTTAATTTCAAATTTGCTAACTTCATCTTTTGAAATAGCTTCATCTTTATTCAAAGACTGTACCTTTACGATTTTTCCATTATTAATTACAGCTACTCTATCACACATTAATTCCATTTCACTTAATATATGTGAAGAAACTAAAACTGCTGTATTATTTTCAGTAGCTAATTTTTTCAAAATATCTCTTAATTCTTTTATTCCTACAGGATCAAGTCCATTTGTAGGTTCATCTAATATTAAAAGCTTTGGTTTATGTAACAGTGAGAGTGCTAGACCTGCTCTTTGTTTCATTCCTAATGAATATTTTGAAACTTTTTGATCTACACTTTTCGCAAGTCCACACATTTTTAATGAATTATATACTTCGCTATAATCTATATTTCTTATTTTAGCAAATAATTTTAAATTATCTGCAGCTGACATATATCCATATAGATCAGGATTTTCAACTATACCACCTATATATTCCATTGCTTTTTCAAAATCTTTTTTTACATCAAATCCATTAACTTTTATAATACCTTCATCAATTGAAAGTAATCCTAAAATCATTTTAATAGTTGTTGTTTTTCCTGCTCCATTTGGACCTAAAAATCCCAAAATTTCACCAGCTTTTACTTCAAAGCTTATATTATCAACAACTTTTGTTTTTCCAAAAAACTTACTTACATTTTGTATTTCTAATATATTATCTGACACAAAAACACCTCCTACATCATGTTAGCATAATTACTAATTTCAGCGTATGATAATGATGATGAAACTACCTTCCATGATCCATCTACTTTTTCTAATGTTATCATATTGCCTTTTGATTCATATACATTTTCGTTTATCTTTTCACTAATATTTTCTGCTGAAATATCTGGTTGCATATATTTTTGTTTTACTGTTACTTTTTGATTAAATGTAACTACAACTTGATTTCCATCAAAATCATATGAACTTATTTTGCTAATTTCTCTATCGACTTGTATTTTAACTTTTGATGTGTTTAATTGCTCTTCCTCTAAATTATTTTTTAATTGAGCAAATTCTAGCTCTGCTGTTGTACCATTTTTAGCATATTTTGAAACTTCATTTTTCATTTCCTCATAATATTGAGTTAAATCAATATCTTTTTTTGATTCTCCTATAGTTTGATATCTTTCAGGTAATACTGAATACTTATTAACTAATGATATATAATCTTCACAAACTTTTTTTATTTCTTCCTTTTCAGAAGATCTTTGTGAATAAATACATATAGAATAAATTGTAATTGCAATTATAGTTATAATTGCTAAAATTAAACCTAAATTTATCTTTTTCATAAACTTCATTTTTGCTCTCCTTTACTTTAAAAATTTTCCATAGATTATTATAAAAAAATACTAGATAAAATGCAAGCTATTAGGAACATTTTTTCTAATATTTTTTTATTAATTATAACTCAAATTGTGAATTGTATAATTCTGCATAAGACCCATTTAAAGCTAATAATTGCTCATGGTTTCCTTGCTCTATTATATTTCCTTCTTTCATAACTAATATTAAATCTGCATTTTTTATTGTAGATAGTCTATGTGCAATTATAAAAGATGTCTTTCCTTTTGTTAATTTATCCATAGCACTTTGTACTAGCTCTTCTGTTCTTGTATCTACATTTGATGTAGCCTCATCTAGTATTAAAAATGGTGAATCCTCAATCATACATCTTGCTATTGTTAATAATTGCCTTTGTCCTGCTGAAATCCCATCATTCTCTGATAAAACTGTATCATATCCATTTGGTAATGTTTTTATAAAGTGATGTAATCCTACTTCTTTACAAACTTCTTTAATTCTCTCATCTGAAACATTTTCTAAATTGTAAACTATATTTTCTTTTATTGTTCCTTCAAATAACCATGTATCTTGTAATACCATTGTAAATAAATCATGAATATTTTCTCTCGTAAGATTTCTTGTTGATACACCATCAATTTTAATATCTCCTGAATTTATATTATAAAATTTCATAAGAAGATTTACCATAGTTGTTTTTCCTGCACCTGTTGGACCAACAATAGCAACTTTTTGACCTGGTTTTGCAATAGCTGAAAAATGTTTAATTGTTGGCTTATCATTATTATCATATTGGAAAACAACATCTTCAAATTCTATTTTACCTTTTACTTTTGCTTTTTCTAGGTGCTCTGTTATTTCGTTTTGGTCATCCATTTCTTCTTCATCTACAAATTCAAAAACTCTTTCACTTGCTGCTGCTGTTGTTTGAAGAGCAGTTAATGCTTGTGCTATTTGAGATAATGGATTTGTAAATAATCTTACATATGTTATAAATGCAACTATAACTCCAAATGATATCTTACCATTCATAGTTAATAATGCACCTACTATACATACTGCTACATAACCAAAATTTCCTATAAAGCCCATTAAAGGTTGCATTAATCCTGATAAGAACTGACTTTTTTTATTCGATTCACAAACCTTTTGATTTAATTCATCAAACTTTTTATCTGCTTTTTTCTTTCCATTATATACTTTTACTACATTTAAACCTGAATAAACTTCTTCAATGTGCCCATTTAATTTTCCAAGCTCTACTTGCCTTGCCACAAAATATTTTTGTGAATTTTTTAATATCTTTGACATTCCCAAAAATCCTATTAAACTTGCTAAAATAGCAGTTATAGCCATTATCCAATTAGTTATAAACATCATTATTATTGAACCCAAGAATAATGTAATTGATGTAACTAAAGTACCCAAAGATTGATTCATTGATTGTGCTATTGTGTCTACATCATTTGTAACTCTTGATAAAATATCTCCTATTTGATGTCTATCAAAATATTTTAATGGTAATTTATTAATTTTAATTGAAATTTTACTTCTCAAGACTTTAGCAAATTTATTTGAAACATTTGTCATAGCAATAGCTTGAATAAATGAGAATATGGCACTTACTATATACATACAAACTAAAACAATTGCCATTATCTTTATTTTATTCATATTCATCACTGGCTCTATTACTTTTTGTACAGATTCAGGCAAATCTTGAATTCTTTTATAAAGCTCTGTTGCTTTTGATTGGTCTATTTCTCCTATTTCTTTAAAAACAGAAATTATTTGATACTGATCTTCTACTGTAATTGTTTGACCATCTATCTCGAATTCCTTAAATTCTTTAGTTTCTAAATTTGATTTAACATTATTAGTTAATTTTTCTACATTATCTTGATTTATTACTAATCCTACAGAAATTTCATCTGCTAAATCTGCTAATCTATCTGGCGCAATTATTGATAAAACAGCACTGAATAAAGCTAATATTAATGCTATACATATTGTTATTTTAAAAGCACCTAGCTCTTTAACTAATCTTTTTATTGCTATTTTAAAATCTTTTGGTTTTTCAGCTGGCCCTTTACCGCCTCTACCACGTCCTCCCATCATTCCAGAACCAGATTTAGGAGCAGTATATTGTTGTTTTTGATTATCCATTTTCTAATTCCTCCTTTGATAGTTGTGATAATGCTATTTGCTTATAAACTTCACAATTTTTTAATAGCTCTTTATGTGTTCCAATTCCAACAGCAACACCTTCATCTAAAACAATAATTTTGTCTGCATTCATTATTGTGCCAATTCTTTGTGCAACAATTAAACTTGTAGCATCCTTTGTATATTTTTTTAGCTCTTTTCTTAATATAGAATCTGTTTTGTAATCTAATGCAGAAAAACTATCATCAAAAATATATATTTCAGGATTTCTAGCAATTGCTCTTGCTATTGCTAATCTTTGTTTTTGTCCTCCTGAAACATTAGTACCTCCTTGTGACATATGTGCATTATAGTCATTATCCATTTTCTCTACGAAATCTGTACCTTGTGCAATTTTAATTGCCTCTTTTACTTTTTCCATTGTGATTTCGCCTTTACCATTTTCACCATATGCTACATTTGAAAAAACTGTACCATCAAACATAACAGCTTTTTGAGGAACATATCCTATTTTATTATGCAAAAATTCTTGTGCGTATTCTCTTACATTAACTCCATCTACTAAGATTTCACCTTCAGTTACGTCATAAAATCTTGGTATTAAATTAATTAATGTAGATTTTCCACTTCCTGTAGATCCTATAAATGCTATTGTTTCTCCTTTATTAGCTTTAAATGAAATATTTTGCAATAAATATTCATCTGCATCTGGATATTTGAAATACACATTTTTAAATTCAACAGTTCCTTTTTCATCTGTTACATCTTTATTTATTTTACCATCTTTTATAGTAATATCTGTATCCATAACTTCATTAATACGTTTTGCTGAAACTTGTGCTCTTGGTAGCATCATAAAAATTAAGGCTAACATTAAAAATGACATTATTACCTGAATTGCATATGAGCTAAATACAATCATGTTTCCATATATTCCTAATTTTCCAACAAGAACTGATTCTTTTATTAAATTAGCTCCTATAAAATAAATTGCTAGTGTTAATGTATGCATTACCAAATACATAATTGGTTGCATAACAGAAAAAGCTTTTTGGTTAAATAACTGCTGATTTGTTAATTTTTCATTAACTTCTTCAAATTTATTCTCTTGGAATTTTTCGGCATTAAAAGCTCTTACTACTCGAATTCCCGTTAAATTTTCACGTGTTACACCATTAATTTTATCTGTCAATTTTTGGACTATTTTAAATTTTGGTATAACAATAACCATAAGAATAGCAACTACTGATAATAAAATTAATATTGCCACTCCTGTTGCAGCACTCCATTCCCAGCTTTTATTTAATATCTTTGTAATAGCCCATACTGCTGTAATTGGGGCTTTAATTGCAAGCTGTAATCCCATTGCTACAAGCATTTGAACTTGAGTAATATCATTTGTAGTTCTTGTTATTAAACTACTTGTTGAAAAAGATTTAACCTCATGCATTGCTAGGTTTTCTACTTTATCAAATAATTTTTTTCTTATATTTTTAGAAAAATTAGCTGCAATTGTTGAAACTAGATATCCTACAATAATCGCAGACGCTAGACTCCCTAATGCACATGCAAGCATATATGCACCATTAATTAATATATCTTGCATTTTGCTTCCCTCTGTTTTTACTAATACTGTAATTTGTGACATATAATCTGGCATTTTTAATTCAAGCCAAACTTGAGCCACAATTAAGCCAAAAGAAATTATTGATAATAACCAATCTTTTTTTGTTAGATTTTTAATAAGTTTAAGCATATTAACATTCCTCTCTTTTATAATTATTTTCAATTTTACTTATATTTTGCTTCATTTTTTCTATTACATCGGAAAAAACCTTTAGCTCTTCTTCTGAAATTCCTGAAATTACAATTTGCTCTAATTCATCAATTTTTTTATGTCCTTTTAAAAACATTTCTTTAGCATTATTTTTTATTATTATTTCTTTTGATCTGCTATCCTCGCAATTTGTAATTCTTGTTATCAAATTATTTTTTTCCATTGTTTGTAATACTCCTGAAACAGTTGCTCTTCGCAGGTTTAGAACTTTTTCTAAATCTTTTTGGTAAATTTTTTCATTTTCATGTGTTAACATATATTCAATTATATGCATTTGTGTTGGCGTTGGCATATTTTTTTCATTTTCAAAATTTATACTTTTCTCAGAAAAAAATTTTCTAGCCAACATTTTTTCTAATGTTTTAATTTTGAATAAAACTTTATAGTTTTCCATAAAAACCCCTCTTCCAAAATTTTGCCATGCATAATATATTATTACGATTATATGATAATGTCAATAGCCTTACAATTTTTTCACATAAATTTCACACATACAAAAAAACAGATTTTAATATGAAATATTTCATAAAAAATCTGTCTTTTATATTTAATATTTGGTTAATTCATTAACTATCTTTTTTTTGGCATTATTCCTAATATTCTTCCTGCAAAATCTCCAAAATTTTGAGATTGAATTATTACTTTTCCAGGTCCAATTAATTTAGTTAAAAATAGACCTTCTCCGCCTAAAAATATATTTCCTAATCCTTTTATAGTTTCTAATTCATAACCTACTGATGACTCGAATCCAACAACATTACCAGTATCTACTTTTAATACTTCTCCAGGAGCTAATGTTCTTTCTATAGGATCTCCATCAACTTCTAAGAATATCTTACCTGTTCCTATTGCTTTTTGTAAAATAAAACCTTCGCCTCCAAAAAGTCCTGTTGAAAATCTTTTTGTAAAAGCCACACTAGTTTCAACACTAGGCTCTGCACATAAAAAAGCACCTTTTTGCAACATAAAACCTTGTGGATAGTTAACCATATCTAATGCTATAATATCTCCTGGAACTGTTGTAGCAAATGCTATTTTTGCTCCATCAACTTGAGAAGTATATGTATTCATAAATATAGACTCTCCTGAAAACATTCTGCCTAAACTTTTCATTACGCCTCCTCTAGCGTTTGTTTGCATTGTTATACCTTCTGTTTGCCAGCTCATTCCACCTTTTTGAGAATACATTGATTCCCCTCTATTTAATGTTACTTCTACTGCAGGAACTGTTTTCCCTAATATTTCATAATTCATATAAATTATCTCCTTAAAAAAATGTGAAAATATTTATTTTCCAATAAAAATTTATCATACTGTTTATTTGTTGTCAATTTATATTTTACTTTTTACTCTGTTCTTAATGCATTTACTGGATCTTTTTTAGCAGCCATTTTTGCTGGTATCCAGCCACCTATTAATGTTAATACAATACTTATTGTTACTAATAATATTGCGTGTGTTGGTTTTAATACTGCTATATTTTCTAAATCTGTTAAATTCTTTAATATATTATTTGCAGGTATCAATAATAAGTTTGCTATTAGTATACCTAATGCTCCTGAACATAAACCTATTATAAATGTTTCTGCATTAAATACTCTTGTTATATCTTTCTTTCTAGCTCCAATTGCACGTAAAATTCCAATTTCCTTTGTGCGCTCTAGTACAGAAATATATGTTATTATAGCTATCATTATTGTTGATACTACTAATGATATTGCTGAGAACGCAATTAATACTATTGTTATTGCATCCATAATTCCAGATGTCATTCCTGTTATAGTTTCTGATAAATCTGTATAAATTATTTTATCTTCTTCTGATTTTCCTTCATTGTATTTATCTAAATATTTTATTAAATCTTCTTTTTTCTCAAATGTAGTTGGATAAATTATCGCACAAGCTGGAACTTTTGTTCCTCCAAGTACCCACAACATTTGAGTTTTATCGTAATCTTCTTTAAAAGTTTCCCTTGTAAAGATATTATAATCAGCTTCTTTTTGTGCTTTAACAATATCTGAATCTATATTCATATCTACAATCATATCTGCTAACTCATTGCTATATGCAATTCCTGCTGCTAATAAAGAAATTTTTACGCTTGGCTTTGATCTAACAACTCCAACTATTTTTAATGTCTTATTATTCTCTGAATTATACATTTTTTCATAATCATTGTTTGGTGCATAAATTCCATATGATGTTTTTGAATAATAATCATTGTTTGCGACTAATTTTATTTCAGTTCCTATAACATCTTTAAACTTAATACTTTCTATATTTTCTGTATCAAATCCAAGACTTTTCATTGTATTAATATCTACTCTATTTTTGGTATCAACAACTAAAACTAAGTCTGTTGGCTCTTTTGGATATTCACCTTCTAATACATCATAATATTCTTTTAGATAACTTCTATTTTCATCAAGCATTGTTGGATAAGTTGTTACAGACATATTTGTCATACCACTAGCTGTACTTTGAGCTTCTTGATTAATTCCTGCTGAAAATTTAACTGGAGTAACTTTTCCATCAATTTTTCTTAAAGCATTCATTGTTGCTACATGTATATATCCTATACTACTACATGTATCTTTATCTAGATTTTCAATATATTGTCTATATTCATCTGATATAACATTATAATGAATTGTAGAGCTATATGTAGAATCATATAACTTTACTTCATCAGTATTTGCATATTCTGCAGTTCCTTTTATTATGCCAGAAATCTCTTCAGATTGCTCTTTTATAGTTTCTTCATCCATTTGGGAAACTGATGCATTAACAATAATTGGGAATTTATCCATAGCATCTTTCATATATTCATCGATTTTTACTTGAAATCCTGATGATAACGCTAGTATTACTGCTATTCCTATAATTCCTATGCTTGATGCAAATGCAGTTAATATCGTTCTTCCTTTTTTAGTCCAAATATTTGTAAAAGATAATTTTAGTGCTGTAAAAAATCCCATTGAAGTTTTCTTTAATTTGTACTCTTTTGATTTTGATTCCTTTTTACTTACTGGATTTGAATCACTTAAAACTTCTCCATCTTTTACATTTACGATTCTAGTAGCATAATCTTTTGCTAGCTCTGGATTATGTGTTACCATTATTACTAATTTTTCTTTAGCAATTTCTTTAATCAATTCCATTATTTGAACTGATGTTGCAGAATCTAATGCACCTGTTGGCTCATCTGCTAAAATTATCTCTGGATTATTAACAAGAGCTCTTGCTATAGCAACTCTTTGCATTTGACCACCTGATAATTGATTTGGCTTTTTATTTGCATGGTCTTTTAATCCAACTCTTTCTAATACTTCTAAAGCTCTTTTTCTTTTTTCTTTTGAAGATACACCACTTAATGTCATACTCATCTCTACATTTGCCAAAACTGATATATGACTGATTAAGTTATAGCTTTGAAAAATAAAACCTACAGAATTATTTCTATATGCATCCCAATCTTTATCTTTAAAATCTTTAGTTGATTTACCATCTATTATTAAATCACCAGAATCATATCTATCTAATCCTCCAATAATATTTAATAATGTTGTCTTTCCACTTCCACTAGTTCCTAATATTGCAACGAATTCATTTTCTCTAAATTCTAGGCTAACACCTTTTAGAGCATGTTGAACAAAGTCACCTGTTTTAAAACTTTTTTTAATATTTTTTAATTTAAGCATTTTTCCTCCTATATTTTTTTAGGCATATTGCCTTTTTTTTGCACAGAATATTTTATATAAATTTAATTTTTTTGTCAAATAATTTTATGATTATTTTGCAATATCTATGTTTCCACAATTTGCTGTAACACTTAATATAATATCTGAAGATTCATTGTTTTTATGAATTTTTGATGAACCTAAATTTGCTTGTGAATCAATACAAATGTCATTAACTTCTTTTATATCTATGTTTCCGCAATTTGCTTTTATAGATGAATTTTCTTTAATTTGAACATTATTTATTACAATATTTCCATAATCTGCTTTTATATCGCATTTATTATAAACTGTTCCAATTTTTATATTACCATAGTTGCATGTTGCATCTATGCCTTTTATTTCTCCAATTTTAATATCTCCGCAATTTGCTTTTAGTTTTATATTTGAATTTTCAAAATCACCTATTGTACATTCGCCATAATCATTAGAGATATTTATTTCCTTATCATAATTTTCTGGAACAAATACTACAACTTCATTTGCATTATTTCCCCATTTAAAAAATCCTTTTTTATTGTTCGCGTTACTATTAATTTCTAATTTTCTGTTATCTAAGTTTGACTCTACTTTTGCATCTTTTTCTGCATAAATTACTACTTCTACTTTTCCGCTTGTACTTCTTTCTACTTTAATATCTCCTGCATCTGATTTGATATATATATTATCTATATCTTCTAATTCATAACTTCCTTCAAAAGCTATTGTTTCGCTTTTATTTTTTCCAAAATTAAAACTGAAATTAAAATTTTTTAAATTTCCACATATCACCATAATCATAAAACTTATCAAAAGTATAGCAGCAATAGATAAAAGAACTATTAAAAATACTATTTTTTTTCTATTCATCTGTATCCTCCCCTTTTAACATAAATATTAATTTAACTATTTCACTAACTAACCAACTTATTATAAATATTACCCAAGTTATATACCAAGCCATTGTAGCAAAACTTATAATAAAATATAGTACAAGAGCTATAATGCCTATTATATCCTCGATTTTCTTAACAAGTTTCTTTTCTTTTTGCTCTTTTTCTGTCATTTCAATTTTTGGAATTGACATATAATGTTTTATTATTCTTGCAACTCCCAAACCTATTAATAGTAGAAATACTCCTACTGTTATTCCATCATTTAAATTTAGCAATTCCTCTCCAAGTATAATCCAAATAATTGCTATGAAAAACAATAAGATTGAGCTACTAACTACTTCTGCAGATTTTTGATTAATTTGATTTTTATTCATATTTTCATAATTAATCTTATCTTCTTTCCCTCTAATAAATAAATGTTTTTTTAATTTTTCTTCATTTTTTACATCTTCATTTTCTTCGACATCTTCTTTTTTTATTTCTTCTTTTAAAAGCTCTTCTGTCGAAATTTCAAATAATTCACATATAGGTACTATTTTATCAAAATCAGGTGTACTTTGATTAGTTTCCCATTTTGATACTGTTTGCCTTGTTACATTTAAATTATTTGCAACATCTTCTTGTGACAAATTTTTCTTTTTTCTTAATTCAAATAGCTTTTTTCCTAAGTCCATTTTTTTACCTCTCTTTCGTGTTAAATTTTACCATTTTTATCAGTTGCACACCACCAACTACAGTTGGAAATTTGTCAACTGCAGTTAACAAATCCCATTTCTATTGGGTTTTCGTGGTTTACTTTTTTACAATTTTTTTCTTTTATTTTATAAACTTTCTTGGAACTCTATCACCTATTGTACATAAAATTTCATAGTTAATTGTATTACATTTATCTGCTAACTGCTCCAATGTAATATTTTTATTATCCCAAATTATTACTTCATCACCCAATTCAACATCATTTAGACCTGTAACATCAACCATAAAACTATCCATACAAACTTTTCCAATAATCGGTACTTTTTTACCATTTATAAGAACCTCCCAACCATTAGAAAACGTTCTTCTCATTCCATCGGCATAACCAATTGGAACTGTAGCAACTTTTGTTTCTTTTTTTGTAATATAGCTTCTACTATATCCTATACTTGTACCAGTATCTACAGTTTTCAAAAATGAAATTTTTGATTTTAAAGTTGCTATCGGTTTCAAATCAATTTTAGTTAATGTATCATCTGAAGCTGGATATCCATAAATAATTATTCCAGGTCTTACCAAATTAAAATGAGACTCTGGATAATTTAAAATTGCATTAGATGCTGCCGCATGAATATATTTTATATCTCCTAAAATTGATTTAGCATTATCAACTGCCAAATTGAATGACTTTAATTGAGCTTTTGTATAATCATCATCTATATCAGCAGATGATAGATGTGTGTAGATTCCCTCAACATGAACATTCTGTTTTAACGATTTTAAAAATTGCTCTACTTTATATGGATGTACTCCTGTTCTTCCCATGCCAGTACCAATTTCAATATGTATATTTACATCTTTATTAGTTTCACCTAATTTTTCAGCAAAACTATATGAACTTATTCCCACTGTAATATTATATTTAATAATCTTATCAATTTCAGTTTCAAAAGGTTGATTTAACACAAAAATTTCTTTATCAAATCCAAGATTTCTAATATGCACACCTTCATCAACAGTTGCAACTGCAACTATTTCAAACATATTTAAAACATCAAGTCTTTTATTAATATATGTTCCATACCCATTAGCCTTAATAACAGGCATCACAGTTACATCATTGCCAATTTTCT
Organism: Clostridia bacterium; assembly: GCA_045643465.1. Classification (GTDB taxonomy): domain Bacteria; phylum Bacillota; class Clostridia; order TANB77; family CAG-508; genus CAG-492. Next base: position 86,769 of record JAZUKV010000033.1, on the reverse strand, counting down.
CTTTAATCTTTGAAATATTATATTCAAAATTTTCCAAATTAATCTCCAAAACTGTTGGTCTCGTAATATCTTCCATTCTTCTTCCTCCTTTTAGTGGAATTCGGGACGGTTCTCTTTTCCACTTTTTTAAATTATTTTTCATTATTTACTATTTCATTATACGTTTTCATTAAGTACTTTTTATTAATTGCTGCATTTATTCCATCATCAGCTATTTTTTTCAGTACTGTATTTATAAAAGCCATTGTTGTTGGATGTTTATCCACTGGTGATTTGCTTTCTACATTCGCCCAATATTTTAATGGCTCTTCCTGATTCCAAGCTTTTCCTTTATACACCATCCCTGCGGCTACCTTATCACATATTGCTTCTACTAAATATTTATATGGAATAACAGCCCCTTTTCTTCCTAGAATAGAAATATCTTCCCAATATTCTAAATGGTGTTTATTTCTGCCTTTATGGTGAAGCCAAGATTTTGAATATCCGTTTTGCTCCCTACAAACCTGAAGTGGGCTCTTTTGCCCATTATAATATTTTACGCTTTCAAAAAACTCAGTTGGAGAAAATTTTGATAAATCATGCAAAAATCCTCTAAAAGGAATTCCTGCTTTTATTGATAATTTAAACACATACCACCTATGCTTTGATACTAAACAAAAATGTTTATAGATTTTTTTAATTGTATTCATATTTTCCTCCCAATTAAGTATATTCTTTTAATTAAATCTGTCCCTTTTTTCTAAAAAGTGGAATTTAGAACCGTCCCCAATTCCTCCCACTCTTGCATCTTGCTTTCGATTAATGTATTGCATTCTTCTATTTTATTTTGAATTTCGGCTAATTTTTCATAATCTGAGAAATTGCTCTCGTCTAGTAATTGTTCGTTGTATTCTTTTATTTGGTTTTCTAAGTCAGTTATTTCTCGCTCTATTTTTTTTGTTTTGGCTAAAGCTTTGTTTTTTTCTTTTTGCATTAAATATGTATTATTTGCCTTTTTTATGTTATTATCTTTTACTTTTGATTTTTCAACATTTGTTTCTTCTATGTTTGATTCTTTTATGTTTGATGCTTTCACATTTGAATTTTCTTCTTTTACCTTTTTTATTTTTGTTTCTTTTAAATCTATTTTTTCACCATTTTTTTCTAATTCATTTTTTTGGTATTCCTCATATGTTCCATCAAAATATGTAACATTCTCTTTTTTAAATATCAATAATGAATCTGCTATTTTATTTACAAAAAATCTATCATGTGATACGAATATTATTGACCCCGTATACTCTTTTAGTAATAGCTCTAAACTTTCTTTTCCTATAATATCCATATGGTTTGTTGGCTCATCCAATATTAATAAATTTAGACCTTTTTTTAGTATTTTGCATAATTGTAGCCTTACTTTTTCTCCTCCAGATAACATATTTATTTTTTTGAAAACATCTTCCCCATAAAACATGAATGCTGCTAAAGAATTTCTTAATTGTGTTGTTGTTAAATCTGGAAATTCATTTGCAAAATCTTCTAATACTGTTTTTTCTGAATCAAGTAATGCCATTTGTTGATCAAAATATCCAATAGTTACATTATGCCCGAATTGAAATTCCCCATTAACCTTTTTTATCGTTCCTACCAATGTTTTTAATAGTGTAGATTTTCCAATTCCATTTTCTCCTATTACCGCTAACTTTTGTCCTTTGTATAAATTAAAAGAAATCTTTTGAATAGAGCTTGTATACCCTATTTCTAAATCTTTTGCATATATTACATCTTTTCCACTTTGCTTTTCTACAATAAAATTCGTTTTGAATGTTGTTAAATCATAACGATTTGGTTCCTCAATTTTAACCATACGCTCTATTTGTTTTAATTTTGACATTGCCATTTTAGCTTTTGTTGGCTTATATTTAAATCTTGTAACAATATCATTTAAACGTTTTATTTCTTTTTGCTGATATTCATAATCTTTAAGCTGTCTTTCATAATTTACCTTTTTTTGATGTTCGAAAAATGTGTAATTTCCAGAATATTCAGTAATTTCACCATATTCAATCTCGTAAACTTTACTAACTATTTTATCTAAAAACATTCTATCATGTGAAACTATTACTACCGATTTAGGATAATTTTTTAAATATTGCTCTAACCACTCTATTGTTGTAACATCTAAATGATTTGTTGGTTCATCTAATAATAATATATCTGGTTTGCTTAATAGTAACTTTATAAACGCAATTTTTGTTCTCTGTCCACCTGAAAATTCACTAATTTTTTTGAACTTATCTTGCTCTGAAAATCCAAATTTGTTAATTGCTGTTTCATATTCTTTTTTATATGTATATCCATCTAAAAACTCATATCTATCCATCGCTTTTGAGTATTCATTTGCTAATTCATTAGATTTATCAAACTGCATTTTTTCTACTAGCATGTCTATTTTTTTCTCTAAATCAATCATTGGCTTGTAAACTTTTAAAATTTCATCAATCATAGTAATACTATCATCTTCAAATTCCATTTGTTTTAGATATCCAATTACTGGATTTCCCTCTTTGTATATATTAAATTTTTCTTCACCACTACCTTCTGTAAGCATTTCGTTATTTATAATAGCTTTTAATAAAGTAGATTTTCCTGCACCATTTCTACCTATTATTGCAATTTTTTCTTTATCTTTTATTTCAATGTTAATCTGCTCTAAAATCGTTTCCGCACCAAATTCTACAGATCCATTTGTAATTCTGTAATTCATTTTTACCTCTCTTATTATTCTATTTTTCAGATATTTGATTTAAAATATCTTGTTTTGATAATTTTCCAGCTCTTAATATATTTATTTCACCATCTATAACCTTTATAATTGTTGAACCTAATCCTAATTTAGCTTGTCCACCATCTATTATTGCATCAACACTATCTCTAAAATCATCAATTATTCCATTAACATCAATCCCACTAGGCTGACCAGAAATATTAGCACTTGGAGCTATTATTGGAAAATCAATTTTATCTAATATACTGTTAATTATTTTATTATCTGGAATTCTAACACCTATTGTATCATTATCTGCAGTAAAATAATCGCCAAAATTTTCTTTCTTCTTCAATATTAAAGTTATTGGTCCTGGCATGCATTTTTCAATAATCTTTTGCTCTAATTCACATGTTATATCTGCATATTTTTTTATTTCATTTATATTTGAAACCATAATGTTTACTGCTTTTTCTCTTGGTCTTTTTTTAGCTTCATAAACTCTATCTATTACTTCATTTGATAATGCATTTCCACCTATGCCATAAACAGTTTCAGTTGGAAATATAATTATTCCATCATTTTTTAAAATTTCTATCACTTCATTTAATTCTTTTTCGTCTATACTTTTTATCCAATTATAATATTTCATATACACCATTCCTTATAAAAATCTCTTTAATTTATAACATACAACTCTTTTTAATACAACAATTCTTACATTTCTTACATTAAAAAAAGTGGTATTAACCACTTCTAATTTCTTATTTTATAAAATTTGTTCTAACAATTTGTTCATTTTCAGGATACTCAATTCCATTTGTTTTTGCACATTCAATACATTTTAGTAACCAAGCCATGTTGTTTCCAAGTGTTCTCATTGTTTGCATTCCTTCAAGATCTTGTTTTACCTCTTCTGGGTTATTTCCATGAACCATATTCCAATATTGAGAAGTTACTATAGGCATACAATTCATTGAAAAATATTTATTTAACATATCAAGAGCAGCAGTTGCTCCACCTCGTCTGCAAGAAACTATAGCTGCTGCAGGTTTATTTTTGAATATGCTTGCTCTCCCGTAAAATGCTCTATCCATAAACGATGTAACCATTCCACTTGCTGATGCATAATGTACAGGGCTTCCAAATATAAATCCATCTGCTTCTTTAGCTTTTTCTATAAATTCATTTACAATATCATTTCTAAAACATTTACCCGTTTTGATACACACCCCACAGCCTATACAACCGGCAATTGGCTCAACACCTAACCAGATGATTTCTGTTTCTATATTATTACATTGCAATACTTTTTCAACTTCTTTCAAAGCTGTATATGTGCAACCATTTTGATGTCCACTTCCATTTATTAATATAACTTTCATTAATCTACCTCCAAAGCATTTTATAAAATTATATTACTCCAAATATATTATAATTACAATAATTATATAGAAAAAGAGCCATACAATAATTGTACAGCCCATAAAACATATAATTTACTTGTAAAAAACTTCGATTTTATTTAAAATTTCTTTAAAAAAATCTAACTTTTTAGATAATTTGCTTTTTATACCTGGATGAACATTTACACACTTCACGTGGTCAAAATAAATATATATCATCCAATGCTCTGAACGTATGCTAAATACTCGCTCTTCATACTTATTTAACTTTAATCTACAATATGTTATGTAATTATCTAAAATTGGTATTTCATATTCTAGCGATATATACTTTGTTGGTATTTTTTCATGATTATATGCATCTTTCAGTAACCGTATAATAGGTAATTCTTCTACATTGCTAGTTTCACAATCAGCTTGAAAAGAATCTGGAATTGCTTCTTCAAACCAAATTGTATAGTTTTTTACAGTTTTTTCTTCCGGATAATAAGTTCCAGAAATATTAATGTCTTGCTTTTTTTCTACAGTTGATGACATTTGAATACAATCTTGCAACAGTGCTGAATTAGGCATATTAGCCCCTCCTTTTTTATTGATTATTATATATTATCATATTTTTTATGCTTATGTCAACTCATTAAATAAATTTTTCTCTAGACAATTAATAAATATTATAGTAAAATTATTTCCAGTCAATATTAAATAAGGAGAATAATTATGTTTAAAAAATTAATAATAGTATTTTTAATATCTATGGTTCCAATTGTAGAGCTAAGAGGAGCTATTCCAGTAGGTCTAAGTCCTTGGATGGGAGATCCATTACCTTTAATTCCATTATACATCACCTGCATTTTAGGAAATATGCTTCCAGTACCACTTATTTTCTTCTTTGCAAGAAAAGTCTTAGTTTGGGGATCTGATAAAAAATTTATTGGCAAATTTTTTAGATTTTGCCTAGAAAAAGGTGAAAAAGGTGGAGAAAAATTACAAAAAAAAGCTGGACGTGGAATTTATTTTGCATTATTCCTTTTCGTAGGAATTCCTATTCCTGGAACAGGTGCATGGACTGGAACTTTAGCTGCTAGCTTTTTAGATTTAGATTTCAAAAAGAGCAGCATTGCAGTAATGGCAGGAGTTATATTAGCAGGAATAATTATGGGTCTAGCTTCAGCAGGTGCATTCGGAGCAGCCGGAGCTATACTTAATTAATATAAAAATAGATGATAATAAAGCACATTATTATCATCTATTTTTTATCTTATATTAAACTATTATAATAAGCATTATATAACTTAGAATAATATCCATTTTGCTTTATAAGCTCTGCATGATTTCCTTGCTCAATAATTTCACCTTGGTTTAGGACAAATATTTTATCCACATTTACAATAGTTGAAAGTCTATGTGCAATAAAAATTGATGTTTTTTCTGATGAAATCTTATCAACCGATTTTTGTATTAAATTTTCAGTCTTTGTATCAATATTTGCAGTTGCCTCATCTAATATAAATATTGAAGGATTTTTAGCAAATATCCTTGCAAAAGCTATTAATTGTTTTTGCCCTGCCGAATATGAATTTCCTCGCTCTGAAGCAATTTCTTCTAATCCATTATTTAAAGAATTAACAAATTCTGTTGCTGAGGCTAATTTAACAGCTTCCTCTACCTTTTCATCTGATATATCTTCATACAATTTAATATTTTCTTTTATAGATTTTGCAAATATAAATGGATCTTGCAAAATAGTTCCTATACTTGCTCTTAATGACTTTAAGCTAATATCATTTATATTAACACCATCTAATAGAATTTCACCTTTTTGTATAGTATAAAATCTATTAATCAAATTTGTAATTGTAGTCTTCCCTGAACCTGTTTTACCAACTAAAGCAATGCTTTCACCTGGATTTATAGTAAAACTAACATCTTTTAAAATCCAATTTTCATCTTCATAAGCAAACCATACATGTTTAAACTCTATTTTTCCTTTCGGATTTTCTAAATTCAACCCAACAGTTTGATTCTCTACAAACTCTTCATGCTCTAATATTTCATATACTTTATCTATAGAGCTCATCGCATCTTCAACAATCTCCATATTTTCAATAATTCTATCTATCGGATCAAATATTTTTCTTAAATATGTAACAAATAAATATGTAATACTTGGATCTACATTTACGCCTAACCACTTATTAGCACAAATTAATATAATTATAACACAACCAATATTTTGAATTATTTCCATAGCTGCCGGCAAGATTCCTAATAGAAATCCTAATCCCTTTGCTGTATTTCTATGCTCTGTAGTACATCTTTCACATTCTTCTTGTTTTTCTTTTTGTCTGTTAAATATTTTTATTAATTTTACACCATAAATTGATTCTGCCAAAAATGTATTCAATTTTGTTCTGACTTCTTTTGATTTAGCATATATTTTATTAAGTGCTTTAGTAATTGTTATTGAAACTATTAATATTAATGGTATTACTAATATATTTACTAATGATAATTGAATACTTAAGCAAATCATAACTATTAAAAGACCAATTATAATGATAACATCTTTTGGAAAAGTAGTTATTACATCACTAAATAAGCAATATACGTCTTCTGTATCATTTACTACTCTCACAAACAATTTCCCCGAAGGAGTTTTATCATGAAAAGTAATATTAGATTTTTCTATATATTTATATAATTTAGATCTTAATCCATAGACTACATCTTCTCCAATTTTACTAGTAGTAATTCTGTTTATATAATCTATAATATTTCCTATTAAAACTATGCCTAAATATGCTATACATATAATTGCTATGCTTATTCCGTTTTGTTCAAAAACTTGATTTGGTAAATATTTTTCCATTATTTCCTTTACCAAAACCGGTTTTATTAATTCACAAATATCTATAAGCAAAGCCATTATAGTAACTATTATTAAAATTTTTCTGTATGGTTTAAGCATCTTTTTAAACCTTGATATCGATTTTTTCTGCATCTTTTCCTCCTTTCAATATTTCCTTAAACTCATTTTTCAAAAATTATTGTAATATTTCAAAATTTGCTTTATGCGCTTGATTTTCAAAAAATTCGTAATATCTTCCCTTTTTGTTCTTTAATAAAGTTTCGTGGTTTCCGCGCTCTACAATTACACCTTGATCTAAAACTATTATCTTATCACAATCTTTAATATCCGATATTCTATTTGATATTATTATACAAGTTTTGTCCTTTGTTAGCTCTTTTATATTATTCAATACATGTTGCTCTGTTCTATTATCTAATGCTGAAAATGTATCATCAAATATTACAATATTGCTATTATTTAAAAATGCTCTAGATATAACAACTCTTTGCTTTTGTCCTCCTGAAAGATCTATTCCTTTTTCCCCAATAATTGTATGTATTCCTTCTTGCATTTCTGAAATTTCTTCATATATCATAGCTTTTTTAGTAGATTCTTCTATTTCACTATCTTTATATTCATCTTTAAATAAATTAATATTTTCTTTTAATGTAGCTGAAAATAAAAAGTTATCTTGAGTAATATAGCAAATATTATCTCTAATCTTCTTTGTTGGAATATCATTAATGTCAACTCCATCTATATAGATTTTTCCTGGTTCGACATCATACAATTTCAATAATAAATTCATTAAAGTTGTTTTTCCGCTTCCTATAACGCCTATTATTCCTAAAGATTCTCCTTGTTTTATATCTATGTTTATATCTTCAAGAACTCTTTCAATATATCCTGGATAATTATATGTAAGATTCTTAATTTGAATGTTACCATTAAGCTTTCCATAATTTTTATTATCTAATACTTCAATTTGCTCTTCTTCTAAATTTATAAGTTCATTTAATCTATTTATTGAAACTTTTACTTTTTTCAATCTTACCAAAATCCATGGTATCCAATTTACAGGCATTTCTAATATAGCTAAATAACCATTAAAAGCTATCAAATCCCCTATATTCATAGCATTTTGAAGAATTAAATTTGAACCATAAAATAAAGTTATTCCAAAAGCTATTCCAAATCCAGTAGTTATGCAAATATCCAATAGGCTCTGATTTTTTGTAACCTTTAAATTATTTGCTCTTACTTCAGAATTCTTTTTAGCAAACTCTTCTATTTGCATATCTTCTCCGCAAAAAGCTTTTGTTGTTCTAATACTATCTGTACTTTCTTGTACAAATTCAGAAAGCTCTGTAAAACTTTTTTGTGATTTTTTGAAATTATCTCTTACTTTATTCCTTAATAATATAATTATAATTATTGTACATATTATTGGTATTAATGCTATTATTGTCAATTTTACATTTGAGGCCTTTAACATCAGATAGCTAACTATAACAAAATTTGTTAAAATTCTTGCTCCAGATGAAATAAATCTAGCAATAGTTTTACCTACCATTCTTGTATCACTTACGAAAAATGTCATAATTTTTCCATTTTTAATTTCTTCCAATTTTTCAATTTTAGATTTTAAAAATTTTTCAAACATATCATCCTTTAAATCTTTTTGGATATACACTTCAAACTTTAAATCTACAGTTTTCCAAACTAATCTTGTTCCTAAAAAACCTGTACATGCTAAGACTAATTTAATTATAGAATTAATAATTTCCAATTTATTAGTATTAACATCATATAAATAATTTATTAAGTTACCTATAATTCTTGATGGAATAGCCATTAAATATACATTTACTATTATAAAAACTATTTCTGTTAATATATACCATTTATATTTTTTTAATAATTTTATTATTTCTTTTTTCAATATCTTTTCCCCCCTTGTTCTTAACATTTATTGTGTAACATAAAAAGACAGATTAAAAATCTGCCTTTTTCTCCGTTCAACATACATAATATAGAAATTTTGTGATTTTTATTCATTCCAAATAGAGCTAGAACAAATAAAAATTACATTTGTTATAACTCAAATATTTAATTTTGCTTTACCGCTCTTTTCATATTTTTCATTTTATAATCACTTCTTTCTATATTTATTATGCAAACTATGTTAACAAACTTTTCATTTTTTGTCAACATTTATGCATTTAAATTTTTGCACACCTTAACTTTTACTATATGCTTATCTTTAACTTCTTCTACTTTATATGTTATATTATCAACTTCTATAATTAAGTCTTTATCATTTTGAGTTGGTATTTTTCCTATCTGATCAACTAAAAAACCTGATAATGTATCATAATCTCCTTCTTCAATTTCAATATCTAATAAATCTTCAACTTCATATATAGCAAGTTTACCATCAATCATATAAGTATTATCATCAATCTTTTCAATCATACTTGTAACTTCATCATATTCGTCATAAATATCTCCAACTATTTCTTCTAAGATATCTTCCATAGTGACAATTCCTGAAGTTCCACCATATTCATCTATAGCTATCGCAATTTGCTTTCTATTTTTTCTTAATTCTTCAAATAAATCATTAACTGGTTTTGTTTCTGGTATAAAGTATGGATCCTTTACTAAATTTTCTATTTTTTCATTTGCTTTATCTTTTACATTTATAAGAATATCTTTTATATGAACAACACCTTTAATATTATCTATATTTTCATCATATACCGGAATTCTACTAAATCTAATATTATTAGCAGTCAATTCTTCTAAAGACTCCTTTATTGTTAAACTATTATCTAAAGCATATATTTCAGTTCTTGGTATCATTATTTCAGAAACAACTTTATCATTAAATTCAAATACATTATTAATCATATTTTTTTCTTCTTCTTCGATTGTTCCATTTTCTTCACCTACATCTACCATCATTCTAATCTCTTCTTCTGTCACAGTCTTCTCATCATTTGCTGAAACACCAAATAATTTTGAAATAATATTTGTTGAAAATGTTAAAAATTTAACAAATGGAGCTGTAACAACTGCAATAGCCTTAATTATATCAACTGTACCAAAAGCAATTTTTTCACAATTCTTCATTGCAATTCTTTTAGGTACTAATTCACCAAAAACTAATGTAAAATATGACAATATAATTGTTATAACTATTATTGAAATACCATTCCATGTTTCTACATTAATAGCTGGAATAAGCTTATTTAAAACAGGGGCCAATTCACTTGCAAATGTTTCTGATGCAAATGCACTGGAAAGAAATCCCGCCAATGTTATTCCAATTTGTATTGTTGCTAAAAATTTACTTGGATTTACGAGCATTCCTTTAATTTTTTTAGCTTTTTTGTTTCCTTCTTTAGCTAATATGTCTATTTTAGCATCATTTAAAGAAATAAATGCAATTTCTGCCGCTGCAAAAAAAGCATTTAAAAATATTAATATAATAATTATTATAATTTGCATTATTAAACTCCTTTACTAATTTTATGATAAATTTCTTCATATTTATTATATTATTTCTATCACATTATATTAAAATTTTCAATAAAAATGCTTATATTTCTATTATAAAAATATTATTGATTCTTACTTTATATTATGGTAAAATTGCTTTGTAAATTTTAAAAAAAGGAGATATATTAAATGAAAAAAAAGTTAATTTTAATTATTACAATTGCAATATTATTAATTGCTGGAATTTTGCTAATATTCTTTATGAAAGGTAAAAAATCAAATACAAGTAATGAATCAAATACTGATTATTTAGCATTTATAGAAGAAGATAAAGCTAATAACTGTTATATTTATATTGATAAGAATGGCAATTTAAAGAAAATTTCTAATGAAAAATATAAATTAGGTAAAAACTTTGAAAAAAATAGCCTTTTAGTTTCTGATAATTCTAAAAAATCTGTTGTAATTGATTCTGATGAAAATATTCTAATAGATGAAAGTTATAATGTAAAAAATCAATATAGAAATGTATTTACTATATATAAAAATAATAAATATGGATTAATTGATATGAACAAAAATGAAATTATTCCTGCTACATATGAACAAATAAGTGTTTCTTTATTTGATAATACATCTTTAAAAGATCTTTATATTGCATCAGCAAAAAATTCTAATAATACTTATGATATCTATTTTTCTAACAAAGGAAAAATAGCATCAAGCATTGATTTATATAGTTCACCTTTTGGTGGAGAAATATCTTATTATCCTGTTGATGGTATTAATAGTGGAATCATTAAATACCTTAATTCAAATTTAGACTCTATATACATAAGCAGTAAAGATGGTACTGTTCTTGCTAAATCTGAAAAAAACGGATACACTAAAGTTGAAGTACAAAAGAATTGTATTGCTGTAACAGAAAATTCACAAAAATCAATTCAATTTTTTGATAATGCCCTAAACTTAACTAAAAAAATTGATGCATCTGGCTCTATAAGTTATGCCGGAAAATTTGTCTTAATGTCTACAAAAGATAATAATTCTACTAAAACTGATGTATATAATGAACAAGGTGAAATTGCATATACTCATAATGGAATTTTAAGCTCTGGCGAAACAAAAAATGACAAACCATATTTTTATGATTCTACAAAAATCTTAAATTCAGAATTTAAAACAATTGTTGAACTTTCAAATAATACAAAAGTTTATACTGGCTCAAGAACAAATCATATACTTGTAAAAAAATCTAGCTCTAAATATACAGCTTATAATTTAGATGGATCTATAGCATTAGATGATATTACAAAAATCAATTCTGACAATTATGTAAAAGATGGAAAAACTTTCTTTGTTTGCAATGAAACTATTGTAGAGCAAAGAGCAGATAGTGAACCAACTGCTTCTTATCCTGCAAAAGCATTAAATGACGGATCTAACAAATACTTATTCGTTTATAAAGATGGATTCCAAGTTTATGATTTGCAAAATAAATCTATTACATGGGATTATCATGGTGATTCAAAACAACCAGTACCTGTTTCAGGAATTAATGCTTTACTTTTCAATAATGCTTATTATGATTATAATGGAAATAAAATTTATGAAAAAACATCAAATAAATAATTTTACTAAAAAAAGCGAAAAGTTAACTTTTCGCTTTTTTTGTTTTCTTTAAAATTCTAAATCTTTCTTCAAATTTTTCATTTTTTCTACTTCAGATATTAGCTCTTCTATTTTTAGAGTTTTCTTTGCTCCATCTTTAGTACGTTCAACTTCAATATATCCATCTTCAGTATTATTTCCCATAATTGCAATATATGGAATTCCTAAAATTTTTGCATTTCTTATTTTTTCTCCAATTGAACCCTTTACATCATCAATTATTACTTCTACATTTTTCTCATTAAATTTTGCATATAAATCTTCAGCAACTTCACTTTTCTTATCATTACTAATTATATATAAATAATATGGAGTAACAGCCACTGGTATTGAATATCCTACTACTTTATCATTTTCTTTTATTACATTATTTTCATACATTAAACCTAATACTCTACTTACACCAATACCATAGCATCCCATATAAAATGGTTTACTATTATTTTCATTATCAATATAATTAATTCCCATTGAGTCAGAATATTTTGTTCCCAATGCAAAAATATGCCCTAATTCAACTGCTTTTCGCTCTTCAAGTTTATCTACATCATTAATTCCATATTGTTCAGCTAAATATTCTTTTGCATTTTCTTTTTCTAAAACTTCAACATTTAAACCTTGTTTTGTTTCTTTATCAAATAAAATTGTATCTTCACCAATTCTTGATAAAGCCATTATCTCTTCAGAATTTTTTCCTCCCATAGACCCATTATCAGCAGCAACTGCAACTATATCAAGCTCTAGCTCTTTAAATGTATCAAAATATGCTTGTCTAACTTTTTTATATGTTTCCATCATACCTTCTTCGTCTTTGTCAAAACTATATAAATCAAACATTAAAAATTCTTTTCCTCTTAACAAATATCCTCTGTTTCTAATTTCATTTCTAAACTTAGTTCCTATTTGATAAAAAGCTACTGGTAATTGTTTATGTGATGTTACTCTATTTTCAACAAATGTTGTAATTGCTTCTTCTGCTGTTGGTGCTAAACAATAATTACCTTTATCTGTTTCAGAAAGCATCATAACTCCATCTTCTATGTATTTATCATATCTTCCAGATCTTTTCCAAATTTCATCTATTTGTAATAATGGCATTTGAACTTCTATACAATCCACTTTATTAAAGTGTTTTTTAATTACTTCTTCAATATTATCTTGCAATTTTAATGGTATATTGTCATAAGCATATACACCACTTCCATATTGTCTAACTTGGTTTGTCTGCATTAATATATCTTGTGCAGGATACATTTCATCCAAATTACTTAATTTTACATTTTTCATTCCCATTTTTGATACTCTCATTTTAATCTCTCCTTTTTATTTTTATTATAAAACAAAAAAAGAATAGTACTAAGGCGTGCTTTGCACGGTACCATCCTTTATTTATCTTTTTTTATTTTAACGATTTAACACCGGAAATAGTTTGCTATTTCATTCATAGGTAGGAATTAAATATTTTTATAACTTGGCTCTCACCTAACCCAAGCTCTCTTTGTATAATTAAATATTTAATTATGTCCTAATCAACAATTTGTATTATATTAAATTATGTTGAAATTATACCACCTTATTAATGTATTTTCAAGCTTTTATTACTATTTTAAATACATTATTATTGATATTATTGTATCTATAGTTGTAATTCCAAAAGCAGTCCATACTAATATATGTTTTGTTTTTTCTTTTAATTTTGATGAAATTTTTTTCAATATTTTTACTATAAATGGATGTATTACATTCATAAATATAACTGATAATAATCCCCAGAAAATTGAGGCTGCAAGGCATATTCTACCTTGAATATTAAATTTAACTTCTGAATAATCCCACCATTTTAGTCCAAAAAATGTTTCTAATATTAAAGCAGTTAAATATTCTAAAATCGTACACCATATTGTTGCTACAATAAAACTTTTGATATATGTGCCTTTGCCCTTTTTCATCTTACTTGTAATTAATATCAACACTAAAGCAGCCCAACCATACATTGGACAAATTGTTTCATATAAAAATCCTCTATTTTCTAAAATTCCATGTCCATCAACTAATGTTCCACCTATAAAACATACAAGTACATCAACAATCCAACCTAAAAAAGCATATACATAAAAAAACACTATATATTTTTCTATTTTTTTAATTTTTTCTTCCTTCATAATCTTACCTCTATTTTAATAATTTTCTTACTATTGATTTGCTTCGTTATTTACTTCATTATTTTCATCTAAATGACTAAATATAATCTTATTTTTTTCATCTTCTGTTAATTTTCTACCTAATGCCTTCATTTCTAGTTGCATATCTTTTACTGCTTTATCTAATGCTACATCTAATTTTTGTGTTGAATAATATTCTTGATCAATCTTTATTTTTTTAACAACACGTTCCTTTTTTATAGCATATACATAAAGAGAAATTGCTACTCCTAATATTGTTCCTAATAACATAAAAATATATTTTTCCATTTTAAAAACTTCTCCTTTACACGGCTTGCATTGTATCATATTTTTTATAAATTTTCAATACTAATTATATTATTTTATGTCAACATTTTTTGAATTATTTTTATAAAAATTTCAAAAAATTACCAGTTTATTTTATTTAAAATTACACATCATAATATCAAGAAAAAGCAATTAAGTTTTTTCGAAATGTTTAGTTTTAAACAACAGGAGGTGAACAGATAATGTCAAATTCAAATAACAAAGTTGTTCCTGCAGCTAAGGATGCTTTAAACAAATTTAAATATGAAGTAGCTAGTGAAGTAGGTGTTAACTTAAAAGATGGATACAATGGTGATATATCAGCTAAAGATGCTGGTAAAATAGGTGGACAAATGGTTAGAAAAATGATTAAACAAGCTGAAGACAATATGCTTTCAAAATAATTTTAGTTAATTATTTATTTTACTAATTAACCTATTAAAGTAGTTTATACCTACTAAATTATATAAAAGACAGGAATTAGCTCTTGATTTTGTATTTGCTTTATCTGTAAATATAAAAGGCAGGAATTTAATTCCTGCCTTTTGCATTTATTTAAGTGCAAAAAAAAAAAACAGTAATCTACTGTTTTTTTTACTATTCTATTTCTCTCATTTTCTTAACCATTAAATCTCCAAAAATAGCATAACCTGTTGTTGGATCTGAAACTAATACATTTGTTACAGCACCAATAAATTTTCCATTTTGTATTATTGGTGATCCGCTCATTCCTTGTACTATTCCTCCTGTTTTTTCTAGTAATCTTTCATCAGTAACTTTAATAAGCATACTTTTATTATCATAATTATTGCTTGTATAAATTTTCTCAATTTCTATTTTATAAAAATCTTTTTTACCATCTTCTAATTCACAAATAATTTCTGCTTCGCCTGTAGTTATTTCGCTTCTCAGTGCTACTTCATATTCTTTACTTTTAGTTAAATTTAGCTCTCCTTGATTTGAAACTGATCCAAATACTCCTAAATTAGTATTTTTTGATATTTTTCCTATAAATTCAAATGAATCTAGAGCTCCTTTTATTTCTCCTGGATTATTTCTTTCCCCTTTTTTTATTGATAATAATTTACTTCCGACTAATTCACCATTTGCTATATTAAAAATTCCACCTGTATCACTATCTATTATTCCATGACCAAGTGCTGCAAAATTTCCTGTAGAAGGTTCATAAAATGTTAACGTACCAACACCAGCAGCAGCATCTCTTACCCATAAGCCAATTTTATAATCCTTTACTCCAGTTTGTATTGGAGTTATACTTGTCAAAAATTGTTCATCATTTCTCTCATATTTTATTTTAATTTCTTTTCCTTTTGAAGCATTAACAACTTCTATTAGTTCATTCGTATTTGAAATTTTTATATTATTCATTTCAACAATCATATCACCTTCTTCTATCCCAGAATTAGCGTATGGTCGATATTTTTTACTATCATTTCCTTGAATTTCAGACATCCCAACAACTAAAACACCTGGAGTATACATTTTAATTCCAATTAAATCTCCACAAGGAATTACCTTTGTCCTATCAATTACATTTACGTTTATTTCTTTAACTGGAATTGCTCCAAATAAATCTAAATTTAATTCAAATGTTCCTGCTGTTTTATATATCCTACTATCGCTTTCAATATTTTTAGCAGCATGTACTATTTGAGGTGCTTGTGTATTAGCATTACTTATTCTTAGTCCAAATATTGTTTTAATATTAAGCTCTTCTCCTGCAAAAATTATTACATTTTGTGGTAATAACGTAATATTGCAAACATACACATATATTATTAAGAAAAATGATATAATCAATATTTTTTTTAATTTTTTCATTTACATCACCTAATTATATATTAACCAAATAAATTATTATTAAACAAAAAAAATGATAAGCATTTTGTTATTTTTTATTTTACATTAAATTATTATGTGATATAATATTTTCAAATATAACAAAAGAGGTTTTTTATGAATAAATATTTAAAATATGTAATTAAAAGTGATGTTCGCGATATTGAAGCAGAAATAGAATATGAAGAATATATGTTTAATAAAGTTTTTAAAACATATGTTACTTTTAAAAGCTCTTATAAAAAATTTAATTTAATATACGAAATTTATGGACCAAAAGCATATAGAAAATTTGTTCCAAATATTTATCAAAAACAAGATTTAGCAAATTTGATAAATTCACAAAACTATCTTACTTTATATGATAAACATGGTAAAAAAACTTACAAAAATTTGATGTATACTGTAAAGTTACTTAAATTCAAAACTTACTATAGCTTCTTTAAAACTTTTTTCTATAAATTGGGTCACCTATTTACAAGAAAACAATTAAGATTTAAAAGCGATATTCCGCTTTTGTTACCTCAAACAATACCAACAATAAATAATTAATATCAAAATAAAGCCTTATGCAATATAAAGCTTTATTTTTTTGCACAATTCGATTTTTTTTTCATACAATATAACATAAACAGAAAAAGAGCTGTTATATATTGAAAGGAGAATTATTATGGAATATGATAAAAATGTATGCCCTGTTATAGGAGTCGAAGGTTTTGTTTCTGCTGGAAAACAATTTGATGTCGATATCCATTTACCAGAAGACAATCGCTCTGTTATATATGGTGTAATTAAAGATTGCTATGATGAACCTATACAAGATGCTGTTGTAAAATTAATAGAAGTTGACAAAGATTGTGGAAAAATAGAAAGAAAACCTGTTACTCATACTATTACAGACAAAGCTGGTCAATTTGTTTTTGGACCATTATGTGCAAATAAATTTTATGAAATAGAAATTTGGGCAAATAAAGTAAAACATTCAAAAATCTGTACAACTTGCCATCACCAAGGAAAATGCTTAAAAGGTGAGAAACTAGATTGTAACTGTAATGAATTTTTTGATAGATCTATGGAAGAAGAAAAAAATAAATAATAATAAAACGAACATTAGAGAGCTAAGCTCTTAAATGTTCGTTTTATACTATATTTTCATTTTTTTAGCTATTTTTTTGCATTTTTTCATAACTTTATTACAATCAAATAAACCTTCTTTATACATAATCATAGTTCCTGCACAAAACATACTACCAACTAAAACACCTTTAAGAAATTTCATTGACATACCTCCTAAAATATTTTGTTATTAGTATATCTTTTTTTTATTAATATATGCATTACCAATTTTTACTTAAAAATCATTTCATTCAACTTTTTTAATTCTATTTCATTAAATTCAGATATAGCTTTATTACATTTTAAAATATTTTTTAGAATATTTTTTCTTAAATCTTCATCAGCTATATTTTCTAATAAATCCAATATCTTTTGCAAATAAAATAAATACTCATCATATTTTGATTTTTTTTTCATTTGTGCATACCTCCTAGTTAATATTTACTATATACTATTTAGGTAAAAAAAACAACTATTATTTTTTATTTACAAATTTAACATATTCACAAATTTTTTCTATCAAAAATTTAACATCCTCTATAGTATTATCTTTCCCAAAACTTGTTCTTAATGTTCCTGAAGCATATTGCTCTTTTAAACCAATAGCTAGTAATACATGTGATGGCTCTAATGAACCTGCTGTACATGCAGACCCTGCAGATGCACAAATTCCAAAAGAATCTAAATATAATAATAATTGACCTGCATCAATGTTTTTAAATGATATATTAGCATTTCCTGGTAATCTATTAATTCTATCTCCATTTAATTTTATATCTTCTATATTTTGCTCAATTTCCTTAATATAAAAATCCCTTAGCTTTTTTAAATGGTTATTATATGATTCAAAATCACTGTATATAAGCTCTATAGCTTTGCCTAAAGCAATTATGCTAGCTACATTCTCTGTACCTGCTCTTTTATTTTGCTCTTGATGTCCACCATGTTGAATTCTTTCAAAATTTATATCATTTTTTACATATAAAGCTCCAATTCCTTTAGGTGCATATAATTTATGACCTGATAAAGAAAGTGCATCAATTTTCATTTCTTGTACATCAATTTTTACATTACCAACAGCTTGAACTGCATCAGTATGAAAAATTACATTATTCTGTTTTGCAATTTCTGCAATTTCTTCTATTGGTTGCACAGTTCCTATTTCATTGTTAGCAAACATTATTGATATCAAAACTGTATCTAATCTAATAGAGCTTTTTAATTCCTCCATATCAATTTTACCATTTTCATCGACATTTATATAAGTAACTTCATAACCATTTTTTTCTAACCACCTACATGTATTAAGTACTGCTGGATGCTCAATTTTAGATGTTATCATATGTTTTCCTTTATTTGTATTTGCATACATAATTCCTTTTATTGCCAAATTGTCACTTTCACTTCCACATGACGTAAAATATATCTCATCTGACCTACAATTTAATGCTTTAGCAATTTGTAATCTTGCTTTATCTATAGCTTTGTGGTTTCTTCTACCTAATGTATACAAAGATGATGGATTTCCATACTCTACACCTAAGTATGGAATCATTTCTTTAATAACTTCTGGTCTAACAGCTGTTGTGGCAGCATTATCAAAATATCTGATTTGCATAAATTCCTCGCTCCTAAAACTTTATTATATAATTAATTATATTAGTCAAAAATAAAAAAAACACTAAAATTTAAATTTTAGTGTTTCTATATTCTTAATTATTATACTGTGGCTTCTTCCCAATTTAATAATCTTATATTTTTATACATTTCCAAAACTGATTCATATTTTTCATATTCATCTTCCCATAGCATTGATGGTACTTTTTCAAACTTAGCAAATAATTTTTCTGCTTCTTTTAAAAATATTTTTTGTTCATTTTCAGTCATTTTAATTTTATTTTTTGAATAAAAATATAAATTATCCAAATCATTTATTGCAAAAACAAAATCTAAAAAGTCTTTTACGTTCATGCCACTTGCTTTAATTTTTAAACATACACAACCTATTACAGCGATAGCTATAACTATTATAAAATACAATATATATATAATTACCATAATCATCACCTACCAATTAATATAGTTAATTATACCATATTTGTAATATTTTTGCAAATTACTTGTAATATTACCGTAATATTATTGTAATATTAATGTATTTTTTGTAAAAAAATAATCCAATCAATAGATTTCTTAATCTACTGAATTGGATTATTTTAATTTAAAATATCTACTTATGCATATATAACTCCACCAATTGTTCTATTCATTTCTGAAACATTGTTTGCTAAAATAGTTTCTCCACCAGCAATTGCTATTACATCACCTTTATTAATAATTCCTAATTCAATAGCTTTATCTATTCCTTTTGAAATTACGTCTTTAGGCTCTGCCTTTTCTTCTATGTATAATGGAATAACATCTGCAACTAATGCACATTGTCTATATGTTTTTTCATTATTTGTTACAGCTATTATTGGACAATTTGGGAAAAAGCTTGAAATTTTTCTTGGAGTATTTCCTTCCTCTGTATATGCAAATATTGCTTTGGCATCCATTTTTCTTGCTGCTGAACAAATTGATTGATCTAAATAAAATTCATAATCATCAATACCTAATTCAAAATCTCTTTTAGCGATTCTTTTATCATAACTAATTGCAGATTCTGTTGCATGAGCAATCTTTGACATTGTCTCAACACATTGTACAGGATATTTTCCCATAGCACTTTCTCCAGAAAGCATTACAGCTCCTGTTAAGTCAAATATAGCATTAGCCACATCGCTTACTTCTGCTCTTGTAGCACGAGGATTTTCTGTCATTGATTCTAACATTTGTGTAGCTGTGATAACTATCTTTCCTAATTTATTACATTTTTTTATAATTCTCTTTTGAACTAGCGGTACTTCTTCCATTGGTAATTCTACACCCATATCTCCACGTGCAACCATTATACCATCTGAAACTTCTAATATTTCATCTAAGTTTTCTACACCCTCTTGGCTTTCTATCTTAGATATAATTTTAATTTTTTCTCCTCCATGTTCAGCTAAAACTTTACGAATAGCTCTTACATCATCAGCACTTCTTATAAATGAAGCTGCTATGAAATCAAAATCATACTTACAACCATCAATTAAATCTTGAATATCTTTTTCCTTTAAGGCAGGTAAATTGATATGTCTTCCTGGAACATTTATACTTTTTCTATTTCCTAAATTTCCACCGTTCATTACCTTACAAACTATATCTTTTCCATCTATTCTTTCAACTTCTAATTCAATTTTTCCGTCATCGATTAAAATTGTTGTTCCTGGCTCTACATCTTTATATAATTCTTTATATGTTACAGAAGTTTTTGTATTATCTCCTATTATATCTTCATTTACTAAAGTAAATGTTTCTTCAGCCTTTAATGTT
Source organism: Clostridia bacterium (assembly GCA_045643465.1). Taxonomy (GTDB): domain Bacteria; phylum Bacillota; class Clostridia; order TANB77; family CAG-508; genus CAG-492. Next base: position 65,703 of record JAZUKV010000033.1, on the reverse strand, counting down.
ACAGGATTTTCTACTAATTTTCCTGTTCTTATTTCAGGTCCTTGTGTATCTAAAAGTATTGCAACTGGTAAACCAACTTCTGCTCTTGCTTTTTTTACCGCATTGTAATACACTTCTTGGTCTTCAAAAGATCCATGTGAGAAATTTAATCTTGCTACGTTCATTCCTGCTATCATCATTTTCTTTAAAACCTCAACATCTTTTGTTGCTGGTCCTATTGTACATACAATTTTAGTTCTTTTAGTGTTAATCATTTTATATTCCTCCAAATTCAATTTAACTATAATAGTATATCACTAAAATGTCTTAGATACAACCTAATTTGACGTTTTTTTTAATATTTTGCGTTTTATTTTATAAAAAAAATGCGTAGACGCTCTATAAGAACGCCTACGCAATATATAATAACAAGCTCTAGCCCCCTTGAGCTTGATTACCCCATACTCTTTAGTTGAGGGCATGGGGAAAGCCAATTTACCCCAATATAGTAAATTAGTGGTGATATTTATAAAACTATGCATATGTACTATGCGAGGGAGCTCATTATATAAATATCACCTTATGGCAGATGATTATTATCCTTCATTCTAAGCAATCATCACGGCAAATTATATCATTCATATTTATTTATGTCAAGCAATGTTTTTACTTTTCTTCCATCCATTTAATTAAATCTAAATTTTCTGCATCTAAAATCATATCATGCTTTGGCATAACTCTACAAGTATAACCGAAATTACCTCCTGATTTTAGCTCTATATCTGCTTCGTAAATATATTCATCAAGCTCTTCATCTTTACATTTAAAATTCATATTTGTTATAGTTACATTTTCTAATTTTCCATTATCCATTATTTGTCCACAATACACTTGAACTTCAATATTTTCCATTGAAATATTTGGTAATTTAACTCTACAAGCAACATTTATTTTATTGCCTGCTTCTATAATTTCATTATTAAAATTATTAATATCTTTTTGTGTTATTTCAATTTTTTTCCAATTATAAGAAGCTTTTTTCTTCCATTCATTAAACTGCCCAACAGTTTCCAAATTTGTATAATATTTATTCGTTAAATTACATAATGGCATATATAATTTTTCCATATAATCTACAAGCATTCTTGAAGTACTAAATTTTCCACCTGTAGTTGCAATAGATTCTTTCATAATATCAACCCATTTATTTGGAACTCCATTATCTTCTTCATAATATGTTGGAATTATTTTCTTTTCTAGAATATTATACAAATCCTGAGAATCTTCATTGTCTTGTATTTCATAACTATCATAATTAATTTCAGATCCTATTTTCCAACCATTTTTTGTATTATATCCTTCTGCCCACCAGCCATCTAAAACACTAAAGTTAATTGCACCATTTACAGATGCTTTTTGTCCACTAGTTCCTGAAGCTTCTAATGGTCTTCTTGGGTTATTTAGCCAAACATCAACACCACTTACTAAATATCTTGACATACCAATATTATAGTCTTCAAGCAAGAATATTTTTCCTATAAATTGAGGTTTCATAGAAATCTCATGTATAAATTTAATCAAATCTTTGCCTTCTTTATCTATTGGATGTGCTTTTCCTGCAAAGATTAATTGAATTGGTCTATTCTCATCATTTAATATTTGAGTTATACGCTCTAATTCTTTAAATATTAAAGTAGCTCTTTTATATGTTGCAAATCTTCTTGCAAATCCAATTGTTAAAGCATTTGGATTAAGCTTGCTTGTTATCTGATTTATTTGTTCATATGTATATCCGCTTCTTCTTAATCTATTTGTAGTACTTTCTTTAACTAATTCAAATAATTTTTTCTTTCTTAACAAATGCTCTTCCCAAAGCTCTTCATTTGGAATATTTCTAATATTATTCCAAACATTATCATCATATATTGAATCTTGCCAAAATGGAATTAAATATTTATTGTATAATCTTTTTAAATTTGGAGCAAGCCATGAACATGTATGAATACCGTTTGTTACATATGTTATTGGAGATTCATTTGAACTAATATTTGGCCAAACTTCAGCAAACAATTCACTTGAAACTTCTCTATGTAATTTACTTACACCATTTTTCTTTCCTGCTATTTTTAAAGCTAAAATCCCCATATTAAAATCACTATTATCTACATTAGCTTTTGGTTCCATACCTAATTTTAAAAATTCTTCATGGGAAATACCATATTTATCCCATAATCCATCAAAATATTTATTAACCAAATCCTTTGGAAAAATATCATTTCCTGCTGGCACTGGTGTATGTGTTGTAAATATTGTTTTTGAAGACACTATATCTCTTGCAATATTAAACGAAACTTTTCGCTCTTCCATTATATTTTTTATAAGCTCTAACGTCAAAAATGATGAGTGTCCTTCATTCATATGATATACTGTAGGATTATAGCCTAATTGTTTCAACAATTTTGTACCAGCCATTCCTAAAACAATTTCTTGTTTTATTCTATCTTCTTGGTTTCCACCATATAAGCAAAGTGTAATTTTTTTATATTCTTCTATATTTTTTTCATTATCTGAATCCATTAGATAAAGTTTTGCTCTACCAACATGTATATTCCAAACTTTTAAATATAACGTACCTTTTGGCAATTCACATTCTACATATACATCTTCACCATGTTCATCTTTAACAGGTAATATTGGTAAAGAGCCAACATCCATAGTCTTATAATGCTCTCTTTGATATCCTGCACCATCTATTTCTTGATGGAAATATCCGTTTTTATATAGTAAACCTACTGCAACAAGTGGAATTCCTAAATCACTTGCTGATTTTAAATGATCTCCTGAAAGGATTCCTAAACCTCCTGAATATATTGGTAAAATTTCATCCAATCCGTACTCTGCCGAAAAATATGCTATTAAATCATTTTGGTTATTTGGATATTTTTTTGTGAACCAAGTAGATTTGCTTTCCATATAATCTTTAAAATTTTCATATATTTCGTCATATTCTTTTAAGAAATCTTTATCCTCTATTATTGAATCTAATTTTTCTTGAGATATCAGATTTAAAAATTTTATAGGATTTTTATTAACTTTTTCCCATAAATCTATATCTATGACTTTAAATAATTGTAAAAATTCAGTATTCCAAGACCACCATAAATTATTAGCAATTATTGATAATCCTCTTATTCTTTCGGGTAACTGTGGCATAACAGTTATTTTATTAAAAACATACATATTTTTAATTTCCTCCTTCGTAATTTAACAAACTCTTCTTCTGCATATTTTTTATAGATATATTATCCTCTAACAAAAATTATTTGTCAATAGAAAAAACGAAACTGAAGCTTAGCTTCAATCTCGTTTTATTCTTAATCTACCGTTGTATTTTTTTTGCCTATTCCCACTACATCTGATTGTAACGATTTCCATGTATTACATCCTACAATTCCATCAGCTGTAAGACCTTTAGCCCTCTGATATCTTATAACTGCATTTCTTGTATTATTTCCAAAAATTCCATCTAAGCTTCCTGCTGCATAACCTAAAGTATTAAGTTCATCTTGAGCTATTAATACATATACCCCTTTAGATCCGCTAGAAATTAAAGGATATCCTCCTGCGGTACATGCTGGTGGAAATTGTCTTTTATCGAAATGAACCCATCTTGGTGTTAAATTTAATGGCTCCACATAAGACCAAACCCCACTACTTACTGCTGTATTATATAAAACTAATCTTTGACTATCTGATAATGTTTGGCCTGCATCAAAAGCCACTCCTGCAAAATGCTGTGATTGCCCTGTATGGCCACCTTCCCATGGTCTTCTAAAAGCAAATCCTACTTTTATTGGAGCACCATATATATATCTTAAAGAATTCCATGCAAGCATAGTGCTTCTAGTAGTCCATAAAGTTTGACTTTTACTTGCTCCTCTAAATTCTCTTACTAATAGTGTATTATTAGCATTATACGGCATTGCTTCTTGCTCTCCACGATAATATGTTTCCATTCTATTTGTATTATTATTATATACTAAAATTTTTGCCATAAAAAAACCTCCATAAAATATTTGTATATTTTATGAAAGTTTTGTATTTTTCGTTTTTCATTTTTTTAGTTTTTTTACATCTTCTATGTACTCAAAATTTAATTGATTATCTCTACTAATAACAGTTTCTCCAAGTTTTCGTTCTAAATCGTCACGAGCAGTTTTTGCAACTTCTCCGCCTGCCTTTGCAATTTTTCTATTTGCTTTTAATCCTTGGGGTTTATGTTTTTTTTGCAAGTTCACGGGTTGCAATTTCTCCCAAATCTGTAAGTGCAACTTCAACATCTGTCATATTATCTCTTAAAGATTCTTTTCTAATATTTTTGTATTTTTTATATTCTGATGCTTTCATTCCTGACCATGTTTGGTATATCTCATTTGTTAATACTGCATATTCATAGTTTTCTTTAATTCCATTATATTTCCATATATCTGTTAATTTTTTCTATCTAGTATTCCTTTTAGTCTTGCTTCAATCCATTTATCCGAATATCCTTTATTTCTATAATAATCAATCGCTCTATTAACAGCTATTTCTGGATCAAAAACTTCATCTATTCTTTCTTTACCCAAAGACGCAAGCCATAGTTTAAAAGGTTCGGCTTTTGGACTTGGAACTGATTCTATAAGTCTAAATATGTCACTTGTTGCCATTGCATCTCGTAAACGTATTTTTCCATCAGGCGCTAACATTTTTAACTGACTACATTTTGTAGTCACTTCACTACCTTCTTTTTTTAATCTATTTTTTAATACAGACCAATGAAAATAGAAAAAAATAAAATATGGAGAGATGATAAGTCTTTTAGTGATAGGTATTCCGAAGTTGATTCGAAAATAACTACATTGGAAAAAGAATGCTCAAAACTATCTAACAAAAGAAATACAATATCTCCTGGAGGTTTTGGTATTACCTTTGGTCCTTTTGTTATTATTTCTTCGCTTATGTTTTCAGGATTTATCTATATGACTTCTAAAAAAAGAGAACTTATTGCATTCCATACACAACAAGTTATGCCTGTTGCTCAGGAAGGAATTGAAAAAATGACTCCTACTGTATCGAAAACTGCAAGAACAATGGCTGAAGAGATTACAAAAGGTGTCGCAAGTGTAAAGAACGATAAAGATAAAAATGAATAGACCTTAGACATGATAAAAACGTTGTAGATAATTTTGTCGCTGATACGTTTATCATTACTGTAAAAGAAAAGGAGGGAAAAATCCCTCCTTCTCTTATTGTGATACAACAAGTAATCTGTTATATAACACCAAGTTGTTTTCTTTCCGTTATAATTCGATTCTTATAGTCTTTAAATACGCTTTTTAATTCAAATATTTGATTATCATACAACTGTGCAAGTACTTTTCTTTCCTCAGCTGTTAATTTATTTAAAATACTATGTACTTTTGACTCATCATTTATATTTATATCAATATTTCTTTGAGCATCAAGAATTTTAACAATATCATATTGTTTTCTCATTCTTAATTTTTTTCTGAATTCATTTTCCATTTTTGCCTCCAACTACTCTCCATCAAATGTCTTATTCTTATTTCCAGTTAAATCTTCATATTGATTTAATAAATCTTTAGCCTCATCAACTTTTTTTTCCATATACTTTTTTTCTTGAGCCTTCATCATAATATTTTGTACTTCTTTTTGTTTCTGATTTAATCTCTCTAATTGCTCTTTATTCATTTTGATTTCACCATACTTTAATATAATGCTATCCGTTCCAAACTCTTCATCCAAAACTTCGCGTGGCATAATTACTTCATATTGATAATCTTCTTCAGAATCTTGGATATCATTTTTAATTACATATGGAGAATCATCGCCTTCTCCAATAGTTCCAATTATTTTTTTAATATTTTCTTTGGTTTTAAATCTTATTTTTGATGCCCAGTTATCTATCGGTACAATCTCATTAATTCCTTCATCAGCAATTTTATTTAATTTTTCGATTCCTTCTTCATAAGAATTTTCATTAGCAATTCTAATAATTTCATATAATTCTCTGCAATCGATTTTTTCAGTAATATACTCATTTCTATATTCAGGATGAGGTACTGAAACAATAATATATGGATCACATCCTCTTCGATATTTTATATCTACGAGGTTCTTCCCTCCGTTTGTTAAATCTGAATTATTCACAGCATAAATAATATCTCTAGGTATTATTTTTCGCTCTTTACTTTCTTGATTAATTTTTTCAATCATAGCTTCACATTGTTCATGCATTTTATATATATCTAATCGTGTATCTAACCCAAGTATTTTTAAAGTTTCCAATATTTTATTACCGTCCAATACAAGCGTTTCTTCATTATATTCCTTATTTCCCATACATTTTCCATTTTCACCAGTCACAATATTTAAGTGATTCTCTTGTATTTTATTATCAGTACTTTTTATAACATTTATTTTATGTCCAATTTTAACTAGGTCTTTATCTTCAGCCCATGCTTGTATAATGTTAACCGCCTCTTCAATATTTGTATCGTCATCACCGCATACAACTATTGATTGCTTTTTCTCTATTAAATATTCAATAAAACTTCTAACGCTGTATTCCATACTATATCCATAGTACTCATTGAATAGCTTCTTAAGCACATCATTATCAAAATCATAAAATAGTTTGTTCGTCAAAAAATCTTTGCTGTGTATGTACTTACTCAATATTTCCTCATTCTTGTATAGACTGTGAGGTATTTCAATATTACTAAAAGATGCTCCATGTATGTTATTCAAAACTCTTAATAAAAACTCTTCATCTTCATATAACTTTGGATTTACTCCTTCATTTCTATCAAAAACTGACATATATCTATATGCTAATTCCTTATCATTAGCCATCTCTGGATTACTTACAACTCTATCAAAAAATTCTTCCTTCTCGCTATCCTCTAAAAATAAAAATTCATATTTTGAATCCTCAAAAAAGCTTAATACAGCCTCTATATTATTTCTATCTGCAAAAAATTTTTTATCTATATTAGATAATATACCGACAATAGTTCCTGAAATCAGATAATTTGATTTATCATCCATTTTTTCAATTGCTCTGATATTTTTCATCAAATTAATTAAAAATTCTTTGTCTTCTGATAATTCTTTTATTTTTTTCACTTGAACCAATAAGATTGATAGTATTTCAGCTCCGTTGAACTTAGACTTAACATCATCCATATCATACAACATTTGCATTGTATCCTTACTGTTTAAGTATTTTCTAATTGAGCTTTCTGGTATTGAAGAAAATACTTCTATAGGCGCACCTGAATGCTCTATCATTTTCTTTACAAAGTCAATATTGTCACAAAAATGATTAACATCTTCATGCGATAAAAAATACACTATATCATTATTTTCCATTAATTCAAAGGCTTTGAAAAATATTTTTTCATTAAATTCACATCCGCCACAGTACATTGATAACGCCCAAAACATACAAGAATCTTTAGTGTCACAATCTGCTTTGCTATGGCCTTTGGTGTCATAATTAAAGAAATCTATATTCTCATCAATAAAAAGCTTCGTCTCGCATACTCTTTGACCTATCTTACTCTCCTGATGTATTAGTTGATGTCTAGCATCCTCATCTACATCATCAAAATATTCAACCTCGTCATTATCTTCATCATAGATTCTTTTATTACTATGCATTTGATTAAATTCAAACTCTTCTAAGTACTTCTTAAATTCTATTTCTTCATTTGTTTTATTTTCATACTTTTCCATATCAAATAAATTCCCTTCTTTTTATTTACATAATAATATTAGCATATTCCCTGCCTCTCGTAAAATACAAAAAAAGAATACCATCTATAAGCTTAACTTATAAATGGTATCCACCACATTTTTACTTCATATATTGCAATAATTTATTTGTTGCAAAACTGTTTAACTTATGATTAAAAGTAATAGCACCTATAGCACCTTCAACATTCATATTTGGTAGTTCAATCTCAACAATTTCGCCACTTTTTAGTTCTTCTTTTACTTCATCTTTGATGATAAAACCTATCCCCATATCCCTCTTAATAAACTCTTTTTTCATTTGCTCTTGAGCAACTTCGTAATGATATGAAGTTATGTAATCCTTGTAGTAGCTATCAAATATTTTTCTCGTTGCTGAATTCTTTTTTGGTATTATTAGTGAATACTTGTTTAAATCCGTAATCTCGTTTATTACAACATTGTTATCTTCTTGATATTTCTTACTCATAGCAAAAAGATATTCCTTTTTGGCGCACTCTGTAACCTGTAAATTGCTATATTCTAGCTCATATGGTAAATATACTAGTACCATATCAATTTCGCCTGTATGAAGCATCTCTACTGATTGATTTGGGGCACCTGTTGCAATTTCGATTTTAATATTTGGATAATCTTTACCAAACTTCTCAATGGCATCGTATAAAATCATTTTCGCAACATTGCTACCTGTTCTTATACGAACCTCACCCTCTTCGAGATTTTCATATTTACTAAATCTGTATTCAACATTATCTAAAACCTCAACACTCTGACTTGTAAACTCATATAGTTTCTTTCCGACTTCAGTCAGCTCCATACCCGTTTTTGTTCTAGTAAACAAGTTGCTTCCTAGCTGATCTTCAAGCTTCTGTATTGTCTGTGTTATTGCCGGTTGAGAAACATAAAGCTTCTCTGCAGCTAACGATATCTTTTTATATTTTGCTACATAATAAAATGTTTTGTAATAATCAAAATTAATTGCCACGCTTTTTCCCTCCGCTTCTAAATATAGATTTCAATCTATTTATAATTTTACGTATAGAGCTCTCTTTGTACACCACTAACGACTCAGTACTTTCATTCTTACTTTCATCTTCAGTATGAAAAACAGCATAATCCGTCTTTGCATTTTTCTTTATTTCATTTTCATATAATACCTTATTAATACCCTGAATCTCGCTCTTATCTTGAACTATGTACTTTTTACATAATCCTACATAAAGAGCTGCCGCTTCGTCGCTTATACAATTCTTTAAATTACTAAAATCAATTTTCGGTTCATAATCTTTATTTCTGTTATCTTTTATCGCATTTAAAATATCTATTGGTATTTTATCTAAATCATTTCTATCAACATATTTCAATAATTCAAAAACCTCTGAATATGTATTTTTACTTTTGAATGATACTACCATGATCAACCTCTCCCTTTTCTTTAGCAATAGCCTCAATAACTTTAACTTGTTGCTCTTCCATTGTTAGCTCTGTCTCAAAACTATTTATAATACTATACATTAAATCTTTAGCATTAGCAAGATTCATATTACCTACACTTGTATTCATAAGAAACATAGGATTTGTCTTCTCAATTTTGTTTTTACCTCTAATTTCATCCAACAAAGCAGCAATTATTTCATCTTTCAAATTATCTCCACTTTTTTTGTTATCATTAAATGTAACAAATAAATGCGGCGTTTTTCGTCCTCCAAATACAACTTGATCTTTGGTCTTTTTTACAAAAGGCTTTTCCTCTGTACCTTCTTTTCTTGTAATTCCACTTGACCAATCTCTTGCAACGGTATACATCTTAAATTTATCATTTTTACCATCATCTCTTAATTGTTTGCACCATTCTATCAGCTGTTCAGGCAATGTTCCATCACCTTTTCTTGGATTAGCATTAACCGCAAACGTCGCACGGCCCGGTATATAATAATTTTGAGTTTTATCAAATTCTGCAGGATTATCCGCTACAGATAAATAATAATCACATCCTAACGAGTATGAAATCATAGCACCATTGTTTACATGGTGATCTGCAATAGCTAAATATTTATCTCCTTCTTTTGTATGTATAGTATACGTATTATTAGCAATATACTTTACATCTCTTCTAATCATTTTTTCCCTTTTGTCACATTCTGCAATTAAGTCAACCGCTTGACCTTTACCTTTTTTTGGTATTGTAGAATATTTTTTTAGCTCCTCGTCTGTAAGTTCCGTATCAAATAAATATGTACCATCTGCTCTTCTTTCTTCAGCAAAATCAAATAATTTTTTATTCGATAAGTATCGGCATACATTTACACCATGTCTTGCCAATAGAATCTTTTCAACATGTACGCCATCTGCATATTGAACAATTTTGTCCGGTACATAAATACCATACTGCTTTAATACTCCACAAGTCGACTTTTGTGCTCTTAAAATATTTGCATTTATAACTCTTACTACGGGGATTTTTTCGTAATTTTTCACATTTTTAACATAACCTTCAATGCCTTCTAATCTTCCAGCATCTAAGTATAATCCTCTACCTTCAATTTGCTCACCAGCATCTATTTTATAAACATCAATATTCTTTTGAAAATTATCCTTCATATGCTTTTTTAATGCATATATTGATGCTTGTATATCCAAATTATTTCCACTTTGAATATAAATTCTTCCATTACTATCACCTGTCCCCATTAGAATCTCTTCTATCTTACCTTTAAGATACTCTTCATATTTTGTGTGATAAGCTTGTTTTTTTAATTCTGATAGGTCAAATTTACTATCTTTTGATGGATTAACCCATTCTTTTAATATTTTACAGTTCTTTTCAAGTTCTGGATGATCCTTCTGAATTCGATTGTATAAGCCTTCTGACATGAACTTTCCCAATAAATATAGTTCGTTTATCTTCTCATAATTAGCTTGATTGTAATTTTCTAAATCAATACTCGTCAATAAATCTACAGCTCTTGGTCGGTACTGACTCAAGAATTCCCTTCCATCATAGCCCAAATTATTTACAATTCTATCAAGATTGTTTTTTCTGATTATGCTCGTAAAATCTAATATGTACGGAACATTACCATTTTCATATTCTTTAATTAATTGCTCACTTAAGACTCTATCCTGCATTTTTTCCGGTATATGATATCCATATCTCTCAGCAACTTGCTTCGAATCAAAATTAAATACTAATTTGCCATTTTCATCTTTCGCAAATCCCCAATTTTTAAATTCTGTATAATTATCTTCAATTAAACATCTAATTAACTCCGTGTTTAGCTGAGTTTTCACTTCGTACAATACATCTCTAATATTCCAAATACAACACAAGTCATTAAATAACAGATCTATTGCCTTTTCATCAGAAAGAGAAGGGTCAAAATTCTTTCTCCAAGCATTATTTTTTTTCACCTTAAGTTTTTCAACTAAACCTGATAATTGGTCCTCAACAGAATTTCTACGATATTTTTCTTCATTAGAATTTATATATATATCTTGCAATTCTTCAATTACGTATTTAAGTTCAGGATTTTTTACATCCGCACCATCTGAATTTATTCTTTTACCTTCTAAAACATCAATAGTATTTTCGCAAATTACCTTTGTTAACTTATTTGCTTTAAACGATAAATCCGCTAACGTAAATACTTTATTTTTTAAATCAGAAATGTCAATATCTACATCATCGCTTAAGTTTTTCTTATCTAAATACTCTCCATATGCATTTCTTGCACGTGAGTTTCCAGGTCGATTCTCTGAAAAATAAGCATTGCACAATCCTAGATACTCATTTGTCTCCGTTAAAATTCTGAAATTTTCACTTTTATCCGATGATAAATCAAGTGATTGTAGCTCTTGGATAGAATAATTTAACTTTCCAGAATTTAATTTATTTATTTCCTCTAAAAGTCTGTCTAATTCTATTGGTAGCCTATTCATATAATTAAACATTTTACTTACATTCATAGAAAACTCACATTCCTTTCTCACTTCGCTCAAAGGCACATATAGCAAAGAAAGTTCATTTCTTTCAAACTAAACCTCCTTAACCACACATTCATTATACCATATAAATTTATTTGTAAACAATACTCTATGTATAGCCAAAAAGAAGCTCAAAGCCGTATCATTACTTGTTTTGAGTTTCTTTTATAATTAAAAATTATTAGTAACATTATATAATCTTTTTATTTTTTCTTGATATCTTCTTTCATTTTCTATAAGGGAATCTTCATACTTTGCTTTTTCTTCTAGAGAGCACCAATATTTAATATACATAATTGCCAAAAAGTCTTTTGTCTTTTCCTTTAAATTCAATTCACTTAGTTTTCTTGAATGATCAAAATTAGGCTCATAGGCAGTAGACTTATTTTCTTCTAAAAATGACATAAACTTTTTAGGAATCTTATCTGTATAACGTTTCTCCATATGATTTAATATCTCCAAAATTTCAGTAATGCTCTCTCTAAATTCTACACTTACCATATTTTACTCCTTAGTTATTATATTTCTTGTGATTCTTTAACGTCTTTCTCAGTATCACGCGTAGCTTTAACAATTTCATTAACAACTCCATTAATGCTCTCTTTTCTTCTATCAGAAATTACCTCTGTAACATCTGAAATATCATGTTTAGGCTTATTAATCTCCTTTAAACTACATTTTTTTTCAAAATTACAATCTAACACATGGTAAGTCGTTACCATTTCTCCATTTTCATTTTGTCTAATACTTTGTCCAATAGATAAATTTTCATGAAGATCATTTTCTTTTCTATAAAATTTGCTTGCCTCTTGTGGTACAATAAGTATTTTATCCAATTCATTACAGTTTTCAAATAATTCGAAAGGATTCTTCACTTCTGGAATATCAAACATTATTACAGTTTTTAATTTAGGACAATTAGAAAAAGTTCCTTTATCTATTTTTTTAACTGAGTATGGTATAGACACCTCAACTAAATTTTCTTTATATTGTTCATACATATCAGCTGTTAGCTCGGTTACCATTTCATTTGGAATATTTATATATTTGTCTCCATGTTTATACTCACCAATATCTAAGAATTGTCCTGGTACATATTTTTGTTTCAAAAACTCTCTAACTTCATCTTCAGAAAATCTTCCATTATCATTGAAAAACTGTTCATTAGCAATCATTCCCTCAGGAAGCTTTGGATACAATCCTGGTAAAGAATCAGAAAACTTCTGTAATTCTTCTATAGAAACTACCACACTTACTGGATAATAATTTCTTTCCATATCTTCATCAGCTCTAGTTTCATCATAGTCCATAGTTCTAACCATTAATCTAACTTTATCATTTTCTAACAACTCTATATCAAGATATTGTTCAAATGCAATATCACAATCCATTTTCTTATCATAACTATATGTTTCAGAATATTCACCCTTCAACATTCCAATAGTAAAACAGTTATCTTTATTAATTTCACTTTCGCTAGTTTCTGTTGCACCAGTCATATATTCGTCTGTTCCCATTATTTCACTCAATATTCTTCTTCCAAAATCAGTATAGTTTCTGTATCCTTCTGACCCTTCTACTATTAATGATGCTTCCATTTTTAGCATTAATTGATTTACTAATTTAACAAATGGTGTTCTTTTTTCCTTCTCAGCAATTTCTTTCATTTCTTTATAACTTACAACTTCGTATTCTCTCTCTTCTGGTATATATATTTGAATTGCTGTTCCTGAAGCATAATCATCAATTCTGTCAACAATAGCAACTTGTAATCCATTCATTGAAAAATCTGGTAAGTTCTTTTCTTCGTTTTCTTCACTAGATAAATCTGAATAGACAACATAATCATAATGATAGTTTCCTGGTTCTAAGTTTCCATATACTGGTGTTGTAAAACTAGAGCTAGTACCATCATCCTTGTGATAACCACTCCTGTCGCCATAATAACCGTATTCTATTTTGCTCTCAATTACTTTTTCAGCAAATTCATCTGGATTAGAAGTCCTTTCAATTTCAACTTCTGATATATATTTTTCAAGTTCTGGTCCCATAGCACTTACTATTCTGTCTGCTATAATAGCCACATTTTCTTCACTTATTTTTCCTCTTGTCATTTGTTCTTGTGATAATTTTTTACTTAATACGCTTCTTATTTGTTCTTCTAACTCGTCTCTTGTCATATTTTTCCCTCCTAAAATTTATATTTAAATAATCCATTTAATTTATTGCTATTACAAAACTATTACATATTCTTTCGTATTTATGACATGTCTATTATGTTTTATGTTAACATAAATTAGGAGTTCTTTCCAATTCTTTTTTCTTATACACACTATAAGTATCACTAATAATTATAAATTACATATTATCTAAAAACACTATTTCTATCTATCTTCTATCTCAAATTTTTATATGTTCAACTGTATGTATTTAGTCATGTGATTACCCTGTATGGCCACCTTCCCATGGTCTTCTAAAAGCAAATCCTACTTTTATTGGAGCACCATATATATATCTTAAAGAATTCCATGCAAGCATAGTGCTTCTAGTAGTCCATAAAGTTTTACTTTTACTTGCTCCTCTAAATTCTCTTACTAATAGTGTATTATTAGCATTATACGGCATTGCTTCTTGCTCTCCACGATAATATGTTTCCATTCTATTTGTATTATTATTATATACTAAAATTTTTGCCATATCTTTCCTCCATAAAATAGTTTATATATTCTATGAAAAAAAGTTTAAAAAGTTATATATAATATAAAATTTTAATTGATTTTTGATTCATACTATGTTATTATTTTTAATGTAATTTACTTATATTGGGGTATCGCCAAGCGGTAAGGCATCGGACTCTGACTCCGACATTCCTGTGTTCGAATCACAGTACCCCAGCCAATATGTTATTATACATTTGTATTTATATAAAATGAAATCTTCAATTATTCGATCATAACACGTTCCATCCTTTTTTTCATTTTATTTTTACGACATTGTCTACTGCAATGTCGTTTTTTCTTTGCTCAATAAAAAAGCAAGGTTACTTCATCTGAAGTCTACCTTGCTTTTTATAAATTATTTCCCTAAAAATTCAATATTTTACCATTCAAATATTACTTTACAATCAGGAGAACTATTCCATGTATTATCGTAATATTCCAGCTCTATATAATTTGAATCATTATTAAGTGCATATGCAACTGAAGCTGATCCTTTTCTTCCTTTTCCTATTGATGTTGCATATTTTATATCTACAGGATATGTTTCTAATACATTATTGTCTTTATCATATAATTTGAAGTTTGTAACATCAGATACATACAAATCACTTTCTTGATCAATATTTTCATACTCATAATCTATTACGATTACTCTTTTTGCTTCTTTATCAGAATATTGATTTCTTTCTTTAGTTTCTTTTATATTTGTAAATTTTACTCTATATTTTCCAGTAGATTTTGTGATATATATATCTTCATTTAAGTGATAAATCGTTGTTTCTCCACTTCCATCACTATTACTAGATACACTGGTTGAATCTGATGAACTTCCAACAGCTAACATAAAATAAACAATTCCACATATTAATAATAACACTAAATACTTTAATTTACTCATTTTCCTTCCTCCTTTTTTTCATCTAAAAAACAAATAAAAAGCAGAGAAACCATATATGTGACAATATCAAAAATATCAAAAGTTCCTTTAACTATATTAAACTTTTGTAATACTTCAAATAAAATTGAGAAAACCGCACAATATAGCAAAGCTAACCAATTATAATTTTTTGAAATTTGCTTTAAAATGGAACTACTAACTAAATAAAAACTAATTGACCATAGGGAATCTGGTATATAATTTCTAATAAATTTAAGGATTTCTCCACCACTAACTTGAAAATATTTTTTTGAAATGTAATAAATTAATATTCCCAAAGCAAGCATAGCAATTGCACATATAAATCTTTTTCTCATTTTTTCTCCTTTTAATTTGTAGTTTTATTATACCTATTAGTTAATATTAATGCAAGTATTTTTTAATTTCTTAAATAAAATTGTAAAAAAAACAAGAGCTCTAAGCTCTTGTTTTAATATTTTACAATATATTTTATTATTTCATAGCTTCTTCTACAGCAACTGCAACTGCAACTGTAGCACCAACCATTGGGTTGTTACCCATACCAATTAATCCCATCATTTCAACATGGGCTGGTACTGATGAACTTCCAGCAAATTGAGCATCTGAATGCATTCTTCCCATAGTATCTGTCATACCATATGAAGCTGGTCCAGCAGCCATATTATCTGGATGTAATGTTCTTCCTGTTCCTCCACCTGAAGCAACTGAGAAATATTTTTTACCTAATTCAATACATTCTTTTTTGTATGTTCCAGCAACTGGATGTTGGAATCTTGTTGGATTTGTTGAATTTCCTGTTATAGAAACATCAACACCTTCCATATGCATTATAGCAACACCTTCTCTAACATCATTTGCTCCATAGCATTTAACTTTAGATCTTTCTCCATCAGAATAAGCAATTTCTTCAACTACATTTACTTTTCCTGTAAAGAAATCAAATTCTGTTTTTACATATGTAAATCCATTAATTCTTGAAATTATTTGAGCAGCATCTTTTCCTAATCCGTTTAAAATTACTCTTAATGGCTCTTTTCTAACTTTGTTTGCAGATTTTGCTATACCAATAGCTCCTTCTGCTGCTGCAAAGCTTTCATGTCCTGCTAAGAATGCAAAACATTTTGTTTCTTCTGATAATAGCATTGAAGCTAAATTTCCATGTCCTAATCCAACTTTTCTATCATCTGCAACAGAACCTGGTATACAGAAAGATTGTAGACCTTCTCCTATAGCTTTAGCTGCATCAGCTGCTTTTGTACAACCTTTTTTGATAGCTATAGCTGCACCTAATGTATATGCCCAAGCTGCATTTTCGAAACAAATTGTTTGAACTCCTTTAACTATTTCATATGGATTAAATCCTTTATCTGTACATATTTTTAATGCATCTTCAAAATCTTTAATCCCGTATTTTTCCATAACTGGTTTAATTTGATTTATTCTTCTTTCATAACTTTCAAATGTTACTGCCATTTTAAATTCTCCTTTCAAAATCTGTTATTGATTTTTTGCTAAATTCTATATTATTATTCTTGACGTGGATCTATTTTCTTAACAGCTTCGTCGAAACGTCCATATTTTCCACTTGCTTTTTCAATAGCTTCCATTGGTTCAATACCTTTTTTGATGTTTTCCATCATTTTTCCAAGGTTAACATATTTGTAACCAATAATTTGATTATCTTTATCTAAACCAATTTCTGTAATATATCCTTCTGCAAGCTCTAAATATCTTGGACCTTTTAATGAAGTAGAATAAATTGTACCAACTTGACTTCTATGTCCTTTTCCTAAATCTTCTAATCCTGCTCCAACTGCTAATCCACCTTCTGAGAATGCAGATTGAGTTCTACCATAAACTATTTGTAAAAATAATTCTCTCATAGCAGTATTTATAGCATCACAAACTAAGTCTGTGTTTAAAGCTTCTAATATTGTTTTTCCAACTAAAATTTCTCCTGCCATTGCTGCTGAATGTGTCATTCCTGAGCATCCTATTGTCTCAACTAAGGCTTCTTGTATAACACCTTCTTTAACATTTAATGTTAACTTACAAGCACCTTGTTGTGGCGCACACCATCCAATACCATGTGTAAAACCTGATATGTCTTTAATTTCTTTTGCTTTTACCCATTGTCCCTCTTCTGGAATAGGTGCTGGTCCATGGTTTACTCCTTTTGCTACTGGACACATATTTTCTAATTCTTTTGAATAAATCATTTTAATTGCTCCTTTCAAATTACATTTATTATTCTCTTCTTAAGTATATATATATAATTGAAATTGTACCGGATTTTCCGATTAGAACTTCATTATATGCTTTTAATTTAATTATCTTATTAATAAACTTTCACCAGTCATTTCTTCTGGTTTTTCTAATCCCATAATATCAAGCATAGTTGGTGCTAAATCTGCTAATTTACCAGATTTTATCTTAGCATTTTCCATACCATATAATATTAGTGGAACAGGATTTGTAGTATGAGCAGTATGTGGATCACCTGTTGTATAATCAATCATTTGCTCTGAATTTCCATGATCTGCTGTTATTAAAATAACTCCGCCATTTTCATTCATTGCTTCAACAATATCTCCAACACATTTGTCAATTGTTTCAATTGCTTTTACTGCAGCTTCTAAATTACCTGTATGACCTACCATATCAGGATTTGCAAAATTTAAAATAATTGAATCATATTTTTTAGATTTTATTGCTTTTACAACTTTTTCACACACTTCAGGTGCACTCATTTCTGGTTTTAAATCATAAGTTTCTACTTTTGGAGATGGAACTAATATTCTATCTTCTCCTTCGTATTGATTTTCGTTTCCACCATTAAAAAAGAATGTAACATGTGCATATTTTTCTGTTTCTGCAATTCTTAATTGTGTCATACCCTTATTACTTATATATTCTCCAAATGTATTAACTAATTTTGTAGGCTTAAATGCTACATTAACATTTGGCATTGTTTCATCATATTGAGTCATACAAACAAAAAATAGATCTAAATCTTCTGTTTTAAAATCATTAAATTCTTTATCTACTAAAACTCTAGTAATTTCTCTAGCTCTATCTGGTCTAAAGTTGAAAAATATTACAGAATCATTTTTTGAAATTGTAGCAACTGGATTATCACCATTACATATTACTGTAGGCTCAACAAACTCATCAAAAATTTCTTTTTGATATGATCCTTCAATAGCTGTAATTGCAGATGTAGCTTTTTCACCAATTCCATTTACCATTGCATCATAAGCCTTTTGGATTCTATTCCATCTTTTATCTCTATCCATGCTATAGAATCTTCCAGAAATAGAAGCTATTTTACCAACTCCTTTTTCCTTCATCTTTTCTTCTAATTGCATAATATATCCTTCAGCTGATGCTGGTGGTGTATCTCTACCATCTAAAAAACAATGAACATATACATCTTCAAAATCTCTTCTTTTAGCTAGCTCTAAAATTCCAAATAAGTGTCTCATATGGCTATGAACTCCACCATCTGATAATAATCCCATTATATGCAATTTTGAATTATTCTTTTTGCAATTTTCTATTGCCTCAATAAATTCTGGAATACTGAAAAAATCACCATCTTCTATAGACTTTGTTATTCTTGTAAGCTCTTGATATACTATTCTTCCAGCTCCAATATTTGTATGTCCGACTTCTGAATTTCCCATTTGACCTTCTGGTAAACCTACATTAAGTCCACTTGTATAAACTTCTGTTGTAGGGCAAGTTTTCATAAGTTTATCTATATTAGGTGTATTAGCTTTTGCAACAGCGTTTCCGTTGTCATTTTCATTGATTCCAAAACCATCTAATATCATTAGCATTGTTGTCTTTTTATCCATTTTTTCTACCATCCTTTTATTTATACACATTTTTATATAATTATCTGACTATTTATCAAAATTAACTATTTTGCTAAATTCATCAGCTTTTAAGCTAGCACCGCCTACTAATCCTCCATCTATATCTGATGTTGTAAATAGCTCTTTTGCATTTGAAGATTTCACACTACCGCCGTACTGTATTATAACACTATTTGCTACTTCATTTCCATATATTTCTGAAATTTTCTTTCTTATTTCTTTAATACTATTATTTGCATCTTCAGAAGTAGCTGTTTTTCCTGTTCCGATTGCCCAAATTGGCTCATACGCAATTATTGTATTTTTTACTTGCTCTGGTGTTAATCCGTCTAATGCAAGTTTAGTTTGGTCTGTTATTATTTGTGCTGTTACTCCTGCTTCTTTTTGCTCTAAAGTTTCACCTACACATACAATAGGTTTTAAATCATTTGCAAAAGCTGCTTTTATTTTTTTATTTACGGTTTCATCTGTTTCAGCAAAATATTGTCTTCTTTCAGAATGTCCTATTATTACATATTCAACTCCAATACATTTTAACATTTGTCCAGAAACTTCTCCTGTATATGCTCCTTTCTCTTCATAATGCATATTTTGAGCACCAATTTTAATATTTGTATCTTGTGCTGTTAATAATGCATAAAATAAATCAGTATATGGAACACATAAAATAACTTCATTATTTGTGTCTTTAACTAATGGTGCCAAATCATTAATCATTGCAATTGCTTCATTTGGAAGCATATTCATTTTCCAGTTTCCTGCTATAACTTTTTTTCTCATAAAAAACCTCCTACTTATCAGCTATATTTTAATGTTATTTATTTTGTAAACATTCTATTCCTGGTAATTTTTTCCCTTCTAAGAATTCAAGAGAAGCTCCTCCTCCTGTTGAAATATGAGACATTTTATCTGCTAATCCAGATTTTTCAACAGCAGCTGCTGAATCTCCTCCACCTATTATAGTAATAGCATTATCTAATGTTGCTAATATTTCTGCAACAGAATTTGTACCAATTGCAAATTGATCAAATTCAAATAATCCAACTGGTCCATTCCATACAACAGTTTTTGCATTTTGCAATTCATTTTTATATAATTCTATTGTTTTAGGGCCTACATCAAAAATACTCCATCCATCTGGTACATTTTTAATATCAACAATTTGGCTTTCTGTATCTTTACTAAATTCTTTACCTAATTTAGCATCAACAGGTAATATTAATTTTACACCTTTTTCGTTAGCCTTTTTTATTAAACTATTTGCTAAATCAATTTTATCATCTTCACATAAAGAATTTCCAACATTGTATCCCATTGCTTTAACAAATGTATTTGCCATTGCACCACCAATTATTAATGAATCTACTTTTTCCATCAAATTATCTATAACAGCAATTTTATCTGAAACTTTTGAACCACCTAATATTGCAACAAATGGTCTTTCTGGATTTTCTAAGCTTGAACCCAAAAACTTTAATTCTTTTTCTATTAAAAATCCTGATACTGCTGGTAAATAGTCTGCAATACCTGCTGTTGAACTATGTGCTCTGTGAGCTGTTCCAAATGCATCATTTACAAAAACTTCTGCCATTGATGCAAATTCTTTAGATAGCTCTGGATCATTTTTTTCTTCTCTACCGTCAAATCTAACATTTTCTAATAATACAACATCTCCATTTTGCATATTTGATGTTAATTCTTTTGCAGATTCTCCAATTACGTCTTTAGCAAGTTTTACTTCTTTACCTAATAATTTAGATAACTCAGTAGCTACTGGAGCTAAAGAAAATTCTGATTTGAATTCTCCCTTTGGTCTTCCTAGATGAGAGCTTAATATAACTTTACAATTTTGCTCTAGCAAATATTTTATTGTTGGTAAAGCTCCTACAATTCTTCTATTATCTGTTATATTTTTATTTTCATCTAATGGGACATTAAAATCACATCTAACAAATACTTTTTTATTTTTTAAATCAATATCTTTAACTGTTTTTTTACTCATAATAATAACCTCCAATTTAATGTAAAAATTATGTGCATATTTTACATTTATTTTTTATAAAATAGAGCAACAGAGGCAGATTTAGCTCTGCCCCTTTTTATAACCCTATGCTAATTCTGCAAAATATTTGATAGTTCTTACCATTTGGCTTGTATATGAATTCTCGTTATCATACCAAGAAACAACTTGAACTTGATATAATTCATCAGATATCTTTGTTACCATTGTTTGTGTGCTATCGAATAAAGAGCCAAATCTAATTCCTATTATGTCTGAAGAAACTAATAATTCATCTGTATAACCAAAAGATTCATTTGAAGCTGCTTTCATAGCTGCATTAATTCCTTCTACTGTTATATCTGTACCTTTAACAACTGCTGTTAATATAGTTGTTGATCCTGTTGGAACTGGAACTCTTTGAGCTGATCCAATTAATTTTCCATTTAATTCTGGAATAACTAATCCTATAGCTTTAGCTGCTCCTGTTGAATTTGGAACTATATTACAAGCTGCTGCTCTAGCTCTTCTTAAATCACCTTTTCTATGTGGTCCGTCTAATAACATTTGGTCTCCTGTGTATGCATGTATTGTTGACATTATTCCTGATTGAATTGGTGCATATTTATTTAAAGCATTTGCCATTGGTGCTAAGCAATTTGTTGTGCATGATGCTGCTGATATTATTGTATCATCTGCTTTTAATATATTTTCATTAACACCAAATACTACTGTTGGTAAATCATTACCTGCTGGTGCTGATATAACAACTTTTTTAGCTCCTGCATCAATATGTGCTTGTGATTTTTCTTTTGATGTATAAAATCCTGTACATTCTAAAACTACATCAACTCCAATTTCTCCCCATGGAAGATTTTGAGCTTCTTTTTCTGCATATATTTTAATTTCTTTTCCATCAACTGTTATAGAATCTTCTCCTGCAACAACTGTATCTGCTTTTTCGTATCTACCTTGTGCAGAATCATATTTTAATAAATGAGCTAACATTTTAGGACTTGTTAAATCGTTAATTGCAACAATTTCATACCCTTCTGCTCCAAACATTTGTCTAAATGCAAGACGTCCTATACGTCCAAACCCATTAATAGCTACTTTTACTGACATTTAAAATTCCTCCCATCCGATGTTTTATCTAACATCTGTAAAAAAATGGTTAAATAAATTTTTAACCTTGTTCATTGTATAACAAAAAAATAGTCATTTCAAGTGTAATTACAATGATTTTATTAAAAATTTATTTTTTACAAAATTCTATTGATTTCGCATATTTATTATGATATTTTAGATGTTTATATTTATTAATGTGTAAAATAAAAAAACAGGGTTAAACCCTGTTTTTTATTTAAATTTATTCTGGTTTTACATATCCTAATGATCCATGAGAACTTGTTCCAAAGCTAATTACATAATCATTGCTTCCTTGTGGTAATTGAACAAAGAATTTTCCTTTGAATACACCTGGCTCTTTATAATATTTTGACTCAGTAACATCTGCAGTTGTTAAGAAATATGTATATCCATTAGCTTTTACATTTTTTCCATCTGTTCCTTGGATTGCAGAATGCATATAAGCATTTGTTCCACTGTTTCCGCTTTTGAAATTTACTCCTGTAAAGTCAACTTCATATTCTATTACTGCCCATTCTAATGAATTTTGTGGCTCTTTGTATGATGCGCTTGCATTTTTTGAATCATAGTATGCTTTTACTTCATTTTTAGCAGCATCTCCTCTTGTAACTTTTGTAATTCTTACTGGCATATCTGGATAGTCATTATCTCCAAAATCCTCTGTAAGTGATTTATATATAGATTTACTTCCTAATGTCCATTCATTTAAACCAACTGGATTATTAATTGTAGTACTTTTAGCATCTGGATTTAATCTTGGTGTACCAGTTGTTGTATTTGTTGTGCTATTTGTGTTTGTTGTATTTGTTGTATTGTTAGTTGTATTATTAGTTGTATTATTTAATACATTATTTCTATCAGATATAGTATTCTTTACTGAATTAGAAACAGTTGAAGAATAATTTGAATATGTATTTATTATATCATTTTTATAATCTTTTACAACATCCATTGTTTCTCCAACAATAATAAATGCCATAATCCAGATTATAGTATAAATGATACTAACAACAATACCTACAGATCCACAAGATATACCTGCTATTGCTATTCCTTTTCCTTTATTTACTTCTTTTGACTTTTTAATTCCTTTGATTGCTAAAATTAATCCAACAATACCTAAAGCTAATCCCAATATTGGAATCCAACAAAGTACTATTCCTAAGATTCCTAAAATCATACCTACTATTGCAATAGTATTATTGTCTTGATTAACATTTTGTTCATTAAAATTATCCATTTTTTTTCCTCCTCATTTATTTATATTATTAAACATTTATATTTTAACATATAAAGTTTAAGTATACAAATACTTTTTTTACATTTTTCATTATTTTTTTACATATTTAATTTTTTTACACTTACTATTATATTCTCATTAAACTTTATTGAGACAATTTTTTAACAAAACTGTATATTTTTTTCTTTATTTCAAATAATAAAACTATAATAACTTAGTGAGGTTTAATTATTTATGAAAAACTTTATTAACAAATTTATTAATACATTTACGTATACTCCTCAAAAAAAATATGAATTTGACATACCTGAAAATGTACAAAACATTTCTGATTCTATCCAGAAAAATAATTCGAATTTCATTCAATATACAAATGTATCTAATAATTTAAAAAGAAATTTAAACTATTTAAAAAATGTTTATCATACAGAAGTTTGCAAAGACGTTATTATCCGAAATTTCTCTTTGCTAGCCTATAATATAGAATATAAAGCTTTCGTTATTTTCATAGATGGAATGGTTGATGCAAAATCTATTAATGATTTTACTATTTCTCCATTAATGCTAAGAAAAAAAGCAAACGAATTTGATTCGAATTCAAAAGAATATCAAAACAATAATTCTTCTAACCCCATCATCGAAAAAACTAAAGATATAACAAATCACATTTATGACAGTTTAATTCCACAAAATAGTGTAAATAAAATAACTGAATTTGAAGACGTTTTTAAAGCTATTAATATGGGTAATTGTGTCCTTTTTGTTGAATCTTTATCTACAGCATTTGATATTGACGTAAAAGGATTTAAACAAAGAAGTATTGATATACCCAGTAATGAAATTGTCGTACGTGGCTCTCAAGAAGCTTTTGTAGAAAATTTAAGAACTAATACTTCAATGTTAAGAAGATTAATTAATAATGAAAACCTAGTTTTAAAATCTGCTACTGTGGGAAAAATAACTCAAACCCAAATAGCTATTGGATATATAAATGGAATCGCAAATCAAAAACTTATTGACGAAGTTTATAATAGAATATCAAATTTAAATATCGATTATTTAACTTCATCTGGTCAATTAGAACAATTAATACAAGATAACCCCCAAAGTCTATTCCCTCAAATGATTGCAACAGAGCGACCAGATAAAGTAACCAATTTTCTACTAGAAGGCAGAGTTTGTGTTATTGTAAATGGTAGCCCATATGTATTAGTAATGCCTGGAGTATTTGTAGATTTTTTATCTTCACCAGAAGATTTAAATTTAAAATACCAATTTGCTAATCTGCAAAAAGTAATTAGAATGTTAGCATTATTTTTCTCATTGCTTTTACCTGGAATTTACATTGCTATAACAAATTTTCATCAAGAGCTATTGCCTACTGAGCTCTTATTTACAATTGCTGCTGCTAGAGAATCTGTCCCATTTCCAACAATTATAGAAATTTTGACTATGGAAATTTCTTTTGAATTAATTAGAGAAGCCGGTTTAAGGGTTCCAACTCCATTAGGATCTACTATTGGAATTGTAGGAGCACTGATATTAGGAGAAGCTGCAGTATCTGCTTCATTAGTTAGTCCAATATTAATAATAGTTGTCGCAATTACAGGTATTTGCTCTTTTAGTATTCCTGACTTTTCTTTAAATTTTACATTTAGAATATGTAGATTTATTTATTTAATATTAGGATATTTTGCTGGTTTTTTAGGCATCGGAGCTGGCTTATTTGTTCAATTAGTATTATTAAGTAATTTAAAATCGTTTGGCTCTCCTTATCTAACACCATTCTTCGTAAATCCTAATAAACGCAGTATATCTAGCTATTTCGTACCACCTGCTTGGAAAAGAGAAAAAACTTCAGAATTTCTTCATTCTGAAAAAAAATATTCCCAAGGAAAAATTAGTATGCTTTGGAGAAAAAATAATCAATAACTTAATGGAGGAAATACTATTATGAATTTAACAAAATTAGAAACTGTTGAAGCAATAGCTGTATTAACAATAGTAATGGCAAATAAAATTATTTTAAATCTTCCCAAAGCAATAATATCTGCTACAGGAAGTTCCGCTTGGTTAACTACACTTCTAATAATTTTGCTTTCATTTTTATTAGGTTTTTTATTTATAAAATTATTAAAAAAATTTCCAGGAGAAGATCTTTTGGATATTTCAAAATTCCTAGGAGGACCATTTTTACAAAAACTAATAGGAATATTATATTTATCTGGAATTATTCTAATAATCAGTTTAATTATACGAGATTTCTCAGAAACATTAAAAATAATATATTTTAATGAATCTCCAATAATCTTTATAATATTATTTTTTATAGGCTCAGGATTAATAGCAAACAAATTTGGCTTAAAAGCAATTGCAAAAACAACATTAATTCTTGCACCAATAATATTTTTGAGCATATTAGTTGTGTTAATAGCCCCAGCCCCTAACTTTGTATTTCAAAGACTATTACCAATATTAGGATATGGTGCGAAAGAAACTTTTTTTAGTGGTTTATCAAATTTATATGGATTCGTAGGATTTAGTTATATTTTCTTTTTACCAAGACTATTAAAAAACTCTAATGATGTAAAAAAGATAACACTCATATCACTTGGTATAGCAGGTATATTTTTACTTTTAAGTGTATGCTGCTTACTATTAGTTTTTTCATTTATACTTGATACAAATGAAAGTCTATCTTTATATTTATTAACTAGAATAGTTAATTATGGTGATTTTATCCAAGGAGCCAATACTATATTTGTTGTAATTTGGATTCTTTCAGTTATTGCTTATGTAAGTATAACAATATTTTTTATTATATATATTTTCAAAAGAATTGCGCATCTAAAAGATACGTCATCCGCCAATTTATGCATCTGTTCAATTTTATTAGGCACAACAATTCTACTACAAAACTATGGGCAATTTATGAACACTATGGAATATGCATTTAAATATATGTCTCTAATCCTCGTAGATGTCATAACCCCCATCATTTTAATTGCTGCAAGCATAAAAAAAGAAAAACGATAAAGAGAAAGAAAGAGAAAGAAAGAGAAAAAAAGAGAAAAAAGAGAAAAGGGGACGGTTCTAAATTCCACAAAAGTGGAATTTAGGACACATTAAAATATATGAAAAAATTTTTAAAATTAATTTTAATTTTTTTACTTTTAATAAGTATTCTACTAAATTTAACAGGTTGCTATGATGCTAGAGGAATCGAAGAGCTAGCTTATGTAGTTGCCATCGGACTTGATATTAATGAAAATAATGAACTTGAACTTTCATTGCAATTTGCTACACAAGGTAATTCTTCTGGTGAAAAATCTGAGGAAAGTAGTTCAAATAGCGAGTCTTCTGAAGGCTCTTCCCAATCATCTAATGCCAGCATAACTACAGTAAAGTGCACATCTATAAATTCTGGACTTGCCTTAATAAATAATCATATTAGTAAAAAAGTAAATCTATCCCATTGTCAAGAAATTCTCATATCTGAAAAACTAGCCAAACAAGGATTATCTGAATATTTAGATACTTTATTAAATAATATCCAACTTCGTACAGATTGTAGTATTGTTATTACCAAATGTGATGCACGTGAATATCTGGAAAATGTAAAACCATCTTTAGAATCTCTAGTTGCTAGATATTATGAATCTTCACTACATTCCGCTGAATATGTTGGCTATACAATAGATATTACTTTATCTGAATTTTATTCAAAAATGAAAGACACATATTCCCAAGCATATGCCATTCTTGGAAATATCAATGAAAATTCTTTAGACAAGCCAACTCATATTAATGCTGATTACACTGCTGGTGAAAATCCTATAAAAGACTCTGATATGACTGAAACCTTAGGAATTGCTGTATTTAATGGCGATAAAATGGTCGGGGAATTAACAGGTCTTGATAGCTTATGCCATATAATTGTTAATAATAACTTAGAACAATGTAGTCTTTCTGTGCCTAATCCTTTTGAAAAAGATAAATATTTAGATTTAATATTAACATCAGAAAAAAATACAAAATGCACTGTAGAGCTAAATGAAAATTCTGCCAATATTCATCTTGATGTCTATCTTGTTGCTTATGGACAATCTTTAGATGAAAAAACTAAATATAATTCTAATGATAAATTAAAACAAATTGAAAATTCTGCTACCAAATATCTACATGACCAAATACAAAATTATTTATACAAAACGTCCAGAGAATATAGCTCTGATATATCAGGCTTTGGAAGATATGCTGTAAAGCATTATTTAACATTAGACGATTGGTATAATTCAAATTGGCTTGATAATTATAAAAATTCCAATTTTAATGTAAATGTCCACTTAATAATGAAATCTGGAAATATTTTTACTAAATCTTAATAATTAGAAAGGTTTTTTATGAAATTTTTAATATTACTATCTACGATTTATATATGTTTTTATTCTATAAGCTATGGTAAATATGAAATATCTATGAAAAATAAATCTGGTGGTATTACGATAATCGTTTTGGCGATATTTCAGTTAATATTTACAAACTTATGTGTATTTTTATTAAATCGTTAACCTAAAAAATTAGTGTTTCTTTAATGTGAAACACTAATTTTTTCTTATTTATATTCCATAATTTATACTTCTCGCTACAATATTTTTCATATTTTCAATTAAATCATCTACTTCTTTAGGAGTAACGACCATATTATAATCTTTTGGATTTAACGCTTCTTTTATTTCTTCATAGTTATCTTGAGCCTTTAAACTATTTAAATAATCATTTGATCTAGCCTCATTTTGTAATTTTGTTATAAATAAGTCTAAACAATCATTAACTAATACCGCAGACTCAACAACCATTGGCACACCTATAGCAATAACAGGTATTCCTAATGTATTCTCACTAAGCTCTTTTCTTGTATTTCCAACACCTCCACCTGGTACAATTCCTGTATCTGAAATTTGAATTGTTGAACTAATTCTTTCGATACTTTTTGATGCTAAACTATCAATAACTATTAATAATTTTGGATTTACATTATCAACAATTCCTTTTACAATTTCTAAAGTCTCTATCCCAGTTGTTCCTAATACACCTGGTGCTACAGCACTTATTGCTCTTGTTCCTGGCTTTACAAATTGAGGCGCATATTTTAACAAATGCCTTGTAATTTCAATTTCAGAAACTACTTTAGGCCCAAGCGAATCTGGTGTAACAAATTGATTTCCTAGTCCAATTACAAGAATTTCCCCTTCAGAAGATATTTTTCCATCAACAATATTTTTAATTTTTTCAGATATAATCTTTGAACTTTCGTCAATTTCATCTTCACTAGCAATTCGTAAATTTTTAAGATCAAACGTAATATATGTTCCTATAGGCTTGCCTATTGCAATTTCCCCCTCTTTATCAGTAACTCTCACTATTGTAGTCTTTACATTTTTGCTTTCATCTTTAGATTCAAAATCAATTCCTGGAATTTTATCTTCTAAATTATGTGCCTTCTTGTAAATATCATGTCTTTCATCAGCCATATCTGTTCTAAAGTTAAACATTCTATCATCTCCTAACCTTTATTTTTTAATTCTAAAAACTAATAAAAAAAATGTTTCCCAAATTATTATTTGAAAAACATTCTCTTTTATTCATATAATTTAACTACAATAACCACATATTACAGTTTCTAGTCCAATATTTAAATCAACATTTCCATTTTTGTAATTTTCATCTAACTTAATAAATGCAAATAAAATATTTTTTAAAGTTTCTTCTGAAAAATAATTAGCTTGTTTTTTATATTTTGACACTAAAAAAGTTTGATTTGGCTTTAAATTCAAATTTTGCAAAATATCTTTTTTGTATTTTTCACAAAGTTTAACTGTATATAATTTTTTAAAATGATTATATAAAGTAATCAGTATTTTTTGTACAGGCTCTTTTGCATAGATTAAATTTTTTAATACTTCTAATGATTTTGTTACATTTTTTTGCCCTAAACTATCTGTCAAATCAAATATAACACTTTCAAATTGTTTTATTGATAATTTATCAATATCATCTTGGCTTATTGTTCCATTTTCTCCAACATATTCAATCAATTTTCTTATTTCATTTATTAAATCTTGCAAATTCGTACCACAAACATCTATAAAATAATTTAATGTTACATTATCAATATTAACTTTATATGATGTACAAATAAATTTAATTCTTTTTGCAAGATCTGGCAATTTTTCAGTTTGGAATTCACATACAATTCCTTCTTTTTCTATAATTTTATATAAAGCATTTTTTTCGATTTCTTCTTCTAAAAAAACAACCACATTAAAATCTTTTATTGAATCAATATTTTCAGAAATATATCTAGCATTTTTTTCAATTAAATCAGAAACATCTTGACTTTTTTTCTTGCCTATTTTTTTAAATAATTCCGTATCTTTTACAATAATCAATTTTTTTTCAAATCCAAATGGAGGAGTTTGTAGCTCTGATATTAAATTGCTAACATTAGAGCTATCTATTTTTATATAGTTTAAACCTTCTTTAAGCTCACCAAATAATTTCTTGATTTTTTTTAGAGCATTTTCTAATAAATATGTTTCTTTTCCATATAATAAATAAATACTTGATAATTTTTTTTCTTTTAATTCTTTTTCCAATTCGCTAACTATCATTTATTTTCCCCCATTATTTAATTATTGAGCTTTTAAAATAATCCTAAATACTTCAGAAACACTCCAACACTGTGCAAAAGCTCCTTTTGGACTAAATGGTTTTGCAGAATCATATAGCTCTGGCAAACTTCCAATTGTCATTCCTTCGTTTAGCTCTTTTACATATGTCTTTCTTAATTTTTGAACGAAATTTTTATATTCTTCTTTTAATTTATTTTTTTCTATTTTATCTTTTTCAGCATTTATCAAATTTACAAAAGAATCATTATATAACCCAATTAACCATGGCCATGTAATTCCTTGATGGTAACTAATATCTCTTCTGTATTGATCACCTTCATATATTTCAGTATAATGTTTCTCTCCTTTTGCTAAAGTTTTTAATCCATATGCATTTAATAATTTTTTTGTAACTGTATTAAACATTTCTTTAGCCTCACTTGAGCTTGGATCAATTACTGGATAATTTAATGATAATGCATATAATTGATTTGGTCTTATTTTTTCATCTCCAATTACATCATATAAACACTTCGTCTTTGGATTATAAAATTTTTCATTAAAAGATTTTTTAGTTTTCTTTGCCAAATTTCTATATTTGCTAATAATTTCTTTATCATCTTCAAATTTTTTAGAAAGCTCTACCATAATCATTAAAGCATTGTACCACAAAGCATTTATCTCAACTTGTTTACCATTTCTAGGAGTAACAACATAATCACCAATTTTAGCATCCATCCATGTATTCTGAGTACTTAATGTACCTGCTGAAATTAAATAATCTTCATCAAGATAAATATTATTATTTTCAAGGTTTATCCCTTCTATAAAATGTTCAATAATATCTTTCATTGCTTTATATAATTTCGTTTGGACAAAATTGTAATCAGACGTATACTTTATGTATTTTTTCACTTGTTCGAAAAATAGTAAACTACTATCAACACTATTATATAATGGCATATTATCAATCTCAGAATATCCATTTGGAATTAACCCATCATTTATATCTCTAGTAAATGTTAATAATAAACTTCTCGCTACATCAAATCTTTTATTTACTAACACTGTTCCTTCAAAAGCAATAAATGTATCTCTTCCCCAATCTAAAAACCAAGGATACCCAGCTAATAATGTTAACAAATTTTTTCTTGAAACAATAAAATTATCAGTTGCAATTATATATTTTTTTATTAGCTCTGAATCACCTTTCAAATCAGATTTATCAATCAATTGTTTTATTCTTTTTTTCTCAGATTGAATTATTTTTTGACCATCTTTTCTATCTATTTTTATTTCATCAAGAGAGCACGCAAAAGTTATACATTTTTCTTCATTTGGATTTATATTTATTTCATAAAATCCTGGTATTGCATGATTTTCTTCACTTTCTAATCCTCTTTTTTCTTCTTGGATATAATACATGTTTTTAAAACTATCATTTTCTTGTATTCTATATTCTCCATCAGAGCAATTCATATATATATGATGATTACTATTATCGATAACAATATCAACTAATCTATTATTGACATTCTGCTCAATATAGAATTTTCTATTATAACTAACTGCATGAAAATTTCTATAATTCAATAATGGAGTAATTCTTAATTTTGCATATTTATCTCCATTTTTTATTTTGTATAAAACAATTGTTACATTCTTTCTATACTCCATACAAATTGATTTTTCAATTGTTACACCATTTACATTATATGTAAAAACAGGTATTTCTTCTTTTTCGAAACTGACTTGATTTTTATAACCTTCGGATATATTATTCCTGCATATATTTGTATATAAATTATTAATTACTCCATCAATTTCTATGCTTTCATCCAATTTTGAAAGTAATAAATATCTTTGAGCTGGTGGATTTAATGGTGCCACTAATAATCCATGATATTTTCTTGTATTTGCGCCAACTATTGTTGAACTTGCAAATCCCCCTAATCCATTAGTTACTAGCCATTCTTTATTAATAGAATTTTCAAAATCCAATTTATTAATCATCAATTTCATCTTTAGTCTCCCCCATAATTTTTCTTATGTGCCTATTTAATACTATCTGAATAATTTCTTTTATTAGAATTTTCTTTTGCTTTACGCTTTTTTAACTCCGTATTATACTTCTTCATGCCACTTACTTTTTCTATTATCTGATTACTTTTATTTTCAGCAATTATTTTTCTTTTTAACTTTTCATCACTTTCTCTAATTGATAAAATTCTATCTTCATATTTTGAATAAAATTTACTTTTTCCTGTCTTATCTAACTTTTGTTTTTTCCATTTCTTTTTATTTGGTTTTAATTTTTTATATCTTAGTTTATGACTTAACATTAAATATTGAGGATCATTTTGTTTATCCTTAAATTTTAAATCTTCGCATATAAGTTCAATAACTGCCCTTGCTATTTCTTTTGGATTATGTCTTATGTATTTATTATCTATCATTGCTAAGTCACGTTTCATCAATTTTACGCCTTCTGCTTTTGCTTTTTGTATATCTTGCTCTACTAATTCAGAACCTTTCATATTATATTTTCTAATATACTCTGGCGTAATTTCTCCTGTATCATAGATACAATAATCAATCATACCTTCTCCAATATGACGTTTAATAGCCTTAATATGGTCTGATAAAGCATAATTATATGTTTGTCCTGGCTCTGTCATTATATTACTTATATAAATTTTAAATCCTGAAGATTCTTTTATGGCTTTTGAAACTCCTTTAACAAGCAAGTTTGGAATAACATTTGTATATAAACTTCCTGGTCCTATTATTATCGCATCCGCTTCTAGAATTGCTTCAATTACACCTGGAGCAGCTTTACAATTTGATGGACTTATAAAAACTCTATTTATTCCAGCAACTTTTTCATTTACAACATCTGGAATCTCACTTCTTCCTTTTACTATAGTGCCATCTGTTAGCTCTGCACAAATTTCTAACTCATCTTGCGTAACTGGTAAAACTCTTCCTGTCATATTAAAAATATCTTTTGACTTTTCTACTGATTTTCCAAATTCTTTATGTAAATTTTGCATTGCCAATAAATATATATCTCCAAAAGATAATGATTTTAAACTTCCATATTTAAATTGGTAATTTATTAAATTATTCATTTCTTCTTCATTACTAGATAATGCGATTAAACTTTCCTTTACATCATCTAATGGTAAAGTATCTAATATCATTCTTGAATCAGATTTTTTATCTCCATAATCACTAACTGTAACAATTGCTGTTATATTTTCCGTATATTCTTTTAACCCTCTAAGAACTGAATTTAATCCATTTCCACCACCTATTACAACAATTTTAGGTCCTTGATTATATACTTTTTTATTATATATTAATGATTTTACATTTGCTCTCTTGTCTGTTTGTTTGACTAAGATCTCTAAATTACGTTTTTGTAAAGAAATGCATCCAAATACAATTCCTACAAAACCAAATACAAATAATGCTACTATTTTAATAATTGTTTTAATATCCAATGAATTTGTTACTAATATTATTGATAATGCATAGCAAATTGCTATCATTGATAATAATATTAAAAATAACCATCTCTTCATTTTATTTCCTGATTTAAACCATGAAAAAAAACCTTTCATTATTGCTTTATACCTCTTTCTTTATTCACCTAAAACTTCTATTTCTAGCTCTAACTTTTTATTAAATTTTTTATTAACTACATTTCGTACATATTCTATTAGCTCTAAAACTTCTTTAGCTGTAGCATTTCCTTTGTTAACAACAAAACCTGCATGTATATCAGATACTAATGCTCCACCTATAGAATATCCTTTTAAACCGCTTTCATCTATTAACTTTGCAGTTACAAAATCTTTACCTCTTTTAAATGTACTTCCTGCACTTGGATAATTTAAAGGTTGTTTACTTTTTCTTGATTCAACATACTCATCCATTTTTTCTTTAATTTTATCTGAATTTATTTCAAGATTTAAAGTTAAAGTTGTTTCAAGAATAATCCATTTGTTTTTTGAAAAAATACTATGCCTATATGAAAAATCTTGCTCATTATTGCTTAGTATTTTTGTGTTACCTTCTTCATCCATATATTTTGTTCTTACTACTATATCTTTGAATTCTCCACCATAAGCTCCTGCATTCATTTTAATTGCTCCACCTATAGTGCCAGGAATTCCTGCTGCAAATTCAAATCCACTTATATTTTCTTTTAATAATTTTTGTGCTAACATTCCTAAAAGAACTCCTGCTCCTGCAGTTACTTCTACTTCTTTATTATTTATTTTATTTATATTAATATTTTTGTTATCAATTTTAATAACCAAACCTCTGATTCCATTATCTTTTACTAAAATATTACTTCCATTACCAATAATCGTAGTTTGTATATTATTTTTTTTTGCAAAATTTAATATTTTTTTTATATTTTCTTCATTATCAACTTTCACAAATACATCTGCATTTCCACCAATTTTAAAAGTAGTATGCTCACTCATTGGTTCATCTATTTTTACGTCTGAAATATGTAATTTTTGTTTACAATAATTAAAAATTTCTTGTTTTAACACTAAATCAGCCCCTTGTATAATTTTTTCATATTATATATTAAAAAGTATTAAAAATCAATGAAATTTGTTCATATATAACTATAATTTTTTTCTTATTTCCACAAAAAAAACAGATATAAAATCTGTTTTTGGAATATTAAAATTCCCTTATATAATCCTTAATTATATCATATAATTTATGTGTTGGAAGTCCTACTACTGTTGTATAATTTCCTTCAATTTTCTCTACGAATACACAAAATTCGTTTTGCACTCCATATGCCCCTGCTTTGTCCATTGCCTTTCCGGTATTTATCCAACGTTCTATTTCTTCATCTGTGATATGCTTCAAAAAAACTTTTACCTCATCAAATGTCTTATATTCTTTATATTTACCATTTTCTTCTATAATTACACAAAGTCCTGTTATTACACTATGAACACCATTTCCACTTATCAAATCCTTTATCATCTCTTTAGCATGAGCTTTATTTTTGGGTTTTCCATATATCTTCCCATTTTTTGTTACTATTGTATCTGATCCAATAATAATTCTATCTCCATTAGTTTTATCAAAAATATCTTTAGCTTTGATATATGCTAATTTTGAAGCTAATTCTTCTGGTATTAAATTTTCTGCTATGTTTTCATCTACCCCGCTTATCATAACTTCAAAATTTTTAACAAATAAACTTAATAGCTCTTTTCTTCTTGGAGATCCTGATGCTAATATAATTTTCATTACACATTTTCCTTCTTTCATATTTATAAAAAAAATAGAGCCGAGATAATAAACGTATCTCTGCTCTAAAATATTAATCTACTTTAGAAAAATTTAAACGTTCAAAAGCTTCTTTTGCTTCTTTTTCAGATGCAGTACTTCCTATTAATACTCCTGTCTTTGATTTTTTAACTTTAACAATAAAGTTATATTCAGTATCTTGTCCTGGGTATTCATATTTGTAGAAAGTATATTCAGCACCATTTTTTTCTCCACTATCTAGTATCGTTGCTCCTGAAACAGTTTTTGTTAAAGCTATATATTGATTATATCCCTCTTCTGTTATAAAACTTCCTTGTAAAATAGTTTTATCATCCTTTTTGATTGCAAATGGGATATTAGAAGTTATATCATAACCATTATCTGTCTTTAATTTTAGCTCTATTTTTTCACCTGTTGAAACATCATATGTAAATGATTTTGTCTTTGTACAACCTGTTAAACAAAATAACATAGCTACTAACATTATACTTATAACACTTATTAATAAAATTCTTTTTTTCATTTTCTTACTCCTTTTCTTAATATGTTTTAAATTTTATACTAAATATCAAATTTTTGCAATATGATTATAACATATTTTTTTATTTATCTATTCTACTTTGCCTCTACGCTCTTTAATAATTACATATATTTCATGTATAGCAACAATAGCAAGAAAAACTCCGAATAACTTTTTTAACAATTTCACATCTATCTTTTGAGCTATAATGGCTCCTACTATAGCTCCTATAATTCCAAATACTATTATTATTTGAGCAACTTTAAAATTAATATTTTTTTGTCTTATATTAATATATATCGCAGCTATTGATGTTGGTATAAAAAATATTAGATTCGTAGCTTGAGCTATCTTTTGGTTCAAACTTAAAAATATTGATAAGCACAATATTAATATAGTGCCACCCCCCATTCCAGTTCCACTTATTATTCCGCGAAACAAATCCTGTCAAAATTTCTATCATAAAAATTCGTTCCTTTCCTAAATAAAAATTAACTTATATGATGCATATATCAAGAATAATGTAAAGGCATATTTTAAATATTTAGTAGGAACTTTATTTAATAACTTTGCACCTACAATTCCTCCCAATGTTCCTCCTATAGCACAAAGTAATCCTATTTTCCAATCAATATAATTATTTCTATAATAAAAAAATCCACTGGTAACTACCATTGGCAATATACAAATTACTGATGTTGCCCTTGCTTCTTTATCTTTCATATCTAGTAAATATATAAATGCTGGTACTAATATCATTCCACCACCACTTGCAAATAATCCATTTACTATTCCAGCCAAAAAGCCTATTAATATTTTATAAATAAATTCTTTATTCTTCATACTTATATTTTTTGATTTTTTTTAATATTTATTCATAATAAAAGAGATAACCATGAAAAACATAGTTATCTCTTAAAAGGATTTATTCTGGTTGTTTTTTATGAGCCTCCTGCTTTTTTCAGCATTTCGACAAGATTAATCTTCTTATTATCTTCATTGTCAATAATATTTGATCTTGCTTGAAAGCTTTTCTTGCATTCGTCATCATAAAATTTTATAAAACCTCTGCCATTCTTCTTTACATAGTATAAAGCGTGATCTGCTAATGCAACCAACACTTGCTCTTCAAAGTTTTTCTCTGCAAAAGCTACTCCTATGCTGAACTTTAAGCCTGTCACTATTACTTTGCTTTCAGAGTTTTCAAGTAATGGCAAAAACATAAAAATCTTTTTTGAATATTCATTCTGAATTTCCTTTGCTAAAGATTTGGCTCTTTCGTAATTGTAATCTTTTAACAAAATTAGAAACTCATCTCCGCCCCATCGGGCTACTTTGACATTTTCATATTTTTGTTCAATACCATTTAAAATTTCTCCGATTTTGCGCAAAACAATATCACCAGAGGTATGTCCATATATGTCATTTATTTTCTTGAATTTGTCAACATCAAGGAACATTAATGATACATATTTGCATCTATCATTGTTCAAATCAATTAATGCTTCTTTTATGGATTTTTTTATTATTGCTCTATTGCTTATTCCTGTAAGGTCATCTGTTGTATATAACTTATATACTCGATTTCCATAACTTGATAAACAATGACACAGCATTTCATAGTATTCATTTTCTGCGTTTTCGTTATAATTTTTTCTAGATTTTATATAGCTTTTTAACAAATTAAGAAAATTATCTTTTTTCCTGCTTTGTTTTTTTCCTTCACGGATTCCTATATAAATAGGTACTTTACTTATTGTAGTTATATGACTGCTTGTGCTTTTTCTTACAAAACAAGATTCAGCACAATAGCCTGTCGTAGGTGCTATTTCATCCAATGACTTAATTTCCAACGTCTCATCAAATCCAATCCTGTCTATATCATAAATTGTCGATATGAAATTCGGACTAAATCCATCCATCTTTTTGCATTTTTCCAAAAAGCCTTCTAAGAACCGTATCGGATAAAAATACGATATATTTACATACGTATTATTTTCAATAGGTAAATCCAACTGTAATCCTCCATGATTTCTACTGTCATCATGTTTTATGGAGCGAATATATTTTGATTTACCTTTGTTATATGAAAAAACAATTTTATTCACATAGCTTTTATTACCCGTTATTATTCCCAACTCCTTGAAAACATCTGTTACGTTTCCTATGTCCATGCCTGTAAAAAAACCTGATTCTGAACAATTTGTTACTTGAAATTTTTCATTTCCAAGTATTCTCCAACCCTCAAAGCAAAAATCCATTTTACAATGGAAATCTTCACCTTTTGTTATTATAAAAATCATACCATCTGATGTTATTCCAAACTTATTTGAAAATACATACTGATTAGTATTTTTTTCATAATTTTTTGGTATTGTGCTTCCATATATGGTTATGCTTTTATCGCATTCACCTAAAATTTTGCAAAATTCTTCAACATTTCCAATCATCTTTGTTGATATAAACTCCAATGATTTTACATGCTTTTGAAATTTAATCATGTTAACTACTTCTCGTGCTATTGAGCTTATGTTTTTTCCGGAAAAATCGAACTGCAACACTTGCAATTCTGTTGTTTCTTCTTCGTAAATTGTGCATCTGATTGTTGACTGCGTTCTATTAACTTTTCCGTCTAATACGCAGCCAGTTGTGGTATTGCCTACAATTAAAATATCATGTCCGAAATATTCTTCAATGATTTTAATTGTATCTTGAATTGCTTTGTAAGATGTTTCGCTAGACCAATTGACCTGCATTAGCAATTTAGCAACTTTCAAGTTTCTTACAGAATCTTTTACATCTTCTAAAAAAACTCGTAGTGTTTCTTCATCACTAAATGCTTTTGCTATCCGTTGCATTTTTCCTTACCTCCTTAGTACGCCGAAATGAACTTTTTTCCTTTTTAACTGACCATTAATCCTTTTTATCTACCTCCTTTAATATATTTTTTTGCAAATAACTTGCAAATGGAGTATCTTAATAATAAGATTATTTTGCATTATAACACATATATAGGCGTTTTTCCATATATATTTTTGAATTTTTACCAAAAAAATAAGGTCTGAAATATATCAAACCTCATTTATTTATACTTATTTTCTTTTAATTATAAAAATACTTATTAATGATATTGTCAATACTCCAATTGCAAAAAATATTGTGTCACCGGTTTGTGGACTATTACTTTTCTTTTGTACAGTATTTTCATCTTTTACTTTATTTATAATAAGCTTTCCTTTTACAGTATAGCTTTCATCATTATCATATATTCCTGAGATTTCTACATCATAATTTCCTGGATTTAATTTTTCATTAAGAATAGTAGCATTTTCATTATTCATATTAATATTTTCAGTATATTTTAATTCATTATTTACATAATAATTGACAGTTAATTTTGTTGGTATTTTTCCAGTAAATGTTATTCCAAATTCACTAAGGCTTTTACTTAATTCTCCGTAATTACATTCATATTTTTCAAAATTTATTGTAGGAATATCTTCCCAAATAGCATATACTGTATCAGGAACATTACTACTTGTTTCATCAACAACTATTTTCGTAATTATCTCACCGTTTTGCTCTGTTGACCAACCTTTAAATCTCTTACCTGATGGAGGTATAAATTTATTTTCCGGTAATATATATTCACCAGTAATATCAGAAACAGATTCCATTGTTCCTTCTCCACCATTAGCATCAAAATTTAAAGTCTTTCTAATCTTAATATTAACTGTAATGTACTTTCTTTTTGAATATTATAATCTGCTAATGTTCTATTATCCTCTAATTGTTTTCCTGAAAATATCAATCTTTGTTGATCTAGTGTTATTCCTTCTTTATCTTGAATTTTTGCTTTAACATTTTCCATAGTGTCACTTGGTTCAACTTCTAATGTTATTGTTTTCCCTTTAAGTGTTTTTACAAATATTTGCATTGCTAATGCCTTGCTTGGTATCATCACCAATAATAATATTACTTATATAATTGCTATTTTTCTCCATATTTTTATCTTTTTCATAAAAATTTTTCCTTTCTTTAGTAAAATTTCACCATAATTATTATACACAATAAAAAAATAATTACTACTATTTATATAAATTTATCATAATTATAAAATACAAGCCTTTCCGCCTTTTACTACCATTATTGGTGTACCTTCTTGAATAAGTTCATAATCTTTTTTAGAAACTTGTAGCTCTCTATATATAGTTTTTACTTCATTATCTGGTATTACTGTTACAAAATAATTGTAATTTTTACTAGAAGCACTTCCAATTTTAACTCGATATTTGCAAACAGCTTTACTTTTCATTATTTTTATTTGCTTACCAGGTCTATCTTTATACATTGCAAATCCAACTATTGCAACAAATATTCCCATAAAAATTATCCATCCTATATTTGAGCCAATTATAATCATTCCAATAAGCATTGCTACTAGTGACACTAATACTATAATTGAAATTGCCATAGATGATCTTATTGATTTACGTGCTTTTGATATCTGGTCAGCATTTTCTGGATCTTGATATATAATTTCTGAATTATTTTTTAATGTATATCCCTCTGTAAGATATTGCTCTAATCCTTTTTCAAAATCATTTATCATATTTTCAAAACCAAAAATGTTGCGGTTTATTCTATTATCATAATCTTCCATTTTATATATTCTCCTTTGTTCATATATTTTCTTACAAAAAAGAGTTCAAACTTTTACATTTGAACTCTTTTCATCTTTTATCTTGATGAACTTATATAGTTCAACAAAAATATTATATGGCTCCGTTTCAGCTGAGGTTTACAAATTTTTATAAATAGAAATTTGTGTTACAGCTCCGTTTAACTTGGTTTTAATTTAACATAAATTTTGGTAATTTGCAAGAGGTATTTTAAATTTTATTTTCCCGAAAATTTGTTTGAGAATGTATTGTTTTTATTGGTTTAAAATGTTATAATTGAATTATCCTTTTCAAAGGAAATCTTTGTGAAAGGAGGTGCAACATTTGAGTTCCTACGAATTAATTTGGCGACTAATTGTATTATTACTAACAAGTAATTATAACAATGAAAACCAAGACAACAAAAAAGATTAATTTCTTTTAGACAGGCGACCACCTGTCTTTTCTTTTTGAGACAAAAAAATAGAGATATGCGACCACATACCTCCGTGCAACATTCGTTCCTACGAACTTGCTTAAGCTAAATATAGTATACAATATATTTTATAAAATGTCAAATATTTTCGTATATTATATTTATAATTATTATATTATTATTTTTTTAGATTATTCAATAATAAGTGACCGATGGAATTAGGAAACTAATTCTACACACCATAAGTCGGTGCTACATCGTCCATTTTTGTATTCTGTAATTTAATTATACTTATTATATGTTTAACTGTCAAGATTCATATTACTGATTCCCGTTCAACATAATGTTTACCTTTATATAATTCATTTTTTTATAATTCGATTCTCAATAGCAGTATCATTATCAACTACTTTAGATTCTTTGTTATTCATTGCATTAACCAAATCGCGTTGAAAATGATTTTCTGAAACAATATTTAATTCATCAAACGGTGCAATTTCACATCCATCAAAATAATTTGCCAATCGTAATACTGATTTATGTATGTTTTCAACTGAATGTTCCAATCTACTTAAATCTAACCCCGTATCCACAGTTATTTTGTTTTCTGTCTTTGGAATATAAAATACTTGTCTTTTATACTTAACTTTTCTAATAAAATGAGGTTTCTCGTAAGAAACACTTATATCAATATATGGAAAAACATGATTACAAATATTTCCTCCTAAAATTCCTATCATTCCTTGTACTTTTTCATTGCATGCTAACTCAAAAGGCATTGCAAAGATTGCATCTTCCTGTGTCCCAATATTTCCATTATTATATATTTTTTCTATCTTTATTCTTATATTCTTTGCACCAGCTTGACCATTGTTTGTAATTAATAAATATAATATACCATTATAATCCTTTAATTCAAAAGCTAACTGTGGTGCTCTATCCTTTATGATAATAATCTGATTTATAATTGTAAACAATAATGCTATACTTGAAATTATAATTGCTAAAATATCTGTAATTGTTACCTCTCCCATTTAATTTTCCCCCTCTTATTCTACATAATCTATTTTATTCTTATCAACCTTTTTTCATCTAAATTTTCCAAAATATACACATTTTTAAACTGGTAATCTAACAATTTCAATTCATCCACAAAATCCTTCTCATACTTTTGATTAAATTCCTCTCCATCAATATAATGTAGTAAATCATTGTTATATGCAACTAAGGTGACAGTTCCATCATATGTATTCTTTGAATTCTTTGCACTTATTTTTAATTCAAGTTTTTCTTTATTCTCATTTAATTTCTCAACAGGATCAAAAATTTCTACGTCTGAATAACCACTTTTATTAAGCTGTTTTGCAATCATTTTGTCTTTTTTTGAAATAAGCGGGCATGTTATTTCTACTTTTTCAATTAACTTGCTTCCTTGATATATCTCACCATCATAATTAATCGTTTGATTTTGTTTATCTTCTCCAACCCACTTGAAAGATATATTATCCTGATTTGAATATTTTATTTCAACATATTCTAAAAGAACAGCAAATTCTTCAAAAAATTTTATATATAATCCTTTTCTTAGCCTTGCATTCGATTTTTTTCTCTCGCTTTTACATATACTATTCATTATATCATTAAAGAAATCTCTTTGTTTTTTGATGCTCCTTTTTCTTTTTTAATCCGCTCTCCTCATTTCATTCCTCCAATTTTTTCATAATCATATACACCTTGTTATTTGAGATTCTATCTTTATATAAACAGGGATTTACCTTAAAATTTCCGCTACTAGTATAGCATAGTTTTAGTGTAAACGCAATAGAGCACCTACAATGTAAGTGCTCTATTCTTGGTCAATATCCATATTTTTCACGTCTCTGCATAACCTGTCTTAATATTAGAAACTACTATTTAACGCTCATATAAAATAATTATTGTTGGTTTTTCTTTTTTTTCTTCGTTTTGAATGATGTAATTGTTATGCATATTTGTTCTGCGAATATTTCTTTGTTTCCGTTTTTCTAATGCATCGCGCCTTGGATTTGACCTTGACCGATTACGACTAACTTGTTTAATTGACATTACAGAAATTCCTCCTTTCAAAATTATTTGCCAGGAACTATATATACACAGGCGTTTGCCTGATAATTTTCATATGTTTATTGTAACATATAAATAATTATTTTTCAACATTTTGAGCATATTTGAGTTAGTATAAAATATCAATAACAAGTTATATTAATGTTATTGTAAGAAAAAGGACGAGCAATGCTCGTCCTAAAACAATATTATAAAAAACAACATTATTAAGATTACTTTGTTATCAGTTCGTAAAAAGTCCAGAATTCCGGAAATTCTTCCTTTATTTCTTTTACTCTCCGAGAATCATCATCTTCCATTACTTTGATAAGCGGAATAAATTCCATCATTTCTTCCGGTTTATGTTCTAGTGTATGGATAACTTTTACAGATATTCTATCTCGCTGAACAACTTCTTCATATAGTATCTGTT
Source organism: Clostridia bacterium (assembly GCA_045643465.1). Classification (GTDB taxonomy): domain Bacteria; phylum Bacillota; class Clostridia; order TANB77; family CAG-508; genus CAG-492. Next base: position 21,892 of record JAZUKV010000033.1, on the reverse strand, counting down.
TTTTAAAACAGCTCTTAATATTTTTTACATAATACTTATTTAAAAAATTCCGGTAAAAATCATGTAGCAACTCTAAAATTTTCTTAGCACATACTAACTTTGTATAGCAGCACTCTGTCCTGCAATTATAAATAATAACATGTCTACGCGTACGATTATCCCACTCCTTATGCCAATGCCCGTTCCTAATCTCACGCCTCGTACTATCACTACATTTCGAATATGGATAGAGTTCTTCATATCTACCCGGGCAAGAGCTACTGTCGCCATTAATCTCGAAATACTTAGTTATGTGATTTTGGATTTCTTCCAGCACAGTACGTTTTTCCGGAAATGCCTCTATCAGCATCTTTATGCAACGTGGAGCCTCCCATTCATTAGCAAGCTTGTTGACTTGTCCTCTCGCACTAGACCAGTAGCATGCATCTTCGAAATTCTCACAAAGTCTATTAAAAGCTTCCTTAACTTCCAAATAACTATTCCTTATTTTATGATCTGAATCAAGGTTACCATATCCTACATTTTTAACCAAATCCTTAGACCACGGATAAGTAACAGTATCAAATGAACCGTTGTTACGAGGAAGATCCCCAACAAGAAAATCCGGTAGTTCCGGACCCCAGCAAAGCCCAATTCTAGCAACTGCCTTTGGGTCACAAATGTCATCTTTAGCATCAATAGCCAAAATGCACGGATCTTTCTTCTTATCTTCCTCTTCTTGCTGTTTTCTACGATTGTCCTCTATAATTTTAGCCATTCCATTTATAATAGAACCAGCTTCCTCTAGTATCGGTTTAAGGACTCGAATCGAATTTTGAATTTCCTTCAGACTTTGAGGAAAATATGCGTTTTCGATAATATCGTCAAGCCCAGAATAGTTAGTCATCATACTATAAGTGTCCAGGAAACTGAACGGAGCAATAATATAGAACCGCATATTTCCACTAGATAATCTTTTAAACCGATTAAAAGCTTGGTAGAGCTCCCAAGCGTAATATACGCTTTCAGAGGAGTATGCTTTAATGATACTGTCGAAACTAACAAGACTCATTGGCATAATAACCCAACCAAACATCTCCGCCAGATTGTGAAGTTCCCGCATTCTGCATGCAGGATAACTCTCGATGGTGTTATCGGTTGTCAAAACCTTTACACCTGTTTTTTTCAATCTTGCAGGCTTGATAAATGATGTTGCCATAATAGCATCCGGTGCTGACTTTCCTTTAGCCTTAGTAGTTGTTGCCATAAGTCCTCTCCTCCTGTACATAAATCTCCGAATCGAAAAATCCATCAAATCTATTATTCTCTCGAATTTTGTTGTAATATTCGGGTATCATTTCGATGAATAATAAAATTTTGATATGCGGATTTTCTACAATTCTTCTCAGCTTTTTTAATGACTGACACGTCAGTTTAGTATCACATGACACTTTCATAAGAATTAGAAAATCTTTTCCAGAATAGTAGCTTCTGAGATTTTCAATAACACCTTCAAAATTGTCATATAATGCCATCCTTCTCCGTGTTATATTAAGCTGATTGGTAACGCCTCTTTCATATTTGTCTGTCACTAATGTACTGTTGATGTCATTGATCATTTTAACTGTTGAAATATATGGATGACCATAATCCCCAAGCACTATGTTGCCTGAGTTAGCTGCTTCTTTTTCTAAAAGATGGTTTAGCAGCGCTGCTAGAAAATTCTCAGGAGATTCGCCATGATTATTAGCCATCTCCACAATGGTTCCATGCATATTTTTAAGTTCAGAACTATACAGGTTATCTGCAACTTTATCAGAGTTCATTCCAATAGTTGCTATTAACGAGCTATTCTCTAAACTATCTAATATGCACTGCCGTGCTTCTTCGTAATTCATAAACAGCCCTTTCCTTTCATAAAATTTGACTCTGTTTTAATGCTTTTTGCCTTAAGGAATTTGTTTTTGTAAATTTACCTCCTATCGTTTTTTATAATATATATAATAAACTAATATAGCCCAATTGAGCTGTATCAAGTAAAAAAATAATTGTACATATTATATCACATTTTTTATGTAAACACAACATGTTGATTCATATTTTATCTAACATATATTATAGTATTACTATTTTTTAATTTTCTTTTTAATATATTTCTTATTGCAAAGAAAAAAAATAGATAATCTTTCGATTATCTATTTTCTGGCTCCGTTTCAGCTGAAGTTTACAAATTTTTATAAATAGAAATTTGTGTTACAGCTCTTTTAACTTGGTTTTAATTTAACATAAATGTTTGTGGTTTGCAAGAAGTATTTTAGTATTTTTTATTAAATGTTTTTAATACAACATTAAGATATTGATTTGTCAATTTCTATATTTAAGCATTTTGCTTTTGATAATATGCTTCTTTTTATAATATCTTTATCTAGTTCTCTCTCTATCCATTCCACCACTTTTAAATCCATCTGATCTATCTCTTAAATATTGTTTTTCCTCTGGCTCTTTTTCTTTTGTTTGAATTTTTGTTAATTTACAAGCTCTAATTAAAATATTATTGCCTTTATAAAATTCTTTTGTTACTACGCAATCTGCATATTCTTGTTTTATTCTTTTATATTCTTTTTCTACTTCAAAATCAAAAATATCTTTATTGCTATAATCTTCAAAATATATTATTTTACTATATAACTCTCTTTCCAAAAAACTCCCTCTATCCATTTACAATTTCTTTCATCATGTGATGCTCAAACACATAATGTCTGTTGCATAATCTTTTTAATTGTGGTCTATGAGTAACGATAATATAAGTTTTATCTTTTAAATATTTATCAATCATATTAGTAATTTTTCCCTCTGATTCAACATCTAGGTTAGAAGTTGGTTCATCAAAGAAATATAAATCCTTATCAATTAAGATTCCTCTAATTAAATTTAATCTTTGTTTTTGTCCTGCAGATAACTTAACGCCTCTTTCTCCAACTAATGTTTCAAGACCCTCTGGTAATTCTGTGTACCAATCGTATAATCCAGCCTCTTTTAATAATTCAATTATCTTTTCTTCTTTAATGTCTTTTCCTAAACATAAATTATCTCTAACACTTAAATCAAACAAATCAACTTCTTGTGATACAAAAACTAAATCTAATCTTGCATCGTTTTTGTCTTTTCCGTTTATTGTTAAATTTCCTATCTCTAATGGATATAATCCTGCTAAAATATTCATTACTGTTGTTTTTCCTTGCCCTGACTGCCCCATTATGCTTATTTTATCTCCTTTTTTCAAAGTAAACTCTGGTATTGCAATTTTAGTAGAATCTTTTGTGTATGAAAATACAACTTCTGATAGCTTTAAATTATTAAAATTTTTAATTAAATTTGTTTCTTTACAATCCTTAAAGTATTCATCTAATTGTTCTTTTGCACCTTTAAATCTGACATAAGTATCTATAAATTTAACTAGACTATTAAGATTAGAATATATTTTTCCTAATGCAGTTATATAGAATAATAAATATGGAAGTCCATCTTCTCCATTCTTTACTAATGCTATTGTACTTAATAGCACAACTATATATAACATATCCATTAGGATTGTAAACACTGCATTCATGTTTGACCTTTTAACTTCATTTACTTTAGTTGCTTTCAAATACTCTTCTGAATTTTGGTCTATCTTTTTATAACAAAATTTGCCTATATTTAGTTTTCTTACTGCCACTATGTTTTGTATAAAATCTATTAGTGTTGCATTATATTTTGACCTTTTATTTCTTACTTCTTTATCAAATTTTTGCTTATTCTTCATCATTTTGTATTTTAAAAAGACTGCTAAAGCACTTATTACAATGCAAATAATACCAGTTAATACCGATTGCTTACACACCATAAATAATATCGATGTTATTCCTATTATTAGTGGAACTATACTTATTTCAAAATAATAAGATACATCTACAAATAGACTTGCAGTATCTGATATAAGATTATGTATAAATCCCGTATGAGTATTTTGTATTCTTTCCATAGTCATATTTTGCAGTTTATTAAAATAGTATTTTTCTATATCATTGGTAGCTTTTGCCTCATTTACATTATCTATATATGATCCTATTTTTCCAAACACTAACATTAAAACATCTGCAACTATCATTGCTATTGCTAGTTTTGTAAGTTTATCTAAAGTTAAAGGACTTGTTCCGAATATAGATAATGCAAATGATTGTCCATAATCTGCTATTGAATATATCAAATTAACTATAAATGAATATATAAATAGTTTTTTGGATATTACTTTTAATAATTCTTTCATTCATATTCTCCTAACCTTATTCTCTTTCCCTTGCGTGTTCATCATTTCTTTGTTGCTCTGTAACTTCATTATTTCCTCTTGTTTGCTCTATAACCTTTTCTTTTAGTTTTGTAACTCCTTCTTTGTATTCTGATAAAGTTATATCTGAAGAATCTAAAATATCCTCTACATCAGACAAAGTAATTCTAATTGGTTGTTTTTTCGTACTTTCATATTGTCTTGGTTTTCCATTTGGATTATTATAATCATTTCCACTTTTTTCAAGTGCTTTTCTTTCTTCTGCGGCTTTTTGTTGTTCTTCTTCTGTTAATCCAAATGACCATTCCTCACTTGTATCACCTAATTCACTATTATCAACAAACTTTATTGTCTGTTTATGAATTTTTCTTTTAAATGTTATAGGTTTTCCATTTGGATTATTATAATCATTTTCACTTTTTTCAAGTGCTTTTCTTTCTTCTGCGGCTTTTTGTTGTTCTTCTTCCGTTAATCCAAATGACCATTCTCTATCAGTAAGTGCATTAATTTTATCTTTATAAAAATTTGTAATATCTTCTATTTCCTGTGGAGTTAAAGAATGTTCTGCTTCACTTATTTTCTTTATTTGACTTTCAAAATAGCTTTGTATATCAGTAGATAGACTACCATATTCTGCATACATACTGTCTAATTGTGATATTTGTTCTACTGTTAATCCTTCTTTGTCAATAGCTCTAAAAATTAGTTCAAAGTACATTTCTTTGCAATCTTTGATTGAATTTCTTTTGTCATATTCATCTAGTTCATCATTGCTTGATAAATTATCTAGTTCTGCTTTTAGTGACGTAACTAATTGAGTAGCACTTTTTCTTGTTCCATCCATATTATATTCTTTTTGTAATACTGGATATAATTTTATTAAGTCTGATGTAATACATGTATCTAATTCGTCAGAAACTTCGTCTCTGAAAATTGGATTAATATAATTTTTATTTAAACTATAATAACCTACATTTTTTATTCCTCCAAAAATGCTTTTTGTTCCAATTTCAGTTAAATCTACATCTCTTAAAGATTCGCTTTCTGTGAATAATTTATTATAATTTTGTATATAAAAACCTGATTTTCCTGCTTGTTTCAATGCAAATTCTCTGGCATATTGTATAGTTTCTTTACTGCTTATACCTTCTCTTACCATTATTAATTGTCTAACATGATTTAATTCATGGTACATTCCACTTATAAGTTTTACTATATCAAATGGTTCACCTTTTTGTGCTCTTGCCATGTTTATGGAAATTGGAATAGCACCAAATATAGCATTTCCATTTTCATCTATTTCTTGTGCTCCTGATATTCCTGTATAACCAACACCTAAATCATCTATGTCTTCAAAAAATTGTAATCTGATTTTATTTGCATTTTCAAAATCTACTTTTCCACCATTGTTTTCTGTTAATTCTGGTATATATCCCATTTCATTAACATTTAATTCAAATAATCTATATAAATAGTTCTCTAATTCTTGTTTCATTTGTTCATTGTTTGGATCATATTCGTGTTGCATATAGTAATCTGACATTTCTTTAATTAATCTTTGTTCTTCTTGAACTGTTAAAACACTTTTATCAAATTGTCTAGCCATTTACAAATAACACACCTTTCTTACTTTTGTATAATTATTTTATAAAGAACCTTATAATTTTGTTCCATATCTTTTTAAATATTCCATCTTCTTTATAAATTTGTAATGAATTTTCTTGTTGTTCTGTTTCATTACTTTTGCTTATATTTCTTCTGTAAATATTTTCAATGTTATACTTTTCTTTTAATTCAGCTTCTTTTATATTTTCATTTTCTGCAAATTTTTCTAATAATTTTTTCTTTTCTTCTTCGCTTTCACACCAATAATTCATATATAAAATGGATAATAAAATTTTTGTTTCTTTTTGTAATTTTTGTTCTTCTAGTGATTTATTAGAATCTATATTGGGAATATAATTATTCTTCTTGTTTCCTTTGATAAATTCTCTTAATTTGCTTGGAATTTTATTTACATATTCATCTTCCATATTATCTAAAATTAAATCAATTTCTGAAAATGTTATTTCATTATATTTCATTTGTTTCTCCCATTAAACTCTTTTTTCTATACTATGAGTTATTTTTTTATTCTTTCCAATTTAACAAAATTATACCATAACATTTTATATTTGCAACCCTTCCAAGCAACGCAATTATAAACCTTACAGCCGTAAAAGAGCATTAAATAAACAAAGTTCTACTTTAAATTTTTTTTAACATTTTAATAAAGAAATTTGGTTCCAGCAAGCACTGAATGTGGCTAGCCGTAATTCGTCTATTTCACATTCTGTTACTATGAGACTTTGTCCCAAACCCTTAGCACATTTTTAGTATAAAAATTTTTTTGCTCTTATAGAATTTTTTATAAAGGGATTGGGGGTGTCCCCATAAAAGTAGAATTTTGTGAAAAGCGATTTCGCGGTCACCCAAATTCAGTGCTCGCTAGGACAATTTTTTCATAATTATGCTTGTATATAATTTATGAATAATACCTACTAAAAGAACCTTTCATTAGTTCTATAATAAAAAAATGACCAACTTATTTGCACAAATTGGTCACATTAAATTAGAAGTAGATTAGTTCATTATAAACTATTTCCTCTGCCATATTTTTATAATTATTCATAGTTTTTACCCACTCAAGTTGGTCAATAATTCCATCATAATAGATAGGAAAGTTGTCCCTTTTAGCAAGATTATTAATAATATTTTTAACCTTATTACTAGCATTATCATCAACATCTTTTAGATGTTTTGTTAGTTTTTCAGTCATTATTAATTCAGACCATAAACCACGTTTATGGCTTTTTAAATATTGTAATCTTGCTCTTCCATACTTACCTAAAGTAACCTTTTCTTCATCATCTATAACAATATTTGGATAATAATAATCGCCTACTTTTGTGTAGTATAAGCCGTTATTTTCATCATAAATTTCTTTATTATCTGTTTCTTTATTTTCCAATTTATCCATTTATTTCACTCCTTTTTGACATTTTAAATTATTTTTTACATCTGTTTTTATTAACTTTTGTTACAACTCCAAGTCTCATTTTATATTCTTCTTTAGCTAAAAAATTCTTTCTATTTTTTATCGCAATCATTCTTATTGCCTTCTCATTTTTCTTTAATTTAAATTCAACAGCTTTGTTTTTTATTGTAGCAATTTCAGTTTTTGTATCATAATTTTCATCAAAATGTTCATCATGATAATAATACTCGCCAAGGTCTAAATAGTTAATGTTAAGCTCTTTTTTCATCTCATTTATGTACTCGTCTAATTGCTTATTATTTAAATTAACACTTACTTTTACATCATTAATATTACCATCTGCTTCTATTTTAGAAGGTATATCAATTACTCCTTCTCCATATAATTTATCAATTTGCTCTATAAAGCTACTTCTAAAGTTTATTTTATCTATATAAAATTCTCCCTCATCATTCTTTTTCAGAACAGCCGTATCAATAAATTTGGATATAAAAGATTGTTTTTCATCTTTGGTTTTCTGCCTCCAAAGTTGCAATAATAAGTCCTTATACATACCTTTTTCTGTTAATTTTTCTCTTTCAATATCCCTTTGTGCAAGTAAATGTGCAGGGTTATACATTTCTTTATCATAATCAAGGGCATCTAGTTTTTGACTCTCTAATTTCGCTAATTTATCGTCAATTAACTCATAGTCAGCAGATATATCTTCAATCTCCAAAACACCATTCATATAGGCTTTTTTTAGTCTATCTTTTTGTTCGTTTAGTAACTTAATTTCTTTTTCTATCTTCTCAGTTTCACTTGTTTTCTTCTCAGCTAGAATAGGGTAAAAGAATTTATTAACAGTATAATCATACTCTATTAAATCTAGTATGTATTCAATCAAACACTCCTCAATTAAATCTTCTCTAAAATAGGTTTTGCATTTAGTACAGTGATAATAAACATACTTTTTCTTTTCCCCACCACTACCTTTGCAAGTCATTATATTACCACATTCAGGGCAAATTAATTTCTGAAAAAATATATAAACTCTGTCTCTGGAAAATGATTTTTGATTGACTGTTGTTTGATTTTGAACTTCTTCCCACATAGCTCTAGAAATGATTGGTTCAACTACATCCATATATAGTTCTGTTTCTTTACTAGCATCATATTTATATCTTTCAAAATCGCCTACATATACTCTGTTATGAATAATTCTTTTAATTGCTCCATCTGTCCATTTTTTCTTTTCTGGATATAATACTTTTTCTTTATCTAATATATTTGCAATTGTTTGATAAGATTTACCTTCTAAATACATATTAAAAATTCTAATTACAATATCTTTTGTAGAATGATCTACTCTGCATACTTTATCTTTATCTCTATAATATCCTAGTGGACATGAACCTGGAATGTGTCCTGCTTTAATTGCTCCTGCCATGCCAAATTTAGTTCTCTCAGATACGATTTCTATTTCTAATTGTGATAATACAGTCAACATTCTAACAAAGAATCTACCATTGGCTGTTGAAGTGTTTACGTCATCTCTATCACATATTAAATAGCAATGATATTGCTCTAATGTACTAATTAGTGTTTCTAAATCTCTTACGCTACGAGTTACTCTATCTAGTTTATAGGCTACTATGTAATTTATTTTACCTGCTTTCATATCTTCAATCATTTTTTGAAACTGTGGTCTGTGTTCCATATCTTTTGCAGATATTCCAGCATCTTTATAAACTTTATAAATTTCAAAATCTTTATACTTACATAATTGTCTTAACTTTTCTTCTTGCTCTCCTAAAGAAAATCCTTCTCTTGCTTGGTCTTCTGTACTTACTCTAATATAAATACCTGCCATTTTTTTGTTTGCATGAACTAATTGCTCTAGTGTTTCCATTAATATTCCCCCTAATAAAAAAAGTGCTAGTTGCTTTGTAGCTAACTAACACCAATTGTCATTATCATTTATTATGATGTAAGATTCAAACTGAAATTAATAAACTTTTAGTATTAGTTACCACCGATAACATCTTTTAATCTTGAAAGCGGAAACTTATTTGATAAATTTCCAACATAGAAAAAATCATGATTATTAAAAAATAGATATAACTTTTCTTTAATAATAACACTATGTGGCTCAATATAGGCCAGATTAGTTTTTTCTATCATTCTCAGATTGCCATTCTTTATCTTTGGTACACAATTACTAAAAGTACATGCCCATTTAATTCTAGAAAGTAAATCTTTATCCATACTTATTTTTTTATTAACTGTGGTTATCATACCATAAAACCTCCTTTACATCAAGTGTTTGAGGCTAATTTGTGTCTTATAGACGCAAAAAAAGCCGATTGTTAAATCGACCTGTAATAAAATTTCGAGGAAAATATTTATAAAATCTGTGATTTTTCCGTATAAAACACGAAATCGTCGAACCCTTGCTGAAACTGAGTTTCAATGAGTTCGACGAAAATTCGAATTGGCTCCTCTTGTCGGGCTCGAACCAACGACCTATCGGTTAACAGCCGAGCGCTCTACCAACTGAGCTAAAGAGGAATATATAATGGCAACAACTTATTTTCTCAGCAGGGTAACCCGCAAATATTTTCAGCACATTGGAGCTTGACTTCTGTGTTCGGTATGGGAACAGGTATTTCCTCCATGTAATCATCACCACTTTTAGTATTATATAATAGTGCCATTTTTTATTCAATAGTTTTTTAAAAATTTTTTATTTTTTTTATAAACTGCTTTCTCCTTACAAAATTGAGGATTAGCACTGATGCTAATCCTCAAAATTTTATTTTGATTTATCTTTATATATTTTAAATAAGTCTTTAAAACTCATTTTGCTTCCATAATTTAAAATTGCACTTGAATAAACCTTTATTGCTATTTTTGCTATAATAAAATTTGTAATAGCCAAAACTACTATAGAAATTGCAACTTCTTTAAAATTTGCTAATCCCATCATTATTCTAAGCGGCATACAAAATGGAGATGATATTGGTAATACTGCTGCTAAACTATTCAAATTACTTGTAGGATTAAACATTGTAAAATATGCTAAATAAAATCCTACTACTGATATTATTGCAATTGGTGTATTAGCTGACTGTATATCTTCTGGTTTACTTACACTTGAACCAGTTAATGCATATAGTAAAGAATATTCAGCATATCCTAATATAAAATAAACTAATGTAATGATTCCTAATGAAAGTGTTATATTTGACATATTTAATACAGAGCCTAACAATTCAGGGTCTAAAAATGCTTTTGCACTTAACACTGCAGTTACTATTATAGCTATTAATTGAAATAATCCAACTAACCCTATTCCTATTGTTTTTCCAAGAACTATTGTTTTTGGACTTGTTGAAGTAACCAATGTTTCCATTATTTTTGATGTTTTTTCAGTTGTTATAGAGCTTGAAACTTGATATGCACAAAAATAAATTGCATAGAATAATACTATTGATAATAACATTATTACAACTACATTTCCCTGTGCTTGTTTTTCAGATGTTTGCTCTAATGATAAATCAAAATTAGGATTTAATGATTTTAATTGCTCTTCTGACAAGTCTAATTTACTAATTTGTATATTTGTATATACTGTATTTATGGCACTTATTACATCTTCAGGAACTTCCTTATACATTGTTATTTCTTTTACAATATATCTTAATTTTATATTTCCATCTTTATTTTCAAAAATAATAGCATTCTCTATTTCATCATTGTTCATCTTTTCTTTTATTTTATCATATGAATCATTAGAAATTTCAAACTTATAATCTAAATTTAAGCTATTTAATAAATCTAACTTTCCTTCAAATATATTATCATTATCTACCAATATTATTTTTTGTTCATTATCATTGAAAGAATTCATTATACCTGGTATATTCATTCCTACAACGATTAAAATTAAAATTATTAATGTTGATATAATAAAAGATTTTCTTTTTACCATATCCTTCATTGTAAACTTGATTACTGTTAATAAATTTTTCATTTTACTCACCCACCTTTTCTATAAAAATATCATTTAATGTTGGTTTCATAATTTCAAACTTATTTACTTTGATTTTTTCTGAAATTACTTTATCCAAAAGTTTGTGAGCACTTTCTTCGTTTTCAATCTTTATTGTATACTCATTATCATTTTCATTTTCAATTTTTAAATTTAATTCTTTAATATATTCATCTATTTTTCTATCAACCTCTATTTTTAATCTATTTACAGGATATGATTTTTTTATTTCTTTTAAATTTCCTTGTAAAACAGTTTTTCCTTTATTCAATATAAGAATATCTTTACAAAACTCTTCAATTGTAACCATTTGATGAGCTGACATTATTATATATTTCCCTTCTTTAACTAATCCTATTATAATGTCTTTAAGGATCTCTGTATTAACAGGATCTAACCCACTAAAAGGTTCGTCCAATATTACCAAATCTGGATTATGTATTACAGCTGTCATAAACTGTATTTTTTGTTGATTTCCTTTTGATAATTTTTCAGCATTAAGTTGCATATATTGCTCTACTTTTAAGCTTTTAGCCCATTTATTAATTGATTGCTCTGCATCTTTTTTATTCATTCCTTTTAGCTCTGCAAAATACATTAACTGATCAAATATTTTTGTTTTTGGATATACACCTCTTTCTTCTGGTAAATATCCAAAATTTACACTTTCTCTATTAACAGCTTTACCTTTCCAAGTAATTGTTCCTTCATCTTTTTTCAATATTCCTAATATCATTCTTATTGTAGTTGTTTTACCTGCTCCATTAGTACCAAGCAATCCATATACACCTGGTTCATTTAATTCTAACGAAATATTATCTACAACTTTTTTGTCAATAAATGATTTAGATACATTTTTTAAAACTAAACTCATTTTTTAATTCCTCCTTCTGTTAGTAACTGACTTTAACATATACAAATTATACATATGTTTCTATAACTCTTAACAGGTTTATTATCTGTTAATTTTTTCCAGTAGCATTTTAACATATTTATATTTTTTTTACAATTAATTGTTTCTACTTATACTTATTTCACATTATATTGTAAGTTATATTATTTATCTTTTTTAAATAAACTTAATTTTTTTTGTTTCAAAGTTATATCATGGTTGTTATTATAGAATCCAGTAAATTCAAATAACAATCCTAATCCACATAATGCACCATCTATAAAATCTGGTATATTAGCTTTGAATATGTAAGATAATATACTAAATCGATTGTCTAGTATAACAATTAAAATACATATTAGTGCTGCTCTAAAATAATTATTTAGCTTTGTAGTTTTCTCTTTCTTTTCTTTATTAGAATATTCAATGACTTTATTTATTGTATCTATTGACTTCTCTCCTTCTTCCTTAATCATTCTTCTTCCATTTAACAATTCTGATATTTCTACATCAAGCTCTTCTGCCAAAATAGTTATCATTGATAAATCTGGCAATGTTCTTCCATTTTCCCAACGACTAATTGACTTGTCTGTAACCCCCAACTTTTCAGCAAGTTGTTCTTGTGTCATTTTTTTTTCTTTTCTTAATTCACAAATAAATTTTCCAATTTCTTCTTGATTCATATTTATCCCTTCTTTCAAGAAATATTATACATTGTTCATCTAAAATATAACAGGACATAACCTGAGAGTTTGGCAAATTACTATTTTTTTATATTATACTTTTCTCTTAATTTATTAAATCCTATTGTACATCTAGTAATTGTATAAATATACACAACTAACAATACTATCCAAAAAGCATAAAATATAATTGATACAGTATCTGTAAATGTTTCATTTATAGTCATTCTAATTACATTAGGAATAACAGTACATAAAAATATAATTATTATCGGTAACATCCTGCGATTGCTAATTTTTTCAATCATATCTATTTTTGATTCAATATCATTAAATATTTCATTTTCAGTACCATCATTTACTTTACGGAAATAACTAAAGCCATTTAAATCTTGAATATACTCCCATCCATAATCTTTATACATTTGAATATAACTTTCAAAATCCTTATCTGGATTAAAATCAATACGATAAATCATATTTGCAGGATTGCTCTTTTTAAAATAATATTTTCCTGTGATACTAACTTTTTCTAAAAGATACCCTTTCTTTGCCATCTCCATTAAATATTCTTCTTCTTTTTCAAATTCTGGTAACAAAAAAAAATGTCTTTCTTTTTTATCTACCATTATAAACATCTCCTTTACTATTTTTATATAATCTTTCAATTCTTTGAAGTTCTAGATTTAATACTTTTTTACCTAATTCAGTAATAATATAAAATCTTCTTTTTTCTTCTTCTTTTACAAAAGATATCAATTTATCTTTCTCCATTTTTGATAAAGTTCCATACATTGTTCCAGGAGTAATAGTAACCTCTCCATTTGTCATCTCTTTGACTTTTAGTCCTATATTATACCCATGCATTTCTTCTTGAAGACAAAATAAAATATAGAATCCAGTTTCTGTCATTGGAACATATACTTTTTTAATATGTGCATCTAAATTCGCCATATATCTCACCTCTATATATCGTACTTCGTTATATAGTATAACGCAGTTCGATATATATGTCAATATTTTTTTGCACTTTTTTATAAAAATAAAAGAAAATTTAAATATCTTAAATTTCCCACAATAAATTGTAACTATATAATACAAAAAAAGTAAGAGCTTTGTAATTAAAGCTCTTACCAATCATTTTATCAATTAATTAACGTATCTTCTATCTTTTTAATATTACTGATAGTTTGTTCATGGTGACCATAGTATATTTTTGATATATTATGACTTAATATTTTATTCCAACTATCATTTATTTTTTCATCATTTAGCATAATCGCTGATTTCAAATCATTTAAATCTCCTACAAATGCACTTCCATCATCCAAAATAATAGAAATACTATCCTCACTATGACCTGGTGTATATATTATTTCCCCATCTATTCCTAAATCTTCTAAAAATTTCCTACTTTGTTCGCAAGATATTATTACAGGATTCGTATTTATCGGATTAAACTGAATACTTTTATCTTTTTGAAAAATGTTATCAGCACTATGCATATGCTCTTTTTGAACATCTATTAGCAATAATTTCGTTCCCATATTAATTATATCTTGTGCTATTCCCATATGATCTGGGTGAAAATGAGTAATAACAAGATAATCAATCTTTTTTATATATAATTCTTTTATTTTTTTATAAAAAGCTTTTAAGGTACCTGCCCAATCTGTATCTATTAATAAACTACCTTTTTTACCTTCTATATAATAACAATTTGTATTTCCATACTTCAAAAGTTGTATCATTTTTTCCCCTTTCAATTGTAGTTACTTTAATCTAACATTCTACATTCCTAGAGATATTGTAATAATTATTAATTTTTTATTGTATTGCTATCAGCTTTTTTACAATAGGAATTCTTTTAATAATTTCATAAGCTAATATTGTTAATATTAAGCTACCAAAAATAATTATACTTACTTGTAAGAAAATATTATCAATCCACATTAGAGCATAATAACCAATTATTACTAATATAGTTTGATGTAATATGTAAATCGGAAATGATGCTTTTCTAAAATATTTAGTAAATTTATATTCTTTATTAAAGAACAAATTTCCTAAAATTATGCCAGATAATATTCCTAACCAACCTACAAAATTCACAAGCAAATCTTCATAATAACTATATTTAAAATATACAATTACAAGAGCAATTTGTGATACCACAAATACTGGCAGAATAATCTTTTTATAATTTACTATTTTATTTATAAACTCATCATTAAACAAATAATACCCAAATAGGTATAATAGTAGATATTTTCCTATACTTTGTCCTCCAAAATTGCCTATCTGATGTGAAAGAAAAATTGGAATAAACAATAATAAAATTACAAATATATTTATTTTGTTTCCGACATTTTTTAACTTTACATTTTTTATTACTAATAAACTTATTAAAGCAATAATAAATAAATATAGTAAAAACCATAAATGACCAAAAGTAAACATACCGTCATACCCATTAAAATCGGAAAAATGTGTGAAAAAATATTTAAAATTATCTAAAAATCCTCCATTATAACCAAAAAAGAATTTACGTGCATATAATGTTTGTATTGGCACTAGTAATACTAAACCACTGATAAATGGAATTAATATTTTTTTAATTCTTTCTTTTATAAATTCCTTCATACTTCGTTTTTCTAATGAATACCTTGCAGACATACCTGCAATAATAAATACTATTGGCATAAGCCATGGACTTACAAGTATAATAAGAGAGCTTAATATATTACTATCTCCCCCCCATACATAAAACTTAGTTCCATAATTATTCCAAATCATAAATGCATGATATGGAAATAAGAACAATATCGCTACGATTCTTATATTATCTAAATAATGTTTTCTCATAATTAACTCCATTTAATATTTTTTAATTATATCATGTATTACACATCTATTTTAAAATCCTCTACTACTTCCGCCACCACCAGAAGAGCCTCCTCCTCCTGAAGAACCTCCTCCTCCTGAAGAGCCTCCTCCTCCAAATGAGCTTCCGCTTAATATAATTCCTTCTATGCTATCTAGCCATCCCATTTTATTCATAACTATTGCAATTACAGCTCCTGCAACTGTCAATCCTAGATTTATGCAGAAATATAAAACCGAATTCGTAGAAAGTACAAGCAAAATAAATGTAAAGAAAGACAAAATTACTATCCATAAGATTTTGAAAATCTTACCTAATACAGTTTCTGTGGTTCTTACGATATTTCTAGTTATCCAAAATCCAAAAAATATCAAAGCGAAATCTGCAAATTGGTCGTCACCGCTCTCATTATTAGTATCAATATTCCCTGTAAACTCTTGCACATTTACATCAACATTGTATTCATCAGCAATTATTTTCAAAAAAGCACTAAATCCATTTTTTATTCCTTCATCCCACTTATTTTCTTTTAAATATGGAATTAAACATTCATCCTGAATTCTTCCTGTTCTAGCATCTGGCAATAATCCCTCTAATCCATAACCTACCTCTACTCTAAATAGTCTTTCATCAAGTGCCAATAATAATAACAATCCATTATTTTTTTCTTTATCACCTATACCAAATTCACGAAATAGCTCTGTTGCAAATTCTTCAATAGATCTTCCTTCTAAAGATTGAACTGTTACTACAACAATTTGTGCTCCTGTTTGCCTATTTAATTCAATATTAGAATTAATTATATATTGCTTTACATCTTCACTTAGTAAATTGGCATAATCATTTACGTAAAAATCATTTGTTGGTTTTACATTCGTTGCAAAAGTTTTATAACTTATTGTTGCCAAAATAAAAAATATCACTAAAGCTTTTAATATTTTCTTTATTTTCATTTTTCCCTCCAATTTTATAAAAATAATCCGCCATTAAATAGTATATACTATTCATGACGGTAATTATTATTTTGTAAAGTTTACTTCTGGTACATTTTTATTACTTTCATCTGTTTCAAAATAAGTTTTTTCATTAAATCCAAATATTCCAGCTACTAAATTACCTGGGAATTTTTTTATACTTAAATTGTAATTTTTTATATCTGTATTACAATCTCTTCTTGCTACAGCAATTCTATTTTCTGTTCCTGCTAATTCATCAGATAATTGTGTAAAATTGGCTGATGATTTTAAATCTGGATAGTTTTCTACTATAACCATAAGATTATTAAGAGCTGATGTTAATTCATCATTTGCTTTTGATTTTTCAGCAACAGTATTAGAATTAACAAGTTTTTCTCTTGCTTCTGTAACAGTATTTATAACTTCATCTTCATGACTTACATATCCTTTAACAACATTTACTAGATTTGGTATCAAATCTGCTCTTCTTTGAAGCATTACATCTAAATTCGAAGTGCTTGCTTCTACTTGTTCATTTTGTGACAATATACTATTATATTTTCCTATAACCATCACTACAATAATTACTATAACAGCTATAATTGATATTATCAAAATATTTGATTTTTTCATATTTCTCCTCCTATTCTAATCCGAATTATATAATAACAATTTCTTATTGTCAATTACGATTCTGGCAAATACTTATTACAAAATCAACTTTTTAACTTGTATTTTATGTATAATGCTGATATAATTATAGTTAACCTTTTGGTTGATATTATACACATTTTTATTATTTAAGGAGGCTTTATAATGGATAAAATTCGGCAGTTAACCCACAATGAATGCATTTATGCACATAGCTTAGTCACCCGAGTAGCAACCACAAGTTGGCAATCGCTTATTCCCTTTTACAGCTCTTATTTCGGTGAAAATACTGATATCAACTGTAATGATTGTGAATTTGAAAATATCATTTCAAACCAATCTCCAGAGCCATTATATAAGGCTCATTTAAGCGAATTGGCTTTAAAGCAAATATGGAGTTTTTGTTGTAGTCATCCAAAAAATTTCAATGTTTTAGACTTTATACAGCATATGGAATGTTTTTTGTTTGAATTTAACAATGTTTACGATTTTCATGCTAGCTATTGTGGTATTTTCAGCCAAACATCAGAAAGTCAAATACCCGAAAATAATAAAACAGCTCTTTGGGACTTTGCTTTTCTTTGTGGCACTACAAATTTTACTTATTTTTTCAATAATCAGTCAAACTTGTATGCTATTAAAGATGCAAACTCCGGCTACCTCATTTGCGAAAATGGCACTATAATTACTAATGAAGTTGTTATAGAATCATTCTTCGCATAAGAAAGAAAAAATCTCGCTGCTTGCGAGATTTTTTCTTTTTATCTTTTTGTTTTTATTCGACAAATATTGACTTATAATTTATTGTTTTATATACTAAAAAAAATGGAGGTAGCTTATTATGGAACAGAAGAAAAATTATCTAATTCATTTAGATATACTAAGATTAATTTCTTGCATTGCAGTACTATTATATCATTTAAATATTTTAAAAGGTGGCTATTTGGCTGTTTGTAGTTTTTTCGTTATCAGCAGCTTTCTTTCTTGTTTTTCAGAATCGAAAAAAGAAAAATTCTCACTAAAAACCTACTACAAATCGCGTTTAATTAAGCTTTATATTCCTTTAATTGTTATTATATTTTCATCTATAGCTTTTCTATCTTTATTCCCTGAAATATCATTACCAAGCTTAAAACCTGAAGTAAAATCTATTTTACTCGGATACAATAATTTTTGGCAATTATCTGCGAATATGGATTATTTTGCTCAACATATAAATTCACCATTTATGCATTTATGGTATACATCAATTTTATTACAATTTGATTTAATTTTTCCATTAATTTATATACCATTACGCAAATTAGGTGATAAATTTCATAAACTAATTCCATGCATTATAACTTCATTATTATCAATTGGTGGATGCATTTATTTTTACTTTATAAGTACTAATCAAGATATTATGACTTCCTATTATAATACTTTAAGCAGAGCATTTTCATTATTTCTTGGACTAAACCTAGGCTTTATAAATATGTACTATGGACCAACTATAACAAAATTTATTAAAAATAAAAAAATTCATATATCAATATATATTACATATATTCTGCTTCTTATTTCACTATTTTTTACAATAGATGCCAGCTCTAAATTCTATCCAATATGTATGCTAGCTACATCTTTAATAACCTGCAGAATAATAAGTTATAGCATAATTTTGTCAAAAGATTCCCAATCTTTGCTGGATAAAATCATTAAATATTTTTCTAGCATTAGTTATGAATTTTATTTATTACAATATCCAATAATATTTTTCTGGCAATGCACCCATTTTTTTGATAATTTTAAATTGCTATTAATTATCTCAACTCTTTTAATACTATCGTGCATTTTTCATTATATCTTATCATCAAATAAAGAAAAATATTTATTTAAGTACTTTTTTAAAATCATTTTAGCTTTATTAACATTATTTGGTATATATAAATTTGCAATCACAAAAGATAATACTGAGGAAATGAATCAACTAAAACAACAACTTTCTCAAAATGAAGCTCTTATATCTGAAAAACAAGAATCTTACGAAAAAATGTTTAATGAAAAGCAGCAAGAATTTGAAAAAGCTTTACAAGAAATTAATACTGATGAAAATAAATTGTCAGAGATGGTTACAAATATTCCAGCAGTAGCTATGGGCGATTCCGTTATGGAAAATAATGCTAAAGTATTATATAAAAAATTTCCTAATATGTATATTGATGCACAATATCTACGTATAGCCTCTTATGCTGTAGATGCACTTGCCAAATTAAAAGAGCAAGGAAAACTTGGTAATCCTATTATTTTAGAATTTGGTGCCAATGGCGATTGTTCAGAAGAAGATAAAATAAAAATAATGGAAATATGCAAAGATAAGGATGTATTTTGGCTAACTGTTCCTAATGATCGCATTGTAAAAGTAAATGATAAACTTTTTAAATTAGCTGAAAAATATGATAATTTACATATAATTGATTGGTATACTATTACTAGACCACACCCTGAATATTTTATCTCAGATAAAGTCCACTTGAATGCTACTGGAAAAGAAGCTTTTGCTCAAGTTATTTATGACGAAATATACAAATATTATTCGAATGAAATTTCTGAAAAGAAAGCTTCATTGCAAAAAGAGCGTGATGAAACTTTAAATAAAAATATAAGTTTTTATGGAAATGAGCTTTTAATAAGTACTTACAAAGATTTAGAAATAAATTATCCCAATGCTAAATATGTTTCCAAAAAAGACTTTGATTTTCTATCATTAAAGGAAGCTCTTCAAAATGAAAAACAAAGTAATTCTTTAACAAATCAACTTGTATTTTTATTTGATTCTACATTTTGTATTAGCTCTCAAGAATGGAATGAACTATCAACATTATGCAATGATAAAGAAATTTATATTGTATCAATGTCAGAAAATACTACTAATATTATTAAACAATCTGAATTATCAAATATAAAATTAATTGACTTTTCGCGTGCTATTTTAGAAAATAAGTCATATAGTACGTCTGATAATATTCATTTAAGCAATGACGGCATATCAGCATTAATAAATTTAATAAAACAATACCTCGATTAAGAATAACCCCAGTCCATTATTATAATGTGAACTGGGGTTTCAATATTAACTCATCTGGCTTTACTTCTAGTATGCCCTATCTGTTTACTTTAATCTTTACTATACTTATAAACGCACAACCACAATAACCAAATTTGACTATTTACATAATTTATGATACAATTATTTTACTGGCAAATTGCCAAAATCCTTTTTTGATATGAACTACAAATTAGGATTCCGACAAGTTCAATAAAATTTTATTGGAGGAAGCTAAAATGACAGATGAAGAAATGATAACTATGCAGATGCATACCCAGGCACTAGAAGAGCATACACAGGCACTCAACAATTTAACCGCAATGCTCAGTGGCATTTTTGAAGAAAGAAATTTTATCTCTGGTGCAACTGAAATCCACCCACTGCATAGAACTCTCGCCCAATTTGCTGAAATGATGGAGCAAATTACCAGCCAAAATCGCCAAATTGCTTCAACAATTGATGACGCATCAAACAAAATTAAAGATTCTGCTTTGACACAGTTTGATGCTGCTAACTCTGTTAGTCAAGCTGCTTCGACTCAATATGAAGCTGCTACTATACAGAGACAGTCCGCAAGTATGCAGTATGATGCCGCAGAAATAATGCGTCAAGCTGCTTCTTATCGTTGATCCAGAAACCAAAAAACCGCATGTACTTCATGCGATTTTTTGGTTTTTATTTTTTAAATAACTATACCTTGTAAAGAAAGTGTTTATTAAATTTGTAATTTTTTTGTATAAAACACGAAATCGCCGACCCCTTGTTGAAACTGAGTTTCTAACAAAGTTCGGCGAAAATTCGAATTGGCTCCTCTTGTTGGACTCGAACCAACGACCTATCGGTTAACAGCCGAGCGCTCTACCAACTGAGCTAAAAGGGAATATAAAAAATCTGGCAACAACCTATTTTCTCGGCAAGGTAACTCGCAAATATCGTCGGCATCTAAAGGCTTGACTTCTGTGTTCGGCATGGGAACAGGTATTTCCCTTTAGATAATAATCACCAGAAATGTTTTATGTACTTTTCAAATTTTCTATTTGAAGCACACTCAAAAATACATAGAAAAAAGTTTTCATCTTAGTAAACTTAACAACCTTCTTTTTTATATTAGTGGTTAAGCCCTCGAATTATTAGTATTGGTCAGCTACATGTATCACTACACTTACACCTCCAACCTATCAACCACATAGTCTACGTGGATTCTTACTACCTTAACGGTATGAGATATCTTATCTTAGGGTGGGCTTCACACTTAGATGCTTTCAGCGTTTATCCCTTCCATACTTAGCTACTCAGCCGTGCCACTGGTGTGACAACTGATACACCATCGGTATGTCCATCCTGGTCCTCTCGTACTAA
>JAZUKV010000032.1:0-6015 GCA_045643465.1 Clostridia bacterium | reverse complement strand
ATTCTTCTGATTTTTCTTTTAATAATTTATATGATTCTTTTGTAAGTTCATTTCCTTTGGTTTCTTCTGTCCCTATGTTTAATAAACCTACTGCTGGATTTTCCTTTCCAAATGTATTAGTAAGATAAATACTTGCCATTTGTGCAAATTGTAATAAATTAATTGGCTTACAATTTGTATTTGATCCACAATCCATTAATAAAAGTCTACTATTATATGCAGGTAATATTCCTGCTAAAGCTGGTCTATCTATTCCTTTTATTCTTCCTACTAAAAGTGTTGCTCCTGTTAAAAGTGCTCCTGAATTTCCAGCTGATATAAATACATCTCCTTCTCCAGCTTTTAACATATTAAATCCTACAACCATTGATGAATCTTTTTTAGTTTTTATTGCCTTTGTAGGTGTATCCTCCATAGTAATTATTTCTTCGGCATTTACAATTTTAATTCTATCACTTAGCTCTGATATACTATCTTTTTGATATATTTCTTTAACTTTTTTATTTATTACATCTTCTTTTCCTATTAAAATAATTTCTGATTCTAAATCCTTGATTGCTGTAATTGCAGCTCTAATATTTGCTTCTGGTGCATTATCTCCACCCATCGCATCAAATAATATTTTCATAAAATCCTCCATATTATATTGTATATCTATGCAACTATTTTATTACTTTATACATTTAAAGTCAAGAGCCAATAAAATACAAAAAAGCTATGCAAATGCATAGCTTCAATTTCTCTTAAATTATTGTAATTCAACAACAGCTCCTACAGCTTCAAATTTAGCTTTTAAATCTTCAGCTTCTTCTTTGCTAACTCCTTCTTTAACAGCTTTAGGTGCTCCATCAACTAAATCTTTAGCTTCTTTTAATCCTAAACCTGTAGCATCTCTAACAACTTTGATTACTTGGATTTTTCCTGCTCCAGCATCTTTTAATACTACGTTGAAAGATGTTTTTTCTTCAGCTGCAGCTCCTGCTGCTCCTGCTGCTGGTGCTGCAACTGCTGCTGCAGATACACCAAATTCTTCTTCTATAGCTTTTACTAAATCAGCTAATTCAACAACTGTCATTTTTTTGATTTCTTCAATCATTTCTTCTTTATTCATTTTTAAATCCTCCTATAAATTATTTTGAGCATACGCTCTATTTAAATATTTTTATTTTTCACTTATATCTATGTATAAGCACTTTGATTAAGCTTCTTTTTGAGCTCTAACTTGGTCAAGAGCAACAGCCAATTTTGAAATATTTGCAAGTAAACATCCAGCAAGTTTTGCAATAAGTTCTTGTTTTGATGGAAGTTTTGCAAGTGTAATTATTTCTTCAGCTGTCATAACTTTACCGTCTATGATTCCACCTTTAATTTTGTAGAAATCATTTTCTTTTGTAAAATTATATAAGATTTTAGATGGCTCTAAATAATCTTCATCACCCATTAAAACAGCAGTAGGTCCAGTTAATAATTCATCTAAACCATTTTCACCATTCATTTCTAATGCTCTTTTTACTACATTGTTCTTTATAACTTTGTATTCTGAATTTGCATTTCTTAAATCAGCTCTTAATTTTGTTACATCAGCAACATTAATTCCTCTGTAATCTGTTAATATAATAACTTTTGCAGATTTCATTCTTTCTGCTAAAGCCTTAACTATTTCTTCTTTTTGTTTTAATACTTTTTCGCTAGCCATTTTGTAATTTCACCTCCCAAAAAATTTGCAAAAATAAATCCAATCTTTATAGCCATTAAGACATATTAAAGATTGGATTACTCCGTTCATTATATATGCCTCGGTAGGACTTACTGTTGCCTACTTTCTTTGGCTATTATTTATAAATTATTTTTGATCAATATACATACTTGGTCCCATTGTAGTAGAGATAGCAACACTCTTAATGTATTGTCCTTTTGCTGCTGCTGGTTTAGCTTTTATTATAGCTCCCATAATAGCATCATAGTTTTCTACTAATTTTTGTGCTCCAAATGAAACTTTTCCAAATCCTAAGTGAATAATATTAGTTTTATCTAATCTATATTCAACTTTTCCTGATTTAATTTCTTGGATAGCTTTTGTTACATCCATTGTAACTGTTCCAGATTTAGGGTTAGGCATTAATCCTTTTGGTCCTAATACTTTACCTAATCTACCAACAACACCCATCATATCAGGTGTAGCTACGATTACATCATAATCAAACCAGTTTTCTTTTTCGATTTTTGGTATTAACTCTTCTGCTCCTACAAAGTCAGCTCCTGCTTTTGTAGCTTCTTCTGCTTTAGGACCTTTAGCAAATACTAATACTCTTAAAGTTTTACCTGTTCCATGTGGAAGTACAGTAGTACCTCTAACTTGTTGATCTGCATGTTTAGAATCAACTCCTAATTTTACATGTAATTCAACAGTTTCATCAAATTTTGCTTTTGGCATTTTTTCTAATATTTCCATAGCTTCAGCTACAGGATATACTTTTGATTTATCAACAAGCTTTTCACACTCTTGATATCTCTTTCCATTTTTATTCATTTTAATCCTCCTTTGGTTTTAACGAATGTTATCATTCTCCCAATATTTTATTTTAATTAGTCAGCAACTACAATACCCATTGAACGAGCTGTACCAGCAACCATACTCATTGCAGCTTCTAATGATGCAGCATTTAAGTCTGGCATTTTTTGTTCAGCTATTTCTTTAACTTGAGCTTTTGTTAATGTAGCAACTTTTTCTCTATTAGGCTTTCCTGAAGCCTTTTGAATCTTAGCAGCTTTTTTAATTAATATAGCTACAGGTGGTACTTTTGTTATGAATTCAAAAGATTTATCTTTATGAACAGTAATAACTACTGGAATTATCATACCTGGTTGGTTAGCTGTTCTATCATTAAATTCTTTAACAAATGCCATAATATTAACACCTGCTGCACCTAAAGCTGGTCCTACTGGTGGAGCTGGTGTAGCTTTACCTGCAGGAATTTGTAATTTAATAACTTTGTTTTCTTCTTTGTTGTCTGCCACTTTTATTGCACCTCCTTTAATATGATATTGACAAAATAATTTATATAATTTTAAATTATTAACTAAACTTTTTGAACTTGTGAAAATTCAAGTTCTACTGGTGTTTCTCTTCCAAACATTGAAACTAGAACTTTAACTTTGTGTTTTTCTTTATTAATTTCTTGCACTGTTCCAACACATTCTGAGAATGCACCTTCTATTATTCTTACAGAATCATTTATATCATAGTCTACATTTATTTCTACTTTTTCAAATCCCATAGCTCTGATTTCTTCATCAGTTAATGGAATAGGATCAGTACCTGAACCAACAAATCCAGTAACACCTCTTGTATTTCTAACTATATACCATGTTTCCTCTGTAACAATCATTTTTACTAAAACGTAACCTGGGAAAACCTTTTTTAAATTAGTCTTTCTTTTTCCATCTTTAATTTCTATTTGCTCTTCCATTGGTACAATTATATCGAAAAAGAATTCTTCAAGTTCCCTGTTTTTAACAGTTTTTTCAAGGTCAGTTTTTACTTTATTTTCATAACCTGAATATGTATGCACTACATACCATCTTGGAATTAATTCCTCGTTTTCTCGAGACATTATTTAAGCCTCCTTTTATAATTGTATTTCTTACGAATTATTTAGCATCATTATTATTTGTTTCTGCATTTTCTGATTGATTATTGTTTTCTTCAGCATTGTTTTCATTTGTCTCATTATTATTGACATTTTCAACATTAGTAACTACTGAAGTAGTATTTTTAACCTTTTCTTCTGCTTTTAATAAAACTTTATTGTTTAATATTGCAAAAATTGAATCTAAAATTACTACTATAATGGCTACTGTTAAAACAATTCCTATAACAGTTGCAGTGTCTGTAAATAGGCTCTTTGGTTTTGGCCAACTAACCTTTTTTAATTCAGCTCTTGATTCTTTAAGAAAACTCTTTTTTTGTTCATTAACTTTTTTACTTTTTTTATTTTTTTCATCTTTAGCCATAAAAAATTCCTCCTCAAAAGGTTATTTTGTTTCTTTATGTGTTGTACGTTTTTTGCAGAATGGACAATATTTTACTATTTCTAGTCTATCTGTATCATTTCTCTTGTTTTTTTCAGTTGTATAATTTCTTCTTTTACAATCTGAACATGCTAATGTTATTGATTCTCTTGCTCCTTTTGCAGCCATTTTAGATACACCTCCAGCTATTTATTTTTTTGCTTTTATATATAAGCTACTATTTTACTAATCATATGCTTTGCTATTTTATCACTATTTTTGCGATATGTCAACCTTAAATGGATTTATTTTTTGTTTTATTTTTCTTTTTTTCAACAGAGTAACCAAATTTGCCAACTTTCTTTCCTAAACTGTAATATTTTCCATTTGAATATGCTATTAAATCGCATTTTGAGATATCAAACGTTCCATTTTCATTTATATATTTTTTGTCTGCATCTATTGATAAAACATCAGCTATAATCATATGGTGGCTTCCTAATTCTCTTATCTCTTTAACTTTACATTCAATTGCCACTGGGCTCTCTTTAATTAATGGGCACTTAACAAATTTTCCTGCCTCTTTTGTAAGATTCATTTCTTTAAATTTATCAAATTTTGCACCTGATCTAACTCCACACCAATCAGTTGCATAGGCTAATTTTTCATTTGTTAAATTAATAACAAATTCTCCATTTTCTTTTATTAAATTATATGAATATCGCTCTGGTCTTACTGATATATAGCACATTGCAGGATTAGTATTTATAATACCTGTCCATGCAACAGTCATTATATTTGAATTTTCAAATGTTCC
Organism: Clostridia bacterium; assembly: GCA_045643465.1. Lineage (GTDB taxonomy): Bacteria > Bacillota > Clostridia > TANB77 > CAG-508 > CAG-492. The sequence goes on along the minus strand of JAZUKV010000032.1, from coordinate 1,187 downwards.
AGAAGTAACCATAACAGCCGGAATAGGATAAATAAAATTTCCTGCTTTCCATATTTCTCTTGCCATATTTTCCTCCTTTACTTACATATACAACTTGTATTTAAATTATTTATATATTTATTAAACTCTTGGAAAGTACATCCAGATTTAACTTCAAAAAATTCTTTCGTAGGAGATTCTTTTCCTCCTCTTAGCTCTATATAATATTTAACTATAGATTCAATGGCTTCCTGCTCTGAATTGTATTCATATATTCCCTTTCGTTCAAAATTTGGATGTTCCATATGATATACTTTGCCATTTTTATAATATAGTAGAAAACAATGCATATGCTCTTCTTCCTCTATATTATTGTATTCATCAGGTTCAAATATCCTGCAACAAAACATTTCATCTTTTATATTAAAATTCTCTTTAACCATATTGAAATCTCAAAAAAATTAATTATTAATGCAAATTATATCATAGTAATATTATAAAATAAAGCATAGATTAAAAATATGCTATATCTCTAATCTATGCCTTATTAAAATAAAAAAATCTGGCAACAACCTATTTTCTCAGCAGGGTAACCCACAAATATCGTCGGCACATTGGAGCTTGACTTCTGTGTTCGGTATGGGAACAGGTATTTCCTCCATGTAATCATCACCAGAAATGTTTCGTATGCTTTTCTTTAGCACACTCAAAAATATATAGCTTGAAATAAAAAGTTAACTAATTACCTTTTATCTTTTTTATTTATAATAATCGTGGTTAAGCCCTCGATTTATTAGTATTGGTCAGCTTAATACATTACTCCACTTACACCTCCAACCTATCAACCACATAGTCTACGTGGAATCTTACTACCTTACGGTATGGGATATCTTATCTTAGGGTGGGCTTCACACTTAGATGCTTTCAGCGTTTATCCCATCGATACTTAGCTACTCAGCCATGCCATTGGTATGACAACTGATACACCATAGGTATCTCCATCCTGGTCCTCTCGTACTAAGGACAGCTCCCTTCAAATATCCTACGCCTGCGACAGATAAGGACCGAACTGTCTCACGACGTTCTGAACCCAGCTCGCGTACCGCTTTAATGGGCGAACAGCCCAACCCTTGGAACGTACTTCCGCTCCAGGATGCGATGAGCCGACATCGAGGTGCCAAACCTCCCCGTCGATGTGAACTCTTGGG
>JAZUKV010000031.1:0-17815 GCA_045643465.1 Clostridia bacterium | reverse complement strand
ATTTTTGACTTTTTTCCACATATTTTTCCACAGTAAAAATAATTGTATTTTGAACTTTGTTATGTATATTTATTTTTGTTCGCTATATAATTTTCCATAAAAAATAGCACAAAGTCAAACTCATATACAGCCTGATTTTGTGCTATTCCGATATCTTAAAAGTTAATGAAAAAATATACTACAGCGATTAGCTCTAATATTAATATTATTGGAAAACCAAATTGAAACTTTGGCTTTTTTGTCTTGTGATGGAATATTATCATTCCTAATATTCCACCTATACCACCACCGAATAATACTAAAGTAAATAGTGTTGCTTCTTGAATTCGCCAAGATCCTCTCTGCGCTTTCCATTTATCTAATCCCATAACTAAAAAAGTTATAATATTTATTGCTAGTACATATATTATAAAACCTTTAATTGTAAATACATTCGACAAATCAAAATTTCCCATAAAAATCCTCCCATACATAAATTACATGTTTATAATTTAGAAATCAAATATACTTAATTGATTACTTTGACTCATACCGTCTAAGCATCCTGTTGTTTTTAAAACATCAATAGCCTTATCACCAATCTTGGCTCTACGTTTCAAATCATCAATTGACATGAACTTTCCATCTCTCCTTGCAGCATCTAAGCTTAATGCTGCTACTGTTCCGAAGCCTGGCACTTTATTGAATGGTGGACGTACACCTTCATTTTCAACAATAAAATTTGTAGGATGAGATTTATATAAGTCTACAGGTAAAAACTTTAATCCTCTTTCATAAAATTCTATTACAAGCTCTAAAACCGCATATGTATCTGTATCAGTTTTAGTTGCTGCATTTCCTTTTAAATCAATTTCTTTCATTTTATTTTTAGCTTTTTCAAGACCATTGCACATCACATCTGCATCAAAGCCATCAGCTCTTATTGTAAAATATGCTGCATAATATGCTTTTGGAATATGAACCTTATACCATGCAATTCTAAAAGCGTTTGTTACATAAGCTGCAGCATGGGCCTTTGGAAACATGTATTTTATTTTTTCACATGACTTAATATACCATTCTGGAACATCATGCTCTCTCATCATAGTCTTATACTCTTCCCATTTAGCTGGATCTTTTAAAGCTTTTCCTTTACGAACTGTTTCCATTATTTTAAATGATGGATTTGGTGGAACACCTTTTTTTATTAGATATATCATAATATCATCACGACAACAAATTGATTCTTGAAGTGTTACTGTTCCCTCTTCTATTAATGTTTGAGCATTACCAAGCCACACATCTGTACCATGTGATAAACCAGATATACGAATTAATTCATCAAATGTTGTAGGCTTAGTATCTACTAACATTCCTCTTACAAATTTTGTTCCAAATTCTGGAATTCCAAAACTACCAACTTTGCTTTTAATTTGCTCTGAAGTAACGCCCAAAGCATCTGTTGAACAAAATATAGACATCGTATCTTTATCATCGAGTGGCACTTTAGTTGGATCCATACCTGTTATATCATACAGCATTCTTATCATTGTAGGATCATCATGACCCAATATATCAAGCTTTAACAGGTTTTGATCAATAGAGTGATAATCAAAATGTGTAGTTATTATATCTGATTCTGGATCATCTGCCGGATGTTGCACAGGTGTAAACTCAAATATCTCTCTTCCTTTAGGAACAACTATAATACCTCCTGGATGCTGTCCTGTTGTTCTTTTGATTCCTGTACAACCTTGAGCAATTCTTGCAGCTTCACATGTATTAATAGGAACTCCTCTTTCTTCATAATATTTTTTAACATATCCTAATGCCGTTTTTTCTGCAACTGTACCTACTGTACCAGCTTTAAATGTTGTACCTTTTCCAAAGATTACTTCTGTGTATCTATGCGCTTTTGCCTGATATTCTCCAGAGAAATTTAAATCGATATCAGGCTCTTTATCACCATTAAATCCAAGGAATGTCTCAAAAGGTATATCCATCCCATCTTTATCTAATCTATGCCCACATTCAGGGCACATTTTATCTGGTAAATCAAAACCGTTTCCATATCCATAATCAGTAAAATCCGAATAATGACAATTTGGACATCTATAATGAGGTGGAAGTGAATTTACTTCTGTAATACCAGTCATATTTGCAACAAAGGAAGATCCAACAGATCCTCTTGAACCAACAATATAACCATCTTCATTTGATTTCCAAACTAATTTTTGAGCTATAATATACATAACTGAAAATCCATTTGAAATAATAGAATTTAGCTCTTTCTCCAAACGCTCTTCGACTATTTGAGGTAAATTTTCACCATATAACTTATGTGCTTTATCATATGCTATATCTTTAATCGTTTGCTCGCAATTATTTATATATGGCGGACATTTTTCTGGTGATATAGGGCTTATTTTTTCACACATATCAGAAATTTTATTTGTATTTGTTACTACTACTTCATAAGCTTTTTCATCACCTAAATATTCAAATTCTTTAAGCATTTCTTCAGTAGTTCTTAAATATAAAGGTGCTTGCTCATCAGCATCGTCATATCCTTGACCTGCCATTAAAATACGTCTATATATTTCATCTTGAGGATCTAAAAAGTGAACATCGCATGTTGCAACTACTAGTTTATCTAATTTTTCTCCCAAATGAACTATCTTTTGATTTATTTCTTCCAAGGCTTTAGTATCTGGTACTGTGCCATTTCTAACCATAAACATATTATTTCCAATTGGCTGAATCTCTAAATAATCATAATCCTTAGCAATTTCTTCTAGCTCTTCATCAGACTTTCCTGCAATAATTGCTCTATAAAGCTCTCCTGCTTCACAAGCACTTCCCAATATTAATCCTTCAGAATATTTTCTATATAATGATTTTAGAATACGTGGCTTTTTATAAAAATAATTAAGATGAGAATATGATACCAATTTATATAAATTCTTTAGTCCTACATAATTCTTAGCTAATATTATTGCATGATAACTTGGTAATTTTTTATATTCTTCTTTTTTTCTAAATTCAGCCACACAAACTTTGTCAAAATCTTCAATCTTTTTTGCGCCTTTTTCTTTAAGCATACTAATCATAACATTAAAAACTTTAACAGTTGTATCTACATCATCTAATGCTCTATGATCTACTTCTACCTTTATTCCTAAATTCTCAGCAATAATACCTAGCTTATATTTTTTATAATCTGGAAATAAGTCTTTCGCTAATCTTAATGTATCTACATATGTATTTTCCAATTTAAGATTTTGTTTTGAACAATTATACTTTAAAAATCCCACATCAAAATCTGCATTATGTGCTACTATTACAGAATCTCCTATAAATTCTAGAACTTTTGGCAAAACTTCTTCTATAGTTGGAGCATTTTCAACCATTTCATCTGTAATATGTGTAACATCTATAACAGCTTGAGGAATTGGTCTTTCAGGATTTACAAAAGTTTCAAATTTCTCGATTACTTCGCCATTTTTAATTTTCATAATTCCGATTTCTGTAATCTTTTCTGTTCTATATGAAAGTCCTGTTGTTTCTAAATCAAGTACACAATATGTTGTATCAATATCTTGTCCATTTGGATTTGTTACATTAGCTGGTTTATCAGGCACTAAATATGCTTCGACTCCATATATTATTTTAATATCCGGATTATCATATCCTAACATTTTATGAGCTTCTGGGAAAGATTGAACAACACCATGGTCTGTTATAGCTATTGATTTCATTCCCCATTTCATAGCTCTTTTTATTAAATCTTTTGCATTACTAATACCATCCATCTGACTCATCTTAGTATGCATATGTAGTTCAACTCTTTTTTCTTTACTATTATCTGATCTAGTTGCTTTTTTTGTTCCTGCAATTTCTACTATAGTATTTGCAATAACTCCAAGCTCTTTTGCAAATGGATCAAATTGAGCTGTTCCTTCAACCCTTATAGCTGGAGCCTCTTTCATTCTTGATTTGAATTTTTTTAGCTTATCTTCTTCAAGAAAAACTTTACATGTTATTGTACTTGTCCCATCATAAACATCAAACATATATAATGTTTTTCCACTTTTTAATAATCTTTCATCAGCATAATTGCTGATAACAGCCTCCTTAAATTTCACATAATCCTTGTTTTGATTTAATATTTCTCCTTCTATACAAACTTTTCCACTATCTACAGAAAGATCTATAATCTTAGTTAATTGCTCTCGAATATTTGCACTTCTTCCATATATTAATGGCGTTATTTCTTCTTCAACTTCTTCGCTTGGTATATCTTTATCATCTGGAAGAGGTGGTAAAGACTCTGTATTAGGAGCATTGACATTTGTAATTTTTTCAACATTTTCTGAATCTTTCTTTTGCTCTTTTTCTTCTTTTTTATGTTGTTTTTCTAATTGAATTTCTTCTAATTGCTTAGAAACTTCGTTTATTGCTTCCCCCTCTAAACTTTTAGTTAATTCTTTATAATGTGATTTTTCCTCATTTGACATCTCATCAATAAAATTTATTTTAAATTTTCTATTATATATATTTTCTAATGTTTCTTCAAATATCTTATTCATCCCACGTGCAATCAAAAATTCTTTGCCTGCCATATGTAATTTAACATTAATATTATTTTCATCAATTTGAACTTGACTGTTCTTCAAAATTGCTTTTGTCATTGGATATCTATATGATAAATAATCTACAATATTCTCCCATTCATTTATAATATTTATATTCTTATCTTCAATTGATTCATCATACTTTACTTTTACAATTGCACTGCTTAGAGCAAATCTTTTTATTAAAAATTTCTCAAAAGCATATATTTCGTTTATTTTTATAATTTTATCTGATAAAAGAAAAACTTCAAAGCAATTTTTCTTTTTATATAAATTTACAGTTGCTATTTTGGCATTCAATATATTTGTATCACATTTAAAATCACCAAAAATAGTTCCAATTTTCTTTAAGCTTTTTTCTTCTGCCATGATGTTTGCGCCCCTTCAAAAATATAAAATTCTGGTTGTATTTTATATCATTTTATTAAATAAATCTACAAAATAGTACAAAGTTTTTCCATTTTTTATCTTATTACACTAAAAAAGAAAAGAGCTTAAAAAGCTCTTTTCTTCTTCCAGAAAAATAGTTTATGTTCGAGTCAAATTATTCTACGAAATTTAGCGTATGCTTCTACCCGTTTTGCTAATTGGCATGCCGTAATTTTTCCAGATCTGCAGTCATTAATACTTCTATACATCTGGACTTGATCTTGCTCGTCTTTTGATACAAACAGTTCCAGTTCCGCCAGGATAGCTACAATTCTTCCTTCTGAAGGAGGTGAATTGAGCTCATTTGCCAAAGCCATAATACCCTGTCTATTCATATTTGTGACCACCTTTCTTAGATTTCTCATTAGCAACCTTGGCTAATGTTCTCCACAATTATATCATTTTATGTCTACAATATCAATATTTTGCCATAATTTATGTAAAATAATAGTAGGAAAAATTAAATTTTCCTACTATTGTAAATCTATAATCTTAAAATATCATTATAAGTTACAAAAATTGCTAGTATTATTAGAATTGAAAAGCCTACCATCTGTATTCCTGCTTCTATTTCTTCTTTTAAAGGTTTCTTTCTAATTGCTTCTATTATTAAAAATACGATTTTGCCTCCATCAAGAGGTGGAAATGGTAGTAAATTTGTTACACCCAATGATAAAGAAATTAATGCCAGCATATAGATAAATTCCTTTATGCCATTCGTTTTAGAAACTGCACTTGAAATTCCAACTGGTCCCATAAAATCATCTTTACTTACTTTTCCAGAAACAATTTCTTTTATATTATCTATTATTGAAAAAGAAAAATCTTTTGTTTCTATAGCTGCATAATATAAATTATTTTTTAAGTTTTTATCTGCCTTTTTAAAATTAATACCTAGCATATACTTCATTTTTTTGATTGGAGTAACTGAAATATTAATATTTTTACCTTTTCTTAAAATTAATAATTCAAATGTATCTTTTTCTGTGTCTTGTAATAATTCAGATAACTTTTTAGAATCATTTTCAATTTTTTGACCATCTATTTCTATTATTTTGTCTCCAACTTTAAAGCCTTGATTTTCTACGCTTGTTTTATCAAATGCTTTAATTGTTGTATCATATTCAGACTCTAAACAAAATCCAGTACAATTATACAAATATTCAGTAGGAATAATTTTTTGCTCCATTTTATTCCCATTTCTATTTATTGTAAGGACTAGCTCTTTACCCTCTGATTCTGATACAAGCTTTGATATATCTGATTGTGTATACACTTTTTTTCCATTAATTTTTTCTATAATATCATTTTGCTGTATATTTACATTTTCAGCTGCATATCCAGGAAGAGCATAATCTACTTCTGTAGTAATATTATTTGGATATATTGCCTGTAATCCCAAATATGCAATTAATGCAAAACATATATTAACTAGACCACCTGCAGCTACAATAGCAATTCTTTTTCTTATTTTTACTTTATTAAAGGCTCTTTCGTCTTCTGATTTTGAATCTTCACCTTCCATGCTAACAAATCCGCCTAATGGAAGTAATCTTAGTACATATCTTGTTTCTTTTCCTTTGATTTTTAAAATTGCTGGTCCAAATCCTATTGCAAACTCATTTACCTTAACTTTACATAGCTTTGCAACTGAAAAATGTCCAAATTCATGTATAAATACTAAAAAGCCTAATAAAATTATTATTTTTAAAGTACTTATTAAAAAACTAATCAAAAGTTTTTCCTCCTATGTTATAGTAACATTATTAAGAAATACGCAAATGGTGCTATAAATATTAAACTATCAAATCTATCTAATATTCCTCCATGACCTGGAATTAAATTTCCGAAATCTTTTACACCTGTATATCTTTTAATACTAGATGCTGCAAAATCTCCTACTTGACCAATTACACTTAATATTAATGCTATAGCAGCAACTATAATATAATTTACTGTATAATTAAAACAATTATTAATGATACATGTATATATTAGTGATACAGCTATTGCACCTAAAGTACCTGCTATGCAGCCCTCTATAGACTTATTTGGACTAATTTGGCTAAACTTGTGTTTTCCAATTCTCCTACCCACAGCATATGCAAATACATCTGTTCCCCAAGCTGGTAATATAGCATACCAAATATAGAATTTTCCATTGTCAGCACCATATATTAATGCTACAAAAGAATAAAATAAAACAATATATGCTATTCCGAAAAATGTTACTGCTATATCCTTTATTGTAAATTTTAAATTACTAATAATTATATGCAAAAACAATATTAATATTACACTTGGAATAGCTAACGCTATTATAAAACCTAAATATTCATTTGGTATTATATGTAATAGTGGTATGAATGCACATGCAGCATAACAAATCCAAGATATCGGTTTTGCCTTTTTTGTATCCTTAAAACATTTGGTATATTCATATATACTTAAAACTGCTAATGCAGTTATAGCTACATCTATTACATATTTGTTTCCCAATATAAAAAGCAATATAACTAATGGAAAACCAATTAATCCTGAAACAACTCTTTTAAAATTCATTATTTCCCTCCAAATTTTCTATTTCTCTTTTGATAAATCTTTATTGCATCATCAACATCTTCTTCGCCAAAGTCTGGCCAATATTTTTGTATAAAATAAAACTCAGAATATACAATTTGCCATGGTAAAAAATTACTTGTTCTAAGCTCTCCGCTTGTTCTAATTAATAAATCTGGATCAGGTTGACCTGCAGTATACAAATTAGCCTCTACTGTGGATTCTGTGATATCTAATGGATCTATTATTCCATTTTTTACGTCTCTTGCTATTTTTTGAATAGCTTTTGTTATTTCAGCCCTTCCTCCATAATTTAAAGCAATATTTAATGTTAATCCTGTATTTTTCTTAGTTCTTTCAATTGTTTTTTTTATGGATTTTTTTAATCCTTCTTCTAAAACTTCAATATCACCTAGTACTTTGATTTTAATATTTTCTATATCTGCTTTTTTGGAAAATCTTTCTAGATATAATCTAAGTAGGCTCATTAGTGCCCCTACTTCTTCTTTACTTCTTTTCCAATTTTCTGTTGAAAAAGCATATACTGTTAAAAATTTTATACCTATTTTATTACAATATTTTGCTATTTTTTCTAACGTATCTGCTCCTTTTTTATGTCCATCAGATATATTAATTTTTTGCTCTCTTGCCCATCTTCTATTTCCATCCATTATAATTGCAATATGTTGTGGCATGTTATTAGTATCATTGTCCATATAAAACTCCTCTTTATTTATTCCTATTTTTAATATATCGTGCTAATTCAATTAAAAATTCACTATTTTTATCGTAATCTTTCATTATATCTATTGCTTCTGTAATTATATCATCTAACATTTTTTGAGCAACATCCAATCCATATTTAGTAACATATGTACATTTCCCCTTTTCTCTGTCATTTCCTACTGGTTTACCTAGCTCTTCTTGATTTCCTATTTCAGACAATATATCATCTTTTATTTGAAAAGCTAATCCTATTTTTTCTGCATATTTGCATAACCTTTGGATATCATATTCATTAGCCCCAGCTAATATCGCACCTATTTTTACAGGAGCAACAATTAATGCTCCTGTTTTATTTTCATGCATATATTCCAAATATTCACTTGATATTTGTTTTCCTTCATATTCAGTATCTACATATTCACCTGCAATCATTCTATCAATTCCATATGACAATTCATATAAACAAGCTATCTTTTGTTCTTTATCTATTCCTTCAGATTTACCAATATTTTCAATTATTATTTTATATGCATTATTTAGTAATGAATCTCCTGATAATATTGCTGTAGCTTCATTATATTTTTTATGATTTGTTAATTTTCCTCTACGATAATCATCATCATCTATTCCTGGTAAATCATCATGTATTAAAGAAAATGTATGCACCATTTCTATTGCTACTGCAAAATCAAAACATCTTTCTATGTCACTTTTAAAAAGAGCATATGTTGCCAATATTAGAATAGGACGTAGTCTTTTTCCTCCTGCCATTAAACTATATCCCTTTGCCTCATTTAAAATATATTCCGGACATTCTTTTGTATTTATATATTTTTGTAACTCGCCATTAATCAAATTAATGTAATTATCTAGCTCTTCTTTAAAATTCATTTGATTCCTCCGTAAATTTTTAAACACTCATAACTTCTTTTTCTTTATTTTCTAATAATTTATCAATTTCATTAATATTTTTATCAGTAATTTTTTGAACTTCATCTTCTGCCATCTTTAGCTCATCTTCTGTAATTTCAGAATCTTTTTGTTTTTTCTTAAATTCTTCTATTCCATCTCTTCTTATTGATCTGATAGCTACTTTAGCATCTTCTGCCATTTTCTTTATATTTTTAACAATTTCTTTTCTTCTTTCTTCATTTAGCTCTGGAAAATTTAATCTGATTACTTTTCCATCATTATTTGGATTAATTCCTATATCTGCTTTTAAAATCTCTTTTTCTATTTCTTTTAAAACACTTGTATCCCATGGTTGGATAACTATCATTCTAGCTTCTGGAACTGAAATTCCAGCTACTTGTGATATTGGAGTTGGAACTCCATAATAATCAATCTTTACCTTGTTCAAAATTGCTGGATTTGCACGACCAGCTCTTATTTCTGCTAAATTGTTTTCAAAAACAGTTACAGTTTTTTCCATTCTTTCTATTATAGTATCATAATTCATAATATTCATTTCCCTTCTTTTTATTATAAAATTTAAAAAATCTTAGTCAGTTACTAATGTTCCTATTTTCTCACCTTTTACAGCTTTAATCATATTACCTTTTTCATTCATTGCAAATACTACTAAAGGTATATTATTTTCTCTACATAATGAAATAGCAGTTGCATCCATTACTTTAAGGTCTTTATTTAATACATCCATATAGGAAATTTGATCAAATTTAATTGCATTTGGATCAATCTTTGGATCTGCTGAATATACTCCATCAATTGTTTTAGCTACTAATATAACTTCTGCATTTACTTCAGCTGCTCTTAATGCTGCTCCTGTATCTGTTGTAAAATGTGTATTTCCTGTTCCACAAGCAAATATTACAACTCTACCTTTTTCTAAATGTTTTACGGCTTTTCTTCTTATATATGGCTCTGCTATTTCTCTCATTTCTATAGCAGTTTGAACTCTAGTATAAATTCCTTTAGATTCAAGTGCGTCTTGCAATGCCAATGAGTTAATTGTTGTTGCAAGCATTCCCATATGGTCTGATGTTGTTTTTTCCATATTGTATCCATATTTGCCTCTCCAGAAGTTTCCACCCCCAACAACTACTGCAACTTGAACTCCTAATTCAACCATTTCTTTTATTTGATTAGTTATATCATCTAATACTTCTGCTGATATTCCTGTTTTATTTTCTCCTGCTAATGCTTCTCCACTTAATTTTAATAAAACTCTTTTATATTTAATTTCTGACATAAGATTTAACACTCCTTTTTTTATTTTACTTTTGCATTTTATCATAGATATAATAAAATTTGCACCCTTTTTTTGAAAAAAGATGAAAAATTTACTTTATTTTCATAATTTTGAACATATTATTACCAAAAATATTTTTACTTTTTTAATTTATTACAGCAAAAAACAGACATATATGTTATATTCATATATATCTGTCTTATACAAAATTTATATTATTCAGCTATATTCTCTGATATTGCTGATACTTCACTATTAACTTCATTTGTAGAATCTATTTGAGATTCTATATTATCTACTGAAACAGCTGTAGTAAGTGATGATGCACCAAATGTAAATGTTTTTCTTGCTACTTTAGCTTCTTTTTCTTCAAATTTTTTGTAAAATTCTTTCTTTGTTGTATTTAAACATTCTTCCATTGCTGCAAACATTTCCTCTAGATCTTGTTTGGTAAAATCGTATGAAGTGCTTCTTGACATTGGCTCTAATATTTGAATGTCATGCATTACATTATTTACTCTTTTTCCTGCGTATTCAATAAATTTTTGTCTTTTTTCTTCGTTTACTTCCATTTGTTTTATCTCCTTTTTACGTTTTCCTGCTATAACTTTTTTGTTATGCATAATAATAATATCATAGTTTCAAAAAAAAGAAAGTATTTTTAAAAATTTTTACCAGTATTTTATTTAATTATTTTTTACATACATTTAAATCTTCAGTAAATAAAAAGAACTGATTTTTTAAAATCAGTTCTTTATTTAGTTATAATAAACTCTTATTTTTTTTCAAATACTAAATCAATTGCTAATGTCTTTCCGCTTGGTCCAAAGCTGACTGGAATAAATCCAATGTATTTATATCCTTTTTCTACATATTCTATGATTACTTCTTGATGACCTTTAAGTTCTGCATTTGTCATTTTATTATTGTCATAATTTAATCTTACAAATTCCATAATAACAGCTCCTTTCTTTTTTAATTATCGATGAAATTATTTTCATTGCCACATTTTACTAGTGCAATTCCTTGTTTTTTATCTCCAACAACAAGAATTGCATCATCTGTGGTAATTTCGAATATTTCTATTGCTTTGGGTGGTAATTGTATAGCTCCATTTTTATCTAACTTCGTTAATCCAAAAAAATATTTTTCATCTTTATTTTCTTCGTAAATCAATTCTTCAATTGATTTATTAACTAATGCATCTAATGATACATTATATAGCTTAGCTAATCTAACACATTTTTCTATATCTGGATAACATTCTCCTGATTCCCATTTAGAAACTGATTGTCTTGAAACATTTATAATTTCTGCAATGTCCTCTAAAGTTCTTTTGTCTCTAATACGTAATTTTTTTAAATTTTCGCTTATTTGTATTTCCATAATTTACCTCCCACATTTTTTATTATAATTAGTGTAATCCATTTTAACAACCAATCATCTTTAACAAATCTAGTTAATTTTAGTTGATTTTATTATTTAATTTCTTAAATATATACATTATATCACATACAACCAAAAAAGACTATCAGTCAATATAATTCTATTAACTAATAATCTTATTAAAATTAAACATCTTTTAACTTTTTTCTATCTATCAATGCTATTCATATAGCATTTCTTCTCTGCTAATTTATCTTGTACTCCTCTTAAGGCTTCTCCAAATCTTTGGAAGTGAACCACTTCTCTTTCTCTTAAGAAATAAAGTGGATCTAATACATCTGGATCATCACAAGATAAATCTATTAATTTTTCATAAGTTGCTCTTGCTTTTTGCTCTGCTGCTAAATCTTCTTGTAAATCTGCAATTGGATCTCCTTTTACTGCTAAAACTGATGCTGTAAATGGGAACCCCGCTGCTGCTTGTGGATATACTCCCCAACCATGTGGTGTGTGTGCGGATACTATCCAAATGGAAATTTTGTTGGTATGATTGCTTATTTTGTACATAAGTTGATTTAATAAATGATTTATTTCTGTTAAAAAATAGCATTTTATAAATAAATGTGTTGATTTTGTGTATTAAATGTGATACAATACATATAATAAGTTATGGAGGTGGTTAAAATGACTAAAACAGATACATTACACATAAGAATAGCACCAGATGTAAAAGCAAAAGCAGAAAAAACACTGCAAGATTTAGGATTATCAATTACAGATGCTGTTAATGTATTTTTAAAACAAGTTATATTAAATGATGGCATACCTTTCGAAATAAAAAAGCCACAATTAAACGCAGAAACAATTCAAGCATTAGAAGATGTAAAAAACGGAAAAAACATAAGTAAATCATTTAATAACGTTGATGAAATGTTTGAGGAGTTGGATAAATAATGCTTGAAATACAATAAAAAAATCGTTTTAGATTCAAAAATCTAGAGCGATTTTTTATTGTTACGATAGACCCCATATAATCTTGCAATTTGCAAAATTATATTAATAACTAAAGTTGCAATAAGCATACTTTAGTTATTCCAAAAATTGCAATCAAGCAATTTTTGAAAAAGGTGCAGGAAATACGTTCCTGCCACACTAACACTTTTGCCTCAGGTCAAAAGTGTTGTAGTGTGTTACAATACTTCGAAATAAGTTACCAATTTTAATTAAAGAGAAAAGTATTTTTTGAAAGGAGCTGATAATATGAGTTACGCAATAATTCGAAATGAGAAATACAAAAGAGAAAATTTAAAAGGAATTTACAGACACAACGAAAGGAAAAATCACAACTATTCCAACAAGAATATTGATAGAACAAAAACACATTTAAACTATTCACTAAAAGATTGTACCCACACTTATGAAAAAGAATTTGATTATATAAAAGACAAATACAATTTAAAAGGTCAAATAAAAAATGTAAGCAATATTGCTTGTGAATACATAATCACATCTGATAAATCATTCTTTGAAGCTATTGGAGAAGATAAAACTAAAAGATATTTTGAAACCGCTTATAAATTTGTTTGCGAATATAAACAATTAAAAGAAAAATATATTCTATCCGCAAAGGTGCATATGGACGAGGAAACACCACATATGCACCTACTTTTTATCCCAGTAGTTCACACAATAGACAAAAAAGGAAATGAAATAGATAAAATTGCTTGTAGTGAATTTTGGAAAGAAAAAGATAGTTATCGTAGATTGCAGGATGCTTTCTATGAATATATGGTTCAAAATGGATTTGACTTAGAACGAGGTAATACAACAGAAAGAGTTCATCTATCAGTAGAAGATTATAAAAATATAACCAACTTTGAAAATTCAAAGACTGTACTTAATGATATAAAAATTGAGGTACCTCAAACGCCTACTATTTCAGAATTTAATAAATTAACATTAAACAGAGATAAAAAAATACAAGAAGAAATTATAAAACCCAAAGATGAACTGATAAGTAAATTATGTGAAGATAATATTAAATTACATACTGAATTAAATAAACATGTTACTGCTGTTGAAAAAGCTAGTAAGCTTGAAACTGAAAATAGTCATTTACGAAAAATTAATATGGAATATAAAGGAGAAAATTATAAATTAGAAAATGAAAATTATTATCTAAAGAAAGCAATTAAAACTATTGAAAATACTTTAAATAAATTTATTAAATGGATATGTAATAAATTCTCTGTATCGTCAGAGGATGAGTTTATACGAGATTTTGAAAAAGAAACAAATACGTTTATGGATATAGATAAACAAATTAAATTTGAAGAGCTTGTTGATAATGAAATGGAAGATGAAGATGAGTTATAAAATTTTTTTAAAATTAGTAATAATCTTAGAAGCAAAGATCTACCACTCTTTGCTTCTTCTCAAAATAAAAAGAGTTAAATGCTACCACACACTTAACTCTAGTTGTTAATCAATGACATCTGCTACACATAATATACAATTATATTTGTAATATGTCAAATATTTTTTGTGTACTATATTTTTAATTATAAATTTTAGTAGACAATTATTCGCAAAAATTGTAATTTTAGATACCTTTTTATTTTCTATGACAAAGCGGTAGTTCTTGATTTTCTGTTATTTCATACACTTCACTTAAAATCTCTTTTAAGCAAGGTATTGTAATGTCATCAGCACCTTTTATATATTTAGAATTTAATCCATAAGCACCTGCTTGTAAGATACATTCTAATTTATCAACCTGTTTTATGAATTTTGCTTCCTCTGATTGTTTATTTTCATACTCTAGCCATAACAACTTAAAATCATTATCAAATTCAATATTTTCAAATAATTTGTCTACAGCATTTTCTTCTAATTTATGTTTTTGCTCTTTATTAATTTGATTTGGAATAAAATCTCCAGCATATATTTCTCCTAACTCATGTACTAATGATAATTTCAAACATTTTGAAATATCTAGATTCAAACCATATTTTTCAATAATAGACATAGCTAATATTGTTACAGCCCAACTATGATCAGCTACAGACTCAATTTTGCTTTCATAATCCATTCCAAGCAAACTAGTTAACCAACCTTGTCTATATATGTTTTTTAAGTGAATAAATTGATAATATAATTTTAGTATATCATTATTTATAATTGAATTACATTTATTATAATAATTTTGATTTTTTATATAATTTTTATTATTCATATCTTTTAGCATTATTTCTATCCTCCATAATTATTTCTGTTATGTTCCAATTATATAAAAAGATTAGAAACTTTGCAATAAAATTTTCGCTCTACTTTCATAGATATTGTAATTTATCAATTACTTATTATTTTTCTTATTATCTTTAATAAAATGATAATATTCATTAATTATCATACCAATCCAAGCAATAAATCCTACTTTAAATCCAGACAACCAAATATTTTCATATCCTAATTTTAAAAGTAAATCAAATATTTTTAACACTGCAGTTCCACCTACAATCATTACTATCAAAAGTAATAAATATAATATAGTGTTCTTAACTAATTTCAATTCAATCACTCCCTCTCAAATTACTATTTTTCTGTATAATCTAATTATATGACAAGAACAGAAACTTTGCAATAAAATTCCTGCTCTATTTTTCATAAATATTGTAATTTCTCACTCTGGCAAACTGAATTTTGGTGTGACTATACTTTATCATTTTGAGTTGTTTTTTGAATAACAAACACACCTGCAATAAACACACATAGAAAAAATATTACTACTCCCCAGAATATACCACCCGAAATATCTGGCTTATTATAAAGAATAAAATCTGGCAAATTCGCAACAGCATGGGCTATAATACATACCCATAAAGACTTAAACTTATAGAATATATAGCCAAAAATCAATGCCATTAGTGTTGCACCAATTACCAGTACAATTCCACCTGCCATGAAATGCATTAGTCCAAATAAGATAGAACTCACTATAATAGCTGTTACTGCATTTGTGGTCTTTTCAGCTCTTGTATAAACAATTCCTCTTAGTGCAATTTCCTCTGCAATAGGAGCTATTACTAATAAATTAGCCACCATCATTATAGTCCCAAACAGTGGAACTCTTTCGTTATAAAAATCAACTGATTTGGATATCATTATTGAGTTTTCCATAGGTACGTTATATGTACATAAAGCAAACAAGAATGAGAATGAAAATGCTATTACAGATGCTAAAACAACATTTTTAATTTTAAATCGATTAAGTTTCCATTCTTGCTTAACTTGCTTTTTGCGAAGCTTGAAAACTAGATACAGAACCCCCACAGTCAGTATACCCGAAATAACTGTCATTCCCAAACTATTATTGTTTGCAAACTCCATAATCAAAGACTCTTCATTAAGACCATTCGCTACACCTATTGCCATAAATACTATAGATAACAGCATTTGTAAAATCATTGTTACTCCAAAATACAGAACAAAATAAGCAATTGCTTTCCATGTACCTTTCATACTTTCAATCCTTTCATCTCTAAAATAATCTCATAATCGATTGTAACATACTGACATCAATCAAGAAAATTACTATTTTCACTCATTAATTGTAAAGTTAAATTAATAAAGTTCTAATCTACATTCATGACCAGAATTATTAAAATCCAATATTATTTCTAATAATTGCAAAATCACTTCATTTCCTAAATCTTTTTTGCTCTTGTTATAATTTAACCATTTAATTAATATAGGTCCTTCATCAAAGACTCCAAATCCTCCTCGTAATAAATCATTAAATGCGTCATAATTATGTCCTGTTTTCCAACTTAAATCTTTTGTTAATAATTTATCAATTTCATTGTAAAATCCTTCTAAACTATCAAAATTATTTCCATCCAAAATAAACTCTTTCATAAAATCATCCTTTCACTATTTCTATTTTTGTATACATATTACTATTTTTCTGTATAATCTAATTATATGACAAGAACAGAAACTTTGCAATAAAATTCCTGCTCTATTTTTCATAAATATTGTAATTTTTCTTGTACCTTATTATATAATATACTGGTTGCATAACTACCTCTTAAATCATAAAATCTACATTTCTTTATTCCTAATTCATCATGAATAATTTTAAAAGGATATCTAGTTATATCTGTTCCATTGCATATTCCATTTTCCTTTGTAAATACTAAATTCATCAAGATGGTAGTAATTATATGAATTACCATAAACTTTCTTGCAATAAGCTTGTTTCTTCTTGTAGTTCTTTAATGCGTTTAGAAGCGTATTACTAATATGTATCTTTCTTTTTCCTGTTAAAGTTTTTTTATTTAATATATTTTTTTGAAGTACTTGGTTTTGATAAAAACAATAAATATAACCCAAATAATATTTTAATTATAGCATCTACAGCTCCAAAATAAACAAATGGCACATCTTTTAAGATATATCCTAAAACTGCATTAATTGAGCATAGAAATCCTATCAATAACATTGATTTACCATGTGTATAGTATAAAATAAAAAAATGTATTCCAGTTGCTAATAACACACCCAACCATATAAACTTCCATCTAAATCCTGCAAAAAAAGGTCCAGCGATTAAAAACATTAGTATAAATAGTAATGCAATTGAAATATATACTATTTTGATTTGGAATTTTGAAAATTTGCCGTTTGAAAAATGTTGTCTTACTTTTTTGTTTATATTAGCTATGTAAAAACAAATGTAATATCCAGCCATAAAAACAAAAGGATTAATATAAAAATCTCCTCCACATGCAAGTGAAATTGCTAACACTAATCCTATTAAAAGTAACCATAAACCACAAGAGCGTTTATTGTTAAATTCTAATACCTCTTCTTTTCTATTATATCCTAA
>JAZUKV010000030.1:0-49932 GCA_045643465.1 Clostridia bacterium | reverse complement strand
TTTTAAAGCCAAAAATGGTATAATTATTATAGTTAACCAATTAGTTCCGAATAAATAACAGAGGAGAGAAAAAAATGAAAAAAACAAAGAAAATTCGGAAAACCCTTCGTACTTTATGGAGGATTACTAATGTGACTTTTGGAGCAGCGGTGGCATTGGAATTGTATGCAGTTATTGCATACAATGATAGTTTTACTACTACAGGGAAAAAATTCATACAACTGTCAGAGGCAGCTCCAGTGCTTTACACATTTATCATCACGTTGATTATCGTAGCATTAGTAAGTTTCGGTATGGTGTGGTACTTGACTACCATGTCATCTAAAAAGGAAATCAAAGAGCGTTAATTAACGCTCTTTGATTTTTGGTTTTAAAATATTTCAAGTATATTTCAAAAATATTTCAAAAATATGACAAAATTATTCAAAAAAACTTGTACAAAATTAGTTATTATGATATAAATATAATATCAAAAGTTATAAGTCTTGAAATGAGAAAGGAAGGGCTTTTTGGTGGAAAATAAGAAAGAGAATTTAAAACAAAAATTAAATTTTGAAAATGCAGATTCTACAGAAAAAAATAATGTAGAAGAAACAAAGAAAACAATTCTTGTAGTAGATGACGAAAAACCAATCGTGGATATTTTGACATATAATTTAAAAAAAGAAGGCTATGCTACTTTGGAAGCAAGTGACGGAGAACAAGCAATAAAAATTGCAACAGAGCAAAAACCAGACTTAATTTTATTAGACATTATGCTTCCTAAAATAGATGGATTAACTGTATGCAAAAAGTTAAGACATACATTAAATGTGCCTATTTTAATATTATCTGCAAAAGATGAAGAGATTGACAAAATATTAGGTTTAGAATTAGGGGCAGACGACTATATAACAAAGCCATTTAGTGTAAGAGAATTAATGGCAAGAGTAAAAGCTAATTTAAGAAAAGCAGAGGCTCAAACTCAAAATGTAGAATATAGTGAAGATCCTAAAAAAGAAAGTGTTTTAATAGAAATTGGTGAATTAATTATAGATACAGAAAAATTCGAAGTAAAAGTTAGAGGCAGAATAATTGACTTAACTTTAAGAGAATTTGAAGTATTAAAATATTTAGCAAATCAGCCAGGTCAAGTAGTAACAAGAGAAACCTTACTTGAAAAAGTATGGGGTTATGAATATTATGGAGATATAAGAACTGTAGATGTAACAGTAAGAAGAATTAGAGAAAAAATTGAGCTAGATACATCTACTCCAAAAATATTAATAACCAAAAGAAGTGTTGGTTATTATATAGCTTCAAAATAGACAATTTTAAAGGGGAACATTATAATAAAGAAATGTTCTCCTTTTTTTATTAATAAAAAAATTGTAATTTTTTTACATGAGAGGAATGTATTTCGATGAAAAATATTCAGTTAAAAGTAACATCAATAATTATATTAATAGGAACGATATTAATATCACTTAATAATTTTATAAATATGAAAAATATAGCAGAAGAAAATTTGCATAATTATATACTTATTTGGATTGGTACAATTATTCTTTTTTCAATATGCATTATTATAACTGTAGATTGTATATTAAAAATACTAACAAAGCCATTTTCAGAAATTGTAAATAAAACAGGTAAAATTGATGAAGATTCTGAGGAAACAATAAAGTATTTAGATGAAGGAAAAAAAGCATCTGAAGATAAATTTTCAAAAACAATTAATGATATGACTGAAGAGATAAAAAGTAATATTAAAACTGCAAATAAGCAAAAAAATCAGGTTGAAGCAATTTTATTACATATTAAAGATGGTGTTATTTCTTTCGATATAGATGGAAATTTAACATATATAAATCCAGCAGCAATTAATTTTTTTGATTTGAAACCTGAAGATAATTCTTTTAATAAAATTTTCAATAAAATTAATTTAGATGTAAATCTAGAAAAAATAGTTTATTTAGATGATTTAACTTCATTTGAGCAAAAGGTATATATAAATGAGAAATATATAAATGTATATTTTGCACCATTTAAAGATATAAAAAATAGACCAAACGGAATTATAATACTATTACAAGATATTACAGAGCATGTTAAACTGGATAATATGAGAAAAGAGTTTGTTGCTGATGTTTCCCACGAATTGAAAACACCAATAACATCAATTATTGGTTATGCTGATACATTAATGGAAGATGAATATGACAAAAAAACGCAAAATCAATTTTTAAGTGTAATATCTACAGAATCAAGAAGAATGGCAAAGCTTGTTACTGATTTATTAACATTATCAAGATATGATACAAACAAAAATAAATTAGAAATTACAGAAATCGATTTAGGAGAATTAACTAAAAGTTGTATACAAAATGTGCAAATGGAGATTGAAAAGAAAAAACATAAAATTGAATGTTTTGTAACAGCAGATGTTCCATTAGTTAAAGCTGATAAATTTGGGTTAGAGCGAGTAATTATTAATATTTTAACAAATAGTGTAAAATATACACCAGAAAATGGCAATATTAAAATATATGTAGGATTTGTTTATAATGATGCATATATAAAAGTTATTGATAATGGAATTGGAATTCCAGAAGAAGATCTTCCAAGAATATTTGAAAGATTTTATAGAGTGGACAAAGCAAGAACAAGAGAGCTAGGTGGAACTGGATTAGGATTAGCAATAGCAAAAGAGATAATAGAGCAAAATAATGGAAGTATAGATATTAAAAGTGAATATGGAAAAGGTACAGAAGTAGTAATAAGAATACCAGCTAAAAATAGAGAAAATATTGAAAACAGTTAATATTTATACTATAATATTCATGAAAAATATAGCTAGGAGACGTACAAATGAAAGAAAAAATTAAAGATAATATAATAGGTTGGTTATATAGTATTTTACTGGCTTTTTTAATAGTATTTTGTATGAAAACTTTTATAGGTATGCCTACAACAGTAAGAGGAATTTCAATGGAAAATACATTATTGCCGGGAGAAAAACTATTTATGGGAACTTTTATAAGAATTTCTAAAAAGGTACCAGACAGAGGCGATATAATTACATTTGAAGCACCTTCAGAAGATCTAGCACAAAGTGTAAATTTAAAATATCCAGTAGCAAAATATGACAAAGATACCAGCAGTCTCATGGATAAAATATTGTATGCAACTTTAGGAATTTCAAAAAGAAGCTATATAAAGAGAGTAATTGGGGTATCAGGTGATCACATAAAAATAGAAAATGGTAATGTATATTTAAATGGAAATTTACTAGAAGAAGAATATTTAGAAGAGGGAACTAAAACAGAAATGGTTTTTGATGGATTTTATGATAATGTTATAGTTCCAGATGGTTATGTATATGTATTAGGTGATAATAGAAGTGCATCAATAGATTCAAGAAAATTTGGTTGCATACCCATTAAAAGAATAGAAGGTAAAGCCTTGTTTAGATGGTGGCCATTAAATAAATTTGGAAAGGTATAATGGAGGATTGTTAAATTGGGGTTTGATGAATTAATAGGAAATGATGAAGTTAAACAAACTTTAATAAATTCAGTTACAAGCGGGAATATATTACATAGTTATTTATTTTATGGAATTGACGGAATTGGAAAAAAAGAGTTTGCTAAGAATTTTGCTAAAATGATTCTATGCAATAATAAAAGTGAAAAAATACCATGCAATTGTTGTGATTCATGTATAGAATTTGATTCAAACAATAATCCAGATTTCTTTTTTATAGAGCCAGATGGAAATTCTATTAAAATAGATCAAATAAGGGAAATGCAAAAGAAAATACTAGAAAAGCCAATAGAATGCACAAAAAAAGTTTATATTATAGATAAGGCAGATAGCATGACAACAGAAGCACAAAACTGTTTATTAAAAACCTTAGAAGAGCCTCAAGAATTTATTGTAATAATTTTAGTTGCAACAAACGAAAATTATATATTGCCAACAGTTAAATCAAGATGTACAAAAATATTTTTTAATAAAATTGATAACGATGTGTTAATGAATTATTTAGAGCATAAGCATGAAGATATGATAATGGACAAATCCTTATTTAATTTGTGCGATGGAAGTATTAGTAAAGCCGAAAAAGTATTATTAAAAAGTGATATACTAAAGAATGTAAAAGATTTGGTTAATAATCTTGAAAAGTTGGATGAATTAGAATTTTTTAACAAAAATCAATTTTTTTATGAAAATAAAGATGAAATAAATTTGATATTAGATTATTTTTATATTTTATTTTTTGAAAAAATAAGGTATAATGCTTATAATGTAAATGGATATATTAATTCAATGAAAGTTATTCAAATAACAAAAAATAAAATTAAGAATAGTAGTAATTATGATATGTCCATAGATAATATGTTGATTAAAATTTGGGAGGAAATACATGAAAAAAATAATAGGGGTTAGATTTAAGAAACCTGGTAAAATATACTTTTTTGATCCTGAAGATTTACAAATTGAAAAGAATGCAGATGTTATAGTTGAAACTGCAATGGGTGATGAATTAGGGAAGGTAGTTATTGCTAATAGAGAAATTGATGAAGAAAAACTAGAAGCACCTTTAAAAAAAGTTATAAGAATTGCAACAAAAGAAGATTTAGAATCTCAAAAGAAGTTTAAAAATAAAGAAGAAGAAGCATTTAAAATTTGTAAAGAGAAAATACAAAAATATAAATTAGACATGAATTTAACAGATGTTGAATATAAATTTGATGGAAGTAAAATACTATTTTATTTTACAGCAGATGGAAGAATAGATTTTAGAGATTTAGTTAAAGAGCTAGCTTCAGTATTTAAAACAAGAATTGAATTAAGACAAATTGGAGTAAGAGACGAAGTTAAAAGAATTGGCGGAAATGGAGTTTGCGGACGTGAACTTTGTTGTTGTTCTTTTTTAGATAATTTTGAAACAGTATCAATAAAAATGGCAAAAGAGCAAAATATAGCATTAAATCCATCAAAAATTTCTGGAAATTGTGGAAGATTAATGTGCTGTTTAAAATATGAACAAGAAGCATACTCAGAAAAACTTGCTAGGTTACCTAAAATAGGGGCTATTGTCAAAACTTCATCTGGAGAAGGAATTGTAGAAGGTGTAGAAATATTAAAAGAAATTGTAAAAGTAAAAATTAAAGATGGAGAAGATTTTTGTTATAAAAAATTTGATGCAAAAGATATTAAAGTTATAAAAGATGCTAAAACAAATATTGTAGATGAAGAAGAAAAAGAAAACTACAAGGAACTTCAAGAGCTAGAAAAACTAGAAAAAATGGATTCAAAGAATAAACAGGAAGATGAAATATAGATAGAAGTAAGAAACGAAAGGTGGTGAAATAAATGGCATACAAAATTACTGATAAATGTATAGGATGCGGAGCATGTGCAGCACAATGTCCAATGGATTGCATAAAACAAGGTGATGGAAAATATGAAATAGACGAAAACGTATGCATATCATGTGGAACATGCGCAGGAGTTTGTCCTGTTGAAGCACCTGAAGAAGCTTAATTTTATTTATTGGATTAGATTTTTAAATATATTTAATGCAAAATAATATTAAATACAAAAAACGAGTATAAATTAAATTTATACTCGTTTTGCTTTACTATTCTTCAGAAGTTTTATTAGTCATTTCTTCTAAATCAAGAAGCTCTTGCCATCTAGCATCTACTTCTTCTTGGAATTCTTTTATCATCCATTCATTACCTGGTTTAAACATATGTTTAAATCTTCTTTGAGGTCTTAAAAATTCTTCAATTGGTAATTTATTTTTTGGTTTGTAATTAATTACATATTTACCATCAATTACTTCATATAAAGGCCAATAACATGTTTCAACTGCTAATTTATTAATTTCCATTAAATTTTCAGTAGCATAACCCCATCCACGAGGGCAAGGTGCCAAAACATTTAAGAATGTTGGACCTTCTGTATAGATAGCTTTTTCAGATTTTTCATATAAATCCTTAAAATTATTTAAAGCAACTGTTTGAGCAACATAAGGTAAATGATGTCCAACCATAACTTTAGTTAAATCTTTTCTAGATTGCATTTTCCCTGGAATAACTGAACCAGCTGGTGTTGTAGTTGTATCAGCAAATTTTGGTGTTGCAGATGAACGTTGAATACCTGTGTTCATATAAGCGCCATTATCATAACAAACATAAGTCATATCATGACCTCTTTCCATAGCACCAGACAAGCTTTGGATACCTATATCATAAGTGCCTCCATCCCCACCAAATGTGATGAATTTTGCAGTATAGTCTTCAGGTAATTTTCCTTGTTTCTTCAATGATTTATATGCAGCTTCAGCGCCAGATATATTGGCAGAAGCGCATTCAAAAGCAGTGTGAATAAAAGAATCTGTCCATGAAGTATAAGGGTAGATAAAAGTAGAAACTTCCATACAACCAGTAGCGCAAGAAACAACTGCGTGGTCTTCAGGTTTTAAAGCACGAAGAACCATTCTAGCAGTAGCTGGAGCACCACAACCTGCACACATTCTGTGACCTGCTGTAAATCTTGATGGTTTTGTAGTCATAACTTCTTTTAAATTATATGCCATTTTCAATTACTCCTTTCTTAATCCTAAATATCTATAAGGATTTTCTAATTTTGTATCTTTATTTATTTTTTGCAAGTCATTAAATACTGATTCAATATTATCTGATGTTGTATCACGTCCACCGATACCATAAATGTAACTTACAACTGGAACTGTTTTTTGATTAACATACATTGCAGAAGTAATATCTTCAAATAAAGCTCCACCTGTAGCATTTAAAGAATCAGATTTATCAAGAACAGCTACTGATTTTATATTAGATTTTGATAAAGCTTCTGCTATTTCTTCAGCAGGGAAAGGTCTGAACATACGAACTTTTAGTAATCCAGCTTTAATTCCGTCAGCTCTCAATTTATCAACAGTATATTTAGCTGTACCAGCTGTTGAATTCATACAAACAACAACATATTCAGCATCTTCCATTTTATATTCTTCAAAGAAACTATATTTTCTTCCAGTGATTTTTTCAAATTCAATAGCAACATCAGCTATAACTTTTTTTGCATTTCTCATAGCTTCAGCTTGTTGGTATTTATGCTCAAATAGAAAAGCTTGTAAATCTAATGGACCAACTGCCATAGCTTCATTAGGATTTAATAAATAATGATCTGGTTTATATGTTCCAACGAATTTTTTTACAACATCATCTTCCAGTAATTCAATATTTTCAATAGAGTGAGATGTTATAAATCCATCTTGGCAAACCATCAAAGGAAGTAAAACATCTGTATGCTCTGCAATTCTATGAGCCATTAATAAATTATCATATGCTTCTTGATTATTTTCACTAAATAGCATAATCCAACCTGCATCGCGAACTCCCATTGCATCAGAATGGTCATTATGGATATTCAAAGGACCAGAAACAGCACGGTTAACCAAAGATAAAACTAAAGGTAAACGTAAGCTAGATGCAATATAAATCATTTCCCACATATAAGAAAGTCCATTTGCAGATGTAGCAGTCATAGCTCTTGCACCAGCAGCCTCAGCTCCGATACAAGCAGACATAGCACTATGTTCACTTTCAACAGCGACAAATTCAGTATCCACTTGACCGTTATTAACAAAAGTAGAAAAATATTGAGGAATTTCAGTTGAAGGTGTAATAGGGAAAGCAGCAACAACATCAGGGTTAATTTGTTTCATAGCAATAGCAGCAGCTTCATTTCCACTTAAACGTTCTCTAATACTCATTATTTATCACCTTCCTCTCTCATTTCAATTGCACCAAAAGGACAAACTTTAGCACAAACGCCGCAACCTTTACAATAATCAAAGTTAAAGTCTTCGCGTTTCCCTTCGCAATTTACAGGTATAGAATCATCAGGGCAAACAGGGAAGCAAAGGCCACATTGTTTACATTTTTCTTCTATAAAAACTGGTCTTAATGAACGCCAGTCACCGGTTTTAAAATTCTTAGCATTACCAGCAGTATAAATATTACCACCAATAGATAATTCGTTAGCTGGTGTTTTATTTGTGAATTCACTCATTTCAATCATTCCTTTCTGGAAATGGGGACGGTTCTCTTTTCCACTTTTTGAGAAAAAGGGACAGACCTCAAAATCCTTTTATATATAATTTATTGAAGTTTTTGAATGCGCTCTAATGTTAAATTTAAAGCTTTCATATTTCCATCAATAACTTCTGGTTTTTTTGCAAATTTATGTTTGAAAGATCCTTCCATATCCTTTAAGAATGCTTCATCAGACATAACACCACTTACTCTAACTATTGCAGCTAACATTGGTGTATTAGGGAAATATTTTCCTAAAGCTTCTATTGAGATTGATCTGGCATCTATTGTATAAATACCACCTTGGAAATTCTTTAATTTTGGTTTTAATTCTTCAATACCTTTTGTTGTATTAATAACAATGGCACCATCCTGTTTCAATCCTGCTGTAACATCGACACTATCTAATAAAGTATCATCAACTACAACAACAAAATTAGGTTCATAAATGTTGCTATGGATTGTGATAGGATTATTACTTATACGATTATAAGCGGTAATAGGAGCACCCATTCTTTCAGGTCCATATTCTGGGAAACCTTGAATGAACTTTCCTGTGTTAAATGCAGCATCTGCTAATAATAAACAAGCAGTTTTAGCACCTTGACCGCCACGTCCATGCCATCTTATTTCGATTAAATCGTTCATAAAACGTTACCTCCTTAATTTAATATATGGTAAGTATATTATTATGAACTTTTAATGTCAATAAAGTGTGAAAATTTTTGAATGAATTGTTTGTGAATAAATAATAGAAGTTTCGTTATAATAAAGTTTGATATTGATAGTTAAAAATTTTTTTGATAAAATTATTTAAAAATATTGGAAAGGATGTTTTATATGTTAGATTTAATGCCAAAGATAAGCGAATATTCATATCAAATGGGAGGAATTGAAAAGTTTATTGAAAAATTTGAAAAAGTGGAAATACAGTATTTTATGAATGAAAATTTAACAAAAGAAATTGATTTTGAACCAGCAATAAATGAATTGTGTTCAAGCTATAAGATAAAAGAAATAACGATACATCCACCGTTGAATGAATACGATATAGAGGCTGTAGTATTATATAACAAAGGAATAATTGAAAGGCAGTTAAAAAAATGTATTGAAATGAGTGAAAAATATAATATTAATTTAAATATTATTTATCATACTCATTGGCCAATGCCATATCACAAAATATTGACGATTGAAAAGATAAAAGATTTATTAAAAATAATAGAAGGAAAAAATGTAAAATTATTAATTGAAAATTTATTTTTAGTAAATGAAAAAAAGGAAGAATGTACAGCTTTGAATTTAGTAAAAGAAATAAATCATCCAAATTGTAAAATGTGTTTTGATATATGTCACATGTATTGTCAGGCAAATATGTATGACATTTCAATTGAGGAAATGTTTGAAAGAAAATTGAATAAAATAGATTGCGAAAAATATGTGTATCAAGTACATTTTTCTTATACAGCTAATAATGATGGATATAAGGATAAAAAAACTCATGGAGTAGGTCATCCAACAGAAAATTTAATGTTAATTGATTGGAATCTTATCGAAAAGTATGGAATGGGAAAAAAACAAATAGTAACCGAAATTGCAGAAAAAGATTACAGTATTAGATGCTCTCAAATTAAAGATTTAGAATGGTTAGAAAAAATATAAAAAGTGAAAGTAGTGTGTGAAGTAGTGTTAAAAGTTCACAATGCTACTTTCATTTTTTATGAATATTTTATGGAGCAAAACTCAATTAATCATTGACATTTAGGGAAAAATGAGGTATGATAGCCTAGGTATTTTATTAAATTATAAAAATAAAATATAGCAACGCAGAAATTACAAAATTTGCGTCTACAAATGTCTTGGCTATATAGAATAGCATAAGGAGGAAGGATTTATGGGAGAAGTTATAGTTATAACATCAGGAAAAGGTGGCGTAGGTAAAACAACTACAACTGCGAATCTTGGTTCAGCATTAGCTTTAGCAGGAAAAAAAGTTGCACTTGTAGATACTGATATAGGATTAAGAAACCTAGACGTTGTAATGGGACTTGAAAATAGAATAGTATATGATATTGTTGATGTAGTAGAAGAAAGATGTAAATTAAGACAAGCATTGATTAAAGATAAACGTTTTAATGAATTATTTTTATTACCAGCAGCACAAACAAGAGATAAAAGCGCTATAAATGAAGAGCAAATGGTAGAATTAACTAAAAAATTAAAGTCAGAATTTGATTACATATTAATAGATTGTCCTGCTGGAATAGAGCAAGGATTTAAAAATGCAATAGCTGGAGCTGATAGAGCATTAGTTGTAACAACAGCAGAAATATCAGCGATAAGAGATGCTGATAGAATTATTGGATTATTAGAATCATCTGCAATTAAAAATCCAGAGCTAATTATTAATAG
This sequence comes from Clostridia bacterium, assembly GCA_045643465.1. Lineage (GTDB taxonomy): Bacteria > Bacillota > Clostridia > TANB77 > CAG-508 > CAG-492. The sequence continues at coordinate 39,409 of JAZUKV010000030.1, read as the reverse complement.
AATTAGACCAAATATGATTAAAAAAGGTGAAATGATGGATATTGAAGATATTGTTGAATTATTATCTATTGAATTAATTGGTGTAATTCCAGATGATGAATATATAATAACTCAAACAAATAAAGGAGAGCCAGCAGTTTCAAATAAAAAATCTCCTTCAGGAAGAGGGTATTTAGAAATATCACAAAGAATAATGGGAGAAAACATAGCAATAACAATTCCTGGAAGAAATGAAAATTTTGTTTCTAAGATAATGAATGTTTTTAGAAAAAAATAGTTTTTACAAAAGTGGAGGATAAAAATGTTAGAGAATTTTATAAACTTTTTTAAAAAAATGGGAAAAAAAGATGAAGAATTATTGCCTTCATCTACTTCAGGAGATGCTGCAAAAGAAAGATTACATTTAGTTTTAATGCAAGATAGAGCAAATGTATCTGTTGATTTTTTAGACTTAATGAAACAAGAAATTATAGATGTTATAAAAAAATATATAGATATTGATGAACAAGAAATGGATGTTAGATTTACAAATCAAATTAATGAAGATGGTACAAATGGTGCGCCAGCTTTATATGCAAATATTCCAATAGTTTCTATAAAAAATGAAAAGAAAATAGAGCTTAATCAAGCCAATAAAGAAAATAAAAAAAGTGAGAATATAACAGAAAATTCTGGCAATGATAAAAAAGAAGTTACTTCAAAAGAAAATGTTACTAAAATTGAATTTAAACAAGAGCCAAAAAAAGAAAATACGGAAAAAAAAGAAAATGCTAAAAGCACAAATGCCGCAGAAAATAAAGAGAAAAGCAGCACTAAAAAAAATACTGAAAAAACAACTAAAAAAGAAAACAAAAATGGAGAGACTTCAAATAAATAAGGTTAGGTTATTATGAAGAATAAAATTATAAAAAATATAGATTGGCCAGTAGCAATTTGCGTAATTGTTTTAATAATTATAGGTTGTTTAGAATTATATTCAGTAACAGGTTCATCGAACTATACTGAATTGAAGAAACAATTACTATGGTTTGCAATAAGTATTCCAATAATAATTACTGTAATAAGTATTGACTATACTATAATTTCTAAAACTTCAAAAATTTTGTATGCAATAATGATATTGTTATTGATAGGCGTAATGTTTACAAAACCAATAAATGGAGCAACAAGTTGGTATATTATAGGTCCAATATCATTTCAACCTTCAGAATTTGCTAAAATTTGCGTAATAATAAGTTTGTCATCCATAATTGTAAAAGTTCAAAAACAAGGAAGAGAGCGAATTAGTAAACCAATTGATTTATTAAAGTGTTTATTAGTCGTTGGTATTCCAGTTTTTTTAATTGTTTTACAACCTGATTATGGAACAGCAATTGCATTTTGTTTAGCTACAGCTATTATTTTAATTATTTCAGGTATAGACAAAAAATATATAATTGGATTTTTTTTAATAGTATTAATTGCATTGCCTTTGATGTATTTTTTTGTTTTACCAAGTCATGCCAAAACAAGAATTGATGTGTTTTTGAATCCAAATTTAGATCCAAGGGGATCTGGATATAATGTTTTGCAATCTAAATTAGCAATAGGTTCAGGTCAAGTTTTTGGAATGGGAATAAAAAGTGGTAGCCAAACACAACTAGGATATTTGTATCCTCAAACTACAGATTTTATATATTCTGCGATAGGCGAGGAAATGGGATTTATTGTTGCTGCAGCAGTAATAATTGTATATGTTATACTTATTGTTAGAGCAATAAAAATAGCTAAAACAGCTAAGGATGATTTAGGTTCATACATCGCAGGAGGAATAGCAGGAATATTTATATTTCACATGGTTGAAAATATAGGAATGACAATGGGACTATTACCAATAACAGGAGTTCCATTACCATTTGTAAGTTATGGTGGAAGTTCATTATTAACAAATGGAATATTAATAGGTCTTTTGCTTAATATAAGTGCGAGAAGAAATAAAACAATGTTTGTAGAGTAAAGTGAGTTTTGATAGGTAAAATATATGTATGTAAAAAAATTGAAAATAGGTAATGTAGAATTAGATAATAATATTATATTAGCGCCAATGGCGGGAATAACTGATAGAGCTTTTAGAATAATTTGTGAAAAATTTAATCCAGGTTTAGTATGTACTGAGATGATAAGTGCAAAAGGATTATTTCATGATGATTTAAAAACAAAGCAATTACTAAATATGAAAAATGAAAAGCATCCAATAGCAGTGCAAATATTTGGAAGTGACATAGAATCAATGGGATATGCTGCCGAATACGTGTCAAAATATGCTGATATTATAGATATAAATATGGGATGTCCTGCACCAAAAGTTGTAAAAAATGGTGATGGAAGCAGACTATTATTAGATTTAGAAAAAGCTAAAAAAATAATAGAAGAAGTAGTAAAAAAATCAAAAGTTCCTGTTACAGTAAAATTTAGAAAAGGCTGGGATAGTGATAATATTGTAGCTATAGAAATGGCAAAAATAGCAGAAAAAGCAGGAGTAGCTGCAATTACAATACATGGAAGAACAAGATCAGAATTCTATTCAGGAACAGCTGATTGGGAGATTATAAAGAAGGTTAAAGAATCTGTAAGTATTCCAGTGTTTGGAAATGGCGATATAAAAAATGTTGAAGATGCAAAGCAAATATTTAAGCAAACAGGTGTGGATGGAATAATGATTGGAAGAGGTTCATTAGGAAATCCATGGATATTTAAAGAAATGCAAGATTATTTAAATAATCAAACAAAAATGAATATATCAAATGAAGAAAAATTAAATATAATACTAGAGCATATCAATTTAGAGCTAGAAGATAAACCAGAAAAAGTAGCAATAATGGAAATGAGGAAGCATATAAGTTGGTATATTAAAAATACAAAAGACGCAAGCAAAATAAGAGATAAAATAAATCAAATAACTGATAAAGAAGTTTTAATTAATACTTTGAAAGAATACTTTAAATCAATATGAATATAAATGAAGCAGAGGGGAAGCTCTCGTTTCGTTTTCAATATTTAGGGACAGAGCAAGCTGTTTTACAGCGATATTGCAGAAAAATCTTTAAATTTGGAATTCGAAGCGAGAGTTTTGCTTATTGATTTAAAGAAAGGAAAGTATTTTATGAAAAAGAAAAATGCTGTTATAGCAATTTGCGTAATTTTTTTTATTATTGCAATTTTTTTTATAATTTTTAATTATAAAAATTTTAAAATTGGAAATAATGAAAGTAACAAAAGTGTTGAAGAAGTACAAAAGTATATTTTAAATATAAATTCGTATAAAGCTACCTTAGATGTAACAATTAACACAAATAAAAATACAAATAAATATATATTGAAGCAAGAAGTAAAATTAGGTGAATATGAAAAGCAAACAGTTATAAAACCAGAAAATATTGAGGGAACAGAAATTAGTTATAAAAATGGAAATTTAGAAATAAATAATACAAAATTAAATTTAAGCAAGATGTATACGAACTATCCCTATATAACAGAAAATATTTTATGGTTAAATTCTTTTTCTAATGATTGCAAAAATAATTTAGATAAAGTTAAAGTTTATGAAGAAAACGAATGTGTAATAATGGAATTAAAAAATATAGATAATCAATATTGTTATACTAAAAAATTATATTTAGAAAAAGGGACAGGAAAACCTATAAAATTTATAGTACAAGATAATAACAAAAAAGATTTAATCTACATATTATATACAGAGATAGAAATTAACAAATAATTAATATCTCTAAAACGGATTTTAATATACGGGCACTTTTACATTGAAATATTGGGAGTGAATAATATGGTAGTTAAAAGAGGCGATATGTTTTATGCTGACTTAAGTCCTGTTGTTGGTTCTGAACAAGGAGGAATTAGACCAGTTTTAATAATACAAAATGATGTTGGAAATATGCATAGTCCGACTGTAATTGCAGCAGCAATTACTTCACAAAGAGGGAAGGCAAGGCTACCAACACACATTGAAATTAATTCTACAGAGAATGGATTAAAATCAGATTCTATAGTGCTTGCAGAGCAAATTAGAACAATAGATAAAAGTAGATTAAAAGAAAAAATAGGCCATGTAGATGATGCAAAGATAATGAGTAAAATAAATAATGCATTAGGTGTAAGTTTTGGATTATAAAAAAAAGTATTATTAATATGCACTTATAAAGTGTAATTAATAATACTTTTTTATTGTTAATTGTTAGTTGAATTTTCTTCTAATACAATAGTTAGCTCTTTTTCATTTCCATCTCTTACAATTTTTATTTCAACGGAATCACCGATTTTGTGGGAATTCTTAATTTCATTTAATTCGTTAACAGTTTTTACATCTTTTCCGTCAAAAGAAGTTACAACATCTCCGATTTTCATACCAGCTTTTTCAGCAGCTGAGAATTCTTCGATAGAAACTATATAAATTCCTTCAGGTAAATTATTTCTCTTAGCTGTTTCAGAATCTAAATCTCTTCCAGTAATTCCTATATAAGGTCTAGCAACTTTTCCATTTTCAATTAATTGTTTATATACATTAATTGTATCATTTATAGGAATAGCAAAACCAATTCCTTCAACTCCAGAGCCAGATAATTTTAAAGTATTGATTCCTATAATTTTGCCTTCTGCATTTATTAAAGCACCACCACTATTACCAGAATTGATTGCAGCATCAGTCTGAATTACTTTATATGTTACATTATCAGATGTAATTTCTCTATTTTTGGCACTGATTATACCAGCTGTAACGGTACTTGGCATATTTAAAGGATTTCCAATAGCCATAGCAAATTCACCAACTTGAACTTTATCAGAATCTCCAAGTTCAGCAGGTGTTAAACCAGTTTTTTCAATTTTTAAAACTGCTAAATCTGTTTGAGTATCAGTTCCAATAATTTTGGCTTCATATTCTGTGCTATCATTAAATAAAGTTACAGAGATGCTTGTTGCTTGACTGACTTGGTAATATGAAGATTTGCTACTAGATGCAACAACATGGTTATTAGTCAAAATATATCCATCATCAGAAATAATTACTCCTGAGCCAGTAGCTGTAGCAGTTGATGCAGACATGCCATAATATGAATAATATGGTGAAGATACTGAGTAAGTAACTTTTATACCAACTACTGAAGGTAAAGCTTTATTGGCAACAGCAATACTTGTTCCGGAATATTGCTCTAGTGAGATTGCAGTATTTGATGATGTTGTAAATAATGGATTTTCTGTTTTAGAAGCATTTTCAGATGAAGAAATTTCATCTAAAAAAAATTTATCAACAATAAATTCTCTAACAGGTTCTACACAGATACAAGTTCCTACAATTAGTAAAGAGCCTAAAATACCAGCAGCAAATGGTACTAAGAATCCTCTTATAAATCCTACCTTTCCTTTAGGAATAGAATAACTGTTTTGTCTATTTTGAACAGTTTTAAATGAATTATTATCATTTTCCATAATAAATTTCATCCCTTTCAAATGATTATTTATATTAGAAATTATAATTCAAAAAATATTCAGAGTAAATATTTTTTGAAAATTAATTTGAATAAATTACGTGATATTTAATGTTAAATTAAAAACGTGATAAAAATATAGTAGTTATATATTGTTAGATGTAATAATTTGTTATATAATGCAAAAAAAAGTAAAGGAGAGCACAAAAGTGCAAAAAATATGAGAAGTAGTATATTTAGAGCATTTAAATTTATAATAATAATTGCAATAATAATTTGTATAGGTGTAGTAGCATTTAAATATATCAAAGAAATGTTTGTTAAAAAAGTTGATAATGATGTAAAAACAGATTTATTATTGGTACAAGCAAAGATAAAATTAATAAAGGGAAAATCAGATGTAAAAGATAATACAGAAGATTTTATTGGAAAAAAAGTTTCAGAGTCAGAAAATGAGGATATTAAAAATTTATTAAAAACAATAGAAATAGAAGAAAGTAAGTTTGATAAATATTATATATTAGCAGTACAAGATTTTGAAACAATGGGAATTAGGACAGAGCTAAAAAATGTTGAAGACAATTTATATATTGTAAATTATGAAGATGGGGAAATAATATATACGAAGGGGATAACAATAGACAACAAAGTTGAGTACAAAGTATCAAATATATTAGAAGAGATTGATAATCAAAATCAGGATCAAGAGAAAGATAATAGTGTAGAATAGAGGGATACAAATGAAAGAAAAAGAATTAGAAAGACTAACAATATTAAAAGAAATAGATAAATCTGTATTTGAAGAGGGTTATGAATATGTTTGCGGAATTGATGAAGCTGGAAGAGGGCCATTAGCAGGTCCTGTTGTTGTAGCAGCAGTAATAATGCCAAAAGACTCTATAATAGAAGGTGTAAATGATTCAAAAAAAGTTTCAGAAAAGAAGAGGGAGCTTTTATATGATCAAATTATAAATGAAGCTATAGCTTATGGAGTTGGAATTGTAGATCAAAAAGAAATAGACAGAATAAATATTTTAAACGCAACAAAAGCAGGATTAACAGAAGCGGTAAGATCATTAAAGACAAAGCCAGATGTTATATTAGTTGATGCATTAACAAATATAGATACATGTGGAGTTCAATATAGATCGATAATAAAAGGTGATGCCAAAAGCTATTCAATAGCAGCAGCTTCAATTATAGCAAAAGTTACAAGGGACAGAATAATGCGCCAATGGGATCAAATATATCCTCAATATGGTTTCGAAAAGCACAAAGGATATGGAACAGCAAGCCATATAGCAGCAATAAAAGAAAATGGACTATGTCCATTACATAGACTAAGTTTTGTTAAAAATATTATAGAAAAATAAAAAAATGGAATTGGGGACGGTTCTCTTTTCCACTTTTATGGAGGATTTACAAATGAATATATTAGAAATAATAGCAAAAAAGAGAGATAAAAAAGAGCTATCTAAAGAAGAAATAGAATATTTTATAGAAAGTTATACTAGTGATAAAATTACTGATTATCAAGCAGCTGCATTGGTTATGGCAATTTACATTAATGGAATGAACAAGGAAGAAATAACTAATCTAACATTGGCAATGGCAAATTCAGGAGAAGTATTAGATTTATCAGATCTTGGAACAGTTGTAGATAAGCATAGTACAGGAGGAATAGGAGATAAAATCACATTAATTTTATTACCAATTATTGCTTCTTTAGGTGTTCCAGCAGCTAAAATGTCAGGAAGAGGTTTAGGTTTTACAGGAGGTACTATTGACAAGTTAGAGTCAATTCCTGGGTATAATACAAAAATTTCAATAGACGAATTTATTGAAAATGTAAAAAATATTGGAATAAGTTTGATGGGACAAACTTTAAATTTAGCTCCAGCAGATAAAAAATTATATGCATTAAGAGATACAATTTCATGTGTTGATAATATTCCATTAATAGCATCTAGTGTTATGAGTAAAAAAATAGCTGCTGGTGCTGAAAAAATTGTTTTAGAAGTTACAGTTGGAAGTGGTGCATTTATGAAGAATATAGAAGATGCAACAAAATTGTCTAAGACTATGATAGATATAGGAAATTTATCAAATAAAGAAACTGTATGCATTTTAACAAATATGAATCAACCAATTGGATATTCAGTGGGAAATTCTTTAGAAGTAATTGAAGCTGTAGAAGCATTAAATGGAAAAATACAAGAAGATGTAAAAGAAATTGTATTAACACTTGGAAGTTACATGATTAAACTTGCAGGTAAAGGTGATGATATCGAGGAAAATAAGAAAAAAATAATGGAAAGTATTAATAATGGAAAGGCATTAAATAAATTTAAAGAGCTTGTGAAAAATCAAGGAGGAGATGTTTCATATATTGAAGATGTTTCAAAATTTGAAAAAGCTAAATTTATTACTCCGGTGATTTCAGAGCAATCAGGATTTGTAAAATCGATGAATAATGAAAAAATTGGATTAATATCATGCATGTTAGGTGCAGGAAGAATCAAAAAAGAAGATATAATTAATAATAAAGTTGGAATTATTATTAATAAAAAAATTGGGGATGAAGTTTTAAAAGGCGATGTTTTGGGGTATATCCATGCAGATGATCAAAACATTGGAAATACTGCTGTTGAAGATCTAAAAAAATGTTATGAAATCTCTAAGGATATTGTGGAAAAAGAAAAGCATATATTAGGAGTAATAAAATAAAGAAAACGGGGTGGAAACCGGGACGGTTTTAAATTCCACAAAAGTGGAATTTAGAACCGTCCCGGTTTCCTGTTTCTTGTTTCCTACCTCTTATTCAGATAACTTTTTTATTGCTTTTATAAAAATTTCAATTGAAGTGAACAAATCTTGCAAATCAATATATTCATCAGCTTGATGGCATAAGTCAATTTTTCCAGGCATATTACACCCAAATGAAACTACATTTTTGAAGGCCTTGGCATATGTAGTTCCACCTATAGTGATAGGCTCTGCATTTTGCCCAGTAACTTCATTGAATATTTCACAAAGTGTAGTAACTAAAGGATCATTTTTAGAAATATATAAAGATTCCTTTTCATCAGTAAAATTTATAGTAATATCAGTATATTCCAAAATTGCATCATTAAGTTTTTGCTTTATAATTGCTGAATATATTGTTGCAGGGATTCTTAAATTTAATCCGATTGAAATTGTATTATTAACAAAAGATAAGTTGCTTACATTTAATGTTAATATTCCAGATTCATCTGTACAGTTAGCATTAAGTAGCTCTCCATTGTATGATGTATTTATTTTTTCATCAATAAATTTGAAAATCGGAATTTCTATTCCATAACAACAAAAAATTTTATTTAATAAAATTATTAATCTTGATAATGCGTTAACACCTAATTCGGGGTGGGCACTATGTGCTGCAACTCCATAAGATTTTATTTTTAAAGAATGCTCATCAATATTTTCTAATTCAATGTGAAAGTTATTTTGAATAATTAATTCATTTATGGTTGAAACTAAAATATCCATGTTCATTTCTTTTATTTCTATAGATGCTTCAGCATATTTAGGAACTATATTAATTGCATTATCACAAATTAAACTTTTTAATATAATGCATTCAGATGAATAATATGTTGATTCTATAAATGCATTTAGAAATCCTTTCTCTGCATAAATACACGGAAAATCAGCATCTGGGCTAAATCCTAAAGTTGGAAGTTCTTCATGAGATTTATAATATTCAATACATTTCCAAGAGGATTCTTCGTTTAAGCCTAAAATAAGTCGAACTCTTTTATGTACATTCATAGTTTCCATTACATATTTCATAGCATAAAGAGCTGCAATGACAGGGCCCTTGTCATCTATTGCACCTCTACCATATAGTTTATTATTCTCGATAATAGGATTAAAAGGTGTACATTTAGTCCAACCATCGCCACCAGGGACAACGTCTAAATGCCCTATAATACCAAGCAATTCAATGCCTTCTCCGAATTCAATGTAACCACAATAACCATCTATATTTTTTGTTCTAAATCCCATAAAATTGGCTAAATTTAAAACATAGTTTAATGCATCAGAGCAATTCTTACCAAATGGCATATTTTCAGTAGCGGTAGATTCATCTGAAACACTAGGTATTTTTATTAAATCGCAAATATTATTTATAATATTTTTATTATTTTCTTCTAAAAATTTACTTATCATAAGTACCTCCTTTGGCGAATTATATATTAACAGTATTTTGTTTGCAAGTACGATATTTTAATAGTATTGAAAAATTTTTGATTTTAATATAAGATAATACTAATAATTTATGAGAGGTTGAGATATTTTATGAATATTGAATTTGTAAATAATTATGAAGAAGCAATAAAATGTAATGAATTATTAACAAAGCTAATAAAAAGTGAAAAAGAATTTAATGAAAATATAAATGAAAATTATAAAGTTAGTGAATGGTTTGAAAATTTTTATAATAATTCTATGAATGTGATTATAGTTGCGAAAGATAACGAAGTTATAGTTGGATATCTATTTTGTAGAATAACTACTGTTGATAATGGACCGATGATTGAACATGAAGCCTTATTAGATGGATTATATGTGGAATCTGAATATAGAAATAAAGGAATTGCAACTCAATTAATAAATAGTGCTAAAAAATGGTGTATGGATAGGGATGTAAAATATCTTAATTTAGAAGTATATGAAAATAATGTTGCAGCTTTAAATTTATATCATAAGGCAGGATTTAAGGAGTTAGAGCGTAAATTAAGATTAAAAATAGATGTGGAAGAGATGAAAAATGGATAAATTATGTAGAGAAATTAGAATGAATTTACTTAAATTGCAAGACTTAAAATACAAAGAATTTCATGGTACTTTGTGTAATACTTGTAATTATGAAATTATTGGAGTTAGAATACCTGAAATAAGAGAATATGCAAAGGAACTTATAAAAGAGGATTATACAAAATTTCTAAATTCAAAAGATATAAAGTATTATGAAGAAATTATGCTTAAAGGAATTATTATAGGAACTTCGAAAATGACACTAGAGGATACGTTTACACAATTAGAAAAATTTATACCATATATAGATAATTGGGCAGTTTGTGATATTACATGCTCTAGTTTAAAAATTACTAAGAAATATATAAATGAGATGTGGAATTTTTTACAAAAATATATAAATTCGAATAAAGAATATGAGATTAGATTTGCAATAGTTATGTACTTGTCATATTTCATAAATTCACAATATTTAAGTAAAATATTTGAGCAGATAGAGCTGATTAAAAATGAGGGATATTATGCAAAAATGGCAATAGCATGGTTGATTTCAATTGCGTATATTAAGGAAAAAAAGCAAACGTTAGAATTTTTGAAAAATACGAGAATAGATAGTTGGACGTATAATAAGGCATTACAAAAAATTATTGAATCTTATAGGATATCAAGTGAAGAAAAAGAATTGATTAAAAAAATGAAAAAAAGTATGTGTTAAAACATACCTTTTTTCATTTTGTGGATTTAATCATTTTGGAGAAACTCCCGAAATGAAGTTAAATCATCTTGCTCTTCATTGTCTAATTCTGCCAAAGCTTCTTCAGTTGTGAGAATTTTGCCATTATCATTAGTCGCATAAGGATCAATGAGATTGATGTCGTCATAATAAAATTTCACACCTGGTGGAAGGCCTAAAGAATCCCGAGCTTCACCTATTTTTGCCTGGATAGTATTTTCAGACAAAAATATTGAATCTGTAACGTTTCCATTATTAGCGTAGAAACATTCTAAGCCAACAATGAATGCACCTGTTCTTGGTAATTCTGTTAATTCGGATAAACATGTATATTTGTATTTTTCAGTCATACAAATCACGTCCCTTATAAAAATTTTGTTTAAAAAACAATAGAATTATTATAACAAAATAATATTAATATGTCAATTATATGAATGCTTGAAAAGAACTTAAATTGATGATAAAATTATTTGAATGAAAAGAGGTAATAATATGAAATTAAATATTTTGGGAACAGCAGATGCAATATCTTTAAATTGCTATAATACATGTTTTACTATTTCTGAAGGAGAAGAGCATTTTCTTATAGATTGTGGAGGAGGAAATGGAATTTTAAAACAATTAAAAAGTAAAAATATCAAAATAACAAATATAACAAATATTTTTATCACGCATACTCATACAGATCACATATTGGGTATTATTTGGGTTTTAAGAATGATTTGTAGGGCATATTTTTATGGGGAATTGAACACAAAAAGTATTATCAAAATATATGGAAATGATGAAGTTATAAATGCAATTGATATTATGTCAAAATGTGTATTGCCACCCAAATTTTACAACTTGATAGGAGATCAGATAAAGTTAATAGAAGTAAAATCTGAAGATGAGGCTATTATTCTTAATAGGAAAGTAAAATTTTTTGATATTAATGCTTCAAAGGTAAAGCAGTTTGGATTTTACATGTATTATGAGAAAAATAAAAAGTTTGTGTTTTTAGGAGATGAATGTTATAACGAAAATTCAAAAAAATATGTAGAAGATTGTGAATGGCTTTTGGCAGATGCTTTTATGGCAGGGGAAGAAGGAGAACGATATAATCCTATGGAAAAACATCATCACAGTACAGTAAGATATATTTCTACAATAGCACAAAATCTAAATGTTAAGAATTTGATACTTTCACATATTAAGTCTGAAGATGTGCCATTTGAACTTGAAAACCGAAAACAAATTTTTGAAGAAGATGCTAAAAAATATTATGAAGGAAAAGTATATGTTCCAGATGATTTAGATGAAATAGAATTAAAATAACTAGACTTGAAATATAGCAGAAATTCTGATAAAATATACAAGATTTTGAAAGGAATGAAGAAATGGAAGATAGATTGTTAAAATGTATAGCTTACGAAGGAAAAGTTAGTATTAAATGCATAAATTCTACAAATCTTGTAGAAGAAGCAAGAAAAATACATGATTTAAGTCCAGTTACAACCGCAGCATTAGGAAGATTGTTAACAATAGGAAGTTTATTAGGAAGTAATTTTAAAGAAGAGAATGAAAAAGTAACATTACAAATAAAATCAAATGGTCCTATAGATACAATGATTGTTGTTGCAGATAAACAAGCAAATGTTAAAGCATATATAAAAAATCCGTCAGTAGATTTACCATTAAAGTCAAATGGAAAATTAGATGTTGGATCAGCAGTAGGAAAAGATGGAATGCTATATATAATAAAAGATATAGGATTAAAAGAGCCATATGTTGGTATGACCCCACTAGTTTCAGGAGAAATTGCAGAAGATTTTACTGAATATTTTGCAAAATCAGAACAAGTACCAACTGCAGTAGCATTAGGTGTTTTAGTAGATAAAAATGGAGTAAAAAGTGCAGGAGGCTATTTAGTTCAATTAATGCCAGATGCAACAGAAGATGATATAACATCATTAGAGCAAAATTTAAGATCTATGCCACCTATTAGCAAATTATTGGAAGATGGAAAATCTTTGGAGGATATTGCAGGATTAATAGCAGGAGATGGAACAATATTTTTCTATAATGATGAATTAAAACCAGAATATAAATGTGATTGCAAAAAATCAAGAATAGAAAAAGGTTTAATTTCATTAGGAAAAAAAGAGCTTGATAATATAATAAATTCAGATGGAAAAGCAGAAGTTCAATGCAAATTTTGTAAAAAGAATTATGAATTTTCAAAAGATGATTTAGAAAAGTTAAAGGGCGAATGCGCAAATTAAAATAGAAAGAGAAAGAAAAGAAAATATCTTTTAAACTTTCTCTTTTTTTGATACAATTATATAAATAAAAAGAGTAGAGGAGAAAATTATGGAGTTTTTTATGAATATTATTACTAACAAAAATATATACATATCAGCAATAGTTATAGTTGTAGGAATTGTTATTTATTTAATTAGTAAAAAAATTATCAATAGCATTATGGACAAAAGAAGTCACCAAATGACAAGAAAAAGAAAAACGTATGCGAGATTATTTAACAATATATTTAAATATATTATATTAATAATAGTTTTAGTAACAGTTTTACAGATTAATGGTGTAAATGTAACATCAATAATAACAGGATTAGGATTAGTTTCTGTAATAGCTGGACTTGCTTTACAAGATGCTTTGAAAGATATAATTATGGGATTTAATATTATAGTAGATGACTATTTTTCTGTTGGTGATGTTGTAAAGATAAACAATATAGAAGGAAAAGTAATAGAAATCGGATTAAAAGTTACAAAATTAAGAGATACGTTGGCTAACAACGTATATGTTATAGCAAATAGAAATATTAGTGATGCATTAGTAATTTCAACGTTGGTAGATATTGACATTCCTTTACCATATGAGGAAGATACTAAAAAAATGGAAAAAATGATAGGAAATATCATTAATAAAATAGCTATAGTTGAAAATATATCTGATTTAGAATATAAAGGAATAAAAGAATTTGGAGATTCAGCAATTTATTATAAAATTAGATTTCAATGTAAACCAGATTTAAAATTTCAAGCAATACGTGATGCAAACAGAATTATAAAAATAGAGCTTGATAAAAATAAAATAGAAATACCATATAAGCAAATTGATATACACAATAAATAGGAAAAGGAGATGGAACTAATGAAAAAATATACTAAAAAACAAAAAAAGAATTTAAAAAAGTTTAAAAATGCAAAATTCAATTATAACAAATTTGTAAAGAAATATTATATGGAAAAAGGAGAAGCATATATTACAATAAAAGTAAACTCTATAGATGATATAATATCAAGATATTCAATAAAAGAATATGAATGGATAAATCCAGAATTTGCAGATTATATAGAAGAATGTGTTGAATACATACCATTAGAAACAGGTATTGTAATAGAAATATGTGGTGTGGAATTTACAGAAGAAGAGCAAGAAGTGATAACTGATGTAATTAAAAATTATTTTGGATTAAAACTTGAAGATAAAGAATTTGATATAAGGATTAATAATCGTAAAGCTTATAAATTGTTAGCATTAGGTGTATTAACAGTATTAGTATTAATAGGAATTCAATATTTTTCAATAAGTCCAGTTATATCAGAGCTAATATTATTGGCATTATGGTTTTTCATATGGGAATATGGAGATTATAGATTATTAATTAATTCAAATTTAAAATTAGAAAAAACCGAAGCGGGTCAATTAGCAAGTGCTAAGATTAGATTTATAGAAAATGAAGATGATTCAGAAAGTAAAAAAGAAAAAATGGAAGTAAAATAATATTATTAATATGAAGGTATAGAATGAGAAATGATATAATAAAAGATTTAAAGGAAGAAATATATTCAAGGGCAAGTAAAAAAGAAAATAAATTTGGATTTGGTGTTTTTTATCATATAGAAGCAGTTGTAAAAAATGCTGAAATATTATCAAAAAAATTTGGTGCTGACGAAGAAGTTGTAGTAATTGCATCTTGGTTACATGATATAGCATCAATAACTGATTATGAATTATATGAAGAGCATCATATTCATGGAGCAAAGATTGCTGAAGAAATTTTGTCAAACTATCATTATGATAAAATAGAATTAGTAAAAAAATGCATTATTAATCATAGAGGAAGTATTCTTAATGAAAAGCTTTCATTAGAAGAGCAAATTGTAGCAGATGCAGACGCAATTTCGCATTTTGATAATATACCAAGTTTATTATATTTGGCATACGTACAAAAAAATATGCAAATAGAAGAAGGTAAAGAATTTGTAAAAAATAAATTACAAAGAAGCTATAATAAATTATCCGAAAATAGCAAATTATATTATAAAGAAAAATATAGAAAGGCAATGGATATATTAAATTAATTATAAAATGATAAAAATGCTGATTATATGTATATATTACATTTTTAGTATTTTTTTATCCAAGTATAAAAGTAATGCAAAAAATTTAAAAAAAGCTTGATTTTCTAATAAAAAGCTGATATAATAGCAACGTTGTATAAACAATACGCACATAAAATTTAGTTAAAGGAAGGTGCTTAGGAATAAGTTTCCTTTAATGTTTGAAGTTTTATGGAGGTAAAAACAAAAAGGAGGAAATTAAAATGGCAGTAGTTGCAATGAAACAATTACTAGAAGCAGGTGTTCATTTCGGACATCAAACTAGAAGATGGGATCCTAAAATGGCTGAATATATATTCCAAGCTAGAAATGGAATCCATATTATCGATTTACAAAAGACTTCAAAAAAATTAGATGAAGCATATGAATTCATGAGAAGTCAAGCTGAAGAAGGAAAAAAAGTTCTTTTTGTAGGAACTAAAAAACAAGCTCAAGAATGCATGAAAGAAGCTGCAGAAAAGAGCGGAATGTACTATGTAAATCAAAGATGGTTAGGTGGAATGCTAACAAACTTTGGTACAATCAGAACAAGAGTTGAAAGACTTAAAGAATTAGAAACAATGCAAGAAGATGGAACATTCGATGTATTACCTAAAAAAGAAGTAATCTTATTAAAGAAAGAAATGGAAAAACTAGAAAAAAATCTTGGTGGAATTAAAGATATGACTGAAGTTCCCGGAGTTTTATTTGTAGTAGATCCTAAAAAAGAAAGAATAGCTATATTAGAAGCTAGAAAATTAAACATCCCAGTAGTAGGTTTAGTTGATACAAACTGTAACCCAGAAGATGTTGATTATGCAATTCCTGGAAATGACGATGCAATTCGTGCAGTAAAATTAATTGCTGACACAATGGCAAATGCAGTTATTGAAGGAAGACAAGGTGAAGCTGAAGATACTACAACTGCAGAAGAAACATTTGAAGCAGTTGAAGAAGAGCCAACAACAATGGAAGAAATTGTTGCAGCTACAGAAGAAACAGCTGAATAATTAAGTAAATACAGTCCTAAATTAATCTAGGGCGGATATATATTTGCTCCTACATTATTATTTATATAATTGTGGGAGCTATTTTTATATAAAATATTAATAAGGAAGGGGTATTATAAATGATATCAGCAAGTCAAGTTAAAGAATTAAGAGAAAAAACAGGTGCAGGAATGATGGACTGCAAGAAAGTTTTAACAGAAGCAGATGGAGATATGGAAAAAGCAATTGAATTATTACGTGAAAGAGGAATTGCTAAAGCAGCTAAAAAATCAGATAGAGTAGCAGCTGAAGGACTAGTAGATGCATATATAACAGAAGATGGAAAGATAGGAGCAGTTGTTGAAGTTAATGCTGAAACAGACTTTGTTGCATCAAATGCAGAATTCAAATCATTTGTTGCAGATGTTGCAAAACAAGTAGCTCTAAATAATCCAGCAAATGTAGAAGAGCTATTAGCTCAAAAATCAATTTCTGATTCTGATAAAACAGTTCAAGAAGTATTAACAAATAAAATAGCAACAATCGGTGAAAATATGACAATAAGAAGATTCGAAAGATTTGAATCAAACGGATCAGTAGAAAAATATATCCATGGAGATGGAAAAATTGCTGTATTAGTAGATATGGAAAATGCTACAGATGCACTTGCAAAAGATATTTGTATGCAAATTGCAGCTGCAAAACCAGAATTTTTAGATAGAGCAGCAGTTCCAGCTGAAAGAGTTGAAAAAGAAATGGAAATTTTAAAAGTTCAAGCTATGAATGAAGGAAAACCAGCTGAAATAGCAGAAAAAATGGTTCAAGGAAGAATTGGAAAATTCTACGGAGAAATTTGTTTAGTTGATCAAGAATTTGTTAAAGATCCAAGTATAAAAATTTCTCAATTATTAAAAGAGAAAAATGCAAAAATTAATAGATTTGCAAGATTAGAAAAAGGTGAAGGAATCGAAAAAGTTGAAGAAAACTTTGCTGAAGAAGTTGCAAAACAAATTAAAGGATAATAAAAATCAACCTGCACAATGTATTGTGCAGGTATTTTTTTGTACAAAATAGAATGATAAAATTAATGAATTAAAAAATTTTTTCTACATATTCTGTTAGTAAATAAAATTATGTAAGGAGGAAATTTTGAAAAATAATTATGCAGAATTTGTTGAAGAATTAAAAAATATTTTTCAAAACAAGAAAGAAACAAATGAAATAATATTTGTATGTATTGGTACTGATAGAGTAATTGGTGATAGTTTAGGTCCATTTATAGGAAGTTTATTAAAATCAAAGTTAGGACATTATACGGTTATTGGTGATTTAGAAAAGAATATTACATTTGAAAATATTGAAGAAGAGCTTGAAATATTAGATTACAAAAATAAAGAAAATTATATTATTGCAATTGATGCAGCTCTTTCTGATGAAAATAATATTGGGAATTTTTATATTGATAAAAATGGAATTAGTATTGGAAAAGGTCTTAATAAAAATAAAGAAAAAATTGGAGATATAGGAATTAAAGTTGTAGTTGGAAAAAATTATAAAGATAATGAGTTAAATTTTAAATGTCTACAAAATAAGAAAATAAGTGACATTATCGAATTAGCTAATGCAACTTATAAAGGAATTGAATTAGCAATGAAATAAAATAAAAAAATAAATAAAAAAATGTATAAGATTCCAAAAATTGGAAATAATATTTGTATATTTATTTTAGGAGGTATACAAGTATGGATAATGCAAAAAATATTATAAGATTAAAAGATGTACCATCTAATACAATAGAGGAAGCAATAATTATTTTTAAAGACCATGTAAAAGTAAAAAATTATGAAGGAATTGGTAAGTTTAAAAAAGAAAACAATGAAAATAATGATTTAGTTATTAAAGAAGCAGAGCTGATAATAGCGGATTATTTAAAGGATGGGGAAAAATTAAATAAGCAAGATAATAAAAAAATCAAAAGATTAAAAGGTATAAATATAGGTTTGGCGATTTTATTAATCATAAGCATTATATTTTAAAATTTGCATATATATTAATAGAACACTTTAAGATAAAGAAAGGCTATTAATATGGAAAGATTGATTAGTGATGAAGAACGTATAAGAAGAGCTGAAGATATACTGGAGAGAAGAAAATCAGCAGATTTGAGGATTTCAAGTGAAAGTTTCGTTAAGGAAAAAACAAATTCAAAAGTGAGAAAAATGCTGTTTCAAATTTTAATTTCTCTAATGATTTATTGTGGAGTTTTTTTTATTAAAAATTCAAAGCAAAATAAGTATAATTATATTTTCGAAAATATTAATAATATATTAAACTATGATATAGATTTTAAAGAGGTATATTATTGGATAAATGAAAAATATAATATGATAAATTCAAAAATTGTTAAGCAAGAAGAGCATGTTGATAATAAAAATATAGAGAATAATAATAATATAGAGAACAATGAAGAAAAAATTGATGATAATCAGGAATATGTTGAAAATAATTCATTAAATAGCGATATTGGTCAAAATAGCGAAATTTTAGGAATTGGAGGAGCAATTGAAGAAGAGCATAATGATAATAACATTATAGTCGAAAGTTTTGAAGAAGATAATGATATTAAATATATAAAAAATAATTATGACATAATAAAACCTCTAAAAAATTACATAGTAACATCAAAATTTGGAACTAGAGCATCGTCAGATATTGTATCGGCAAATCATAAAGGAATTGATTTAGGTGCAGCAACAGGAACAGATGTAGTATCATCCCTAAATGGAACTGTAATTGAAGCATCTTCTACAGGTGATTTTGGGATTCACTTAAAGATACAGACAGATGATATTATTATTATATATGCACATTGTAGTAAATTGTTAGTTAAACAAGGTGAGCAAGTAGCTCAAGGTCAAAAAATAGCAGAAGTAGGATCTACTGGAAAGGCAACAGGGCCACATTTACATTATGAGATAAGAAGAAATGATAAATCTATAAATCCAGAGGAAATATTAGAATTTTAATAAAAGGAGAATAAGCAATGATATGCAAATAAAAATAGATATGAAAATATTAATCTTTGCATTAATATTTTTTCTAGCGAATCAAATAAAAATTTACATAGTACTAATGATATTTGCATTTTTGCATGAGATAGGACACATTTTTATAGGAACAATACTTGGATTTAAAGTATATTTATTTGAAATAAAGCCACTAGGATTTTGTGTTTCATTTAATAATCCAATAAAAGATTACAATATAAAAATATTAAAAGCTACTAAATTGGAGATTAAAAAAATATTTATATATATGGCAGGTCCGATTTTTAATATTTCAATAGCAATTATTGTTTATTTTTTACATATAAGTGATGCATTAAAGTATGATATTATCTATATAAATTTGATCTTAGCATTAGGGAATTTAATTCCTATATATCCATTAGATGGTGGAAGAATAATTAAAAGTGTAATTTGTTTATTTAAAGGAATAAAAAAAGCATATATATTGACAGAAAAAATTAGTTACATAGTAATAATTATTTTTTTAGTGCTAAGTAGTATTTTATTTTTAAAAGTGCAAAACATAGGATTGTTATTAGTTGTGGTTTATATTATGCTAATTAAGATAAAAGAAACCACTATCTTTGAAAAAAGAATGAAATTATATGAATTAGTTTATAATCAAAATGGAGAAAGCAGTTAGAATTTGAACATTAATGATAAAACAAGATATTTTACCGAGGAAAATTCATTGACTTTTTTATTTTTTTGTGCATATAATGAACCGGTAAGATACAAGATGAAGGAGGACATAATTATGGCAAATGAGGATAATGAACAAGAAGTTAAGCAAATGATTGATGACTTAATTGAAAGAGCAAAGAAGGCGTCAAAAGAATATTTGAAACTTAATCAAGAGCAAGTTGATAATATTACAAAGGCCATGGCAATGGCAGGATTAGAACATCATATGGAGTTAGCAAAACTTGCTGTAGAAGAAACAAAAAGAGGTATTTACGAGGATAAAATCACAAAAAATATGTTTGCGACAGAGTATATATATCATAGTATAAAATATGATAAAACTGTTGGAGTTATAAGTGAGAATGAAGAAGAAGGCTATCAAGAAATTGCAGAGCCTATAGGAATTATTGCAGGTGTTACACCAGTTACGAATCCAACAGCAACAACAATGTTTAAATCTATAATTTCTGCAAAAACAAGAAATGTTATTATATTTGGATTTCATCCATCAGCCCAAAAAAGTAGTGTTGCTGCAGCTACAATAGTTAGAGATGCAGCTATTAAAGCTGGTGCACCAGAAGATTGTATTTTATGGATAGAAAAACCTTCAATAACAGCAACAAGTATGTTAATGAATCATCCAGATGTTAATTTAATATTAGCGACAGGTGGAACAGGAATGGTTAAGGCTGCATATTCATCAGGAAAACCAGCACTTGGAGTTGGTCCTGGAAATGTTCCTTGTTATATAGATAAAACAGCTAAATTAAAAACATCAGTAAATGATTTAGTTTTATCTAAGTCATTTGATAATGGAATGATATGTGCTTCAGAGCAAGCTGTTATAATAGATAAATCAATTCAAAAAGAGTTTGAAAAATTAATGGAAGAAGCAGGATGCTATTTTGCAAATGCTGAAGAAATTAAAAAATTAAGAGCTGCAATGTTTGTAAAAGAAAAAGGAGAAACTTTAGATTCTACAATACCTGGACAAAGTCCTTATGCAATAGCTAAAAAAGCTGGTTTTGAAATTCCAGAAGAAACTAAAGTATTAGTTGTAAAAGAAACTGGAGTTGGAGTAGAATATCCATTTTCTAGAGAAAAATTAAGTCCAGTTTTAACATATTATATAGTAGATAATGATGAAGAGGGAATTGAACTTGCTGAAAGATTACTTGAATTTGGAGGTCTTGGACATTCTGCAGTTATTCATTCTGAAAATAGAGATACAATTGAAAAATTTTCAAAAACAGTAAAAGCAGGAAGAATCATTGTAAATTCACCATCAACGCATGGTGCTATAGGAGATATTTATAATACAAATTTACCATCTTTAACATTAGGATGTGGAACTTTTGGTGGAAATTCAACAACAGCAAATGTATCATCAGTTAATTTAATAAATGTAAAAAGAGTAGCAAAAAGGAGGGTTAATATGCAATGGTTTAAGGTTCCAGAAAAAATATATTTTGAGGCAGGATCTATTGCATACCTAGAAAAAATGCCAGATATTACAAGAGCTTTTATAGTTGCCGATCCTGGTATGGTTAAATTAGGATATGTAGATAAAGTGTTATATCATTTAAGAAAAAGAGCTGAACATGTTCATTCTGAAATATTCTCAGAAGTTGAGCCAGATCCATCATTTGATACAATAAAAAAAGGTGTAGAAATGATGAACAACTTCAAACCAGATGTTATTATAGCAGTTGGAGGAGGTAGCTCTATAGATGCAGCAAAAGGAATGTGGTTATTCTACGAGCATCCAGAAGCTGATGTAGAAGGATTAAAACTTAAATTTATGGATATACGTAAACGTACGTATAAATTCCCTAAATTAGGAGAAAAAGCAAAAATGGTATGTATACCAACAACATCAGGAACAGGATCTGAAGTTACATCATTTGCAGTTATAACTGATAAAAATATCAATAAAAAATATCCATTAGCAGATTATGAATTAACTCCAGATATTGCAATAATAGATCCAGATTTAGTAATGAGTCTACCAAAGAGCATTACAGCAGATACAGGTATGGATGTATTGACACATG
This sequence comes from Clostridia bacterium, assembly GCA_045643465.1. GTDB lineage: Bacteria > Bacillota > Clostridia > TANB77 > CAG-508 > CAG-492. Next base: position 17,210 of record JAZUKV010000030.1, on the reverse strand, counting down.
CATTAGAATCATATGTATCAAATATGGCATCTGACTATACAGATGGTTTAGCAGAAAAAGCTATAGAATTAGTATTTAAGAACTTAAGAACAGCATATAATGATGGTACAAATAGAGAAGCAAGAGAAAAAATGCATAATGCAAGTTGTATAGCAGGTATGGCATTCTCAAATGCATTTTTAGGTATAAACCATTCAATAGCTCATAAATTAGGAGGAGAATTCCATATTCCTCATGGAAGAGCAAATGCAATAATATTACCATATATAATAAGATATAATGCAACAAAACCAAGCAAATTTGTATCATTCCCTAAATATGAATATTTTATAGCAGATGAAAAATATGCAGAAGTAGCAAGAAGATTAGGATTAAAAGCAAAAACAACAGAGCAAGGAGTAGAGTCTTTAATCGAAGCAATACAAGAATTAAATAAAGATTTAGGAATACCAAAGACTTTAAAAGAAGCAGGAATAGATGAACAAGAATTTTTATCAAAAGTAGACAAATTATCAGAAATGGCATTTGAAGATCAATGTACAACAGCAAATCCAAGATTGCCATTAGTAAAAGAAATCAAAGACTTAATGCTAGAAGCTTATTATGGAAAATAATTAATGGGGACGGTTCTCATGGAAATGGGGACGGTTCTCATTTCCACTTTTTATGTAAAAAAACATTAATTTAAAAAAGTAGGTTTTATATAATTATATTGTCGGGCATAAGAAAAATAAAGTGAAAAGGAAAATAATGTATGAAACAAAAAATGAAATTAATATTTTTATTGATAATATTACTAATTATTTGTTTAGCATTTGTATATAAAATTATTTTATCAAATAAACAATATAAGATAGAGCACGATGAAAAAATTCAAAGTGAAGAATCAAAAAATGAAAACAATACGCATGAAAATAGTGACATAGGCACTACAAAAGAAGCAAAAAATCAAAAAGAAATTTTTGAGGATTATTATGATAAAGCTGATAATATTATGAAATCAATGACCTTAGAAGAAAAAGTAGGACAGATGTTTTTGGCAAGGTATCCAGGAGCAACTTCTGCTAAAAACGAGATTAAAAATGAAAATCCTGGAGGATATGTTCTATTTGGTGTTGATTTTAAAAATAAAACAAAAAATAGTGTTACAGAAGAGCTAAAATCAAATCAAGAAAACAGCAAAATTAAGCTTTTTTTGGCTGTTGATGAAGAAGGTGGAACAGTTACAAGAGTAAGCTCTTATAGTAATTTTAGAGCAAGTAAATTTAAGTCTCCTCAAGCATTATATAAAAATGGAGGCATTGAAGAAGTATTAAAAGATTCAGAAGAAAAATCGAATTTATTAAAAAGTATTGGTTTAAATATGAATCTTGCTCCAGTAGTAGATTTGCCTACAACAACTTCTTCTTTTATGTATCAAAGATCATTAGGCAAAGGTGCTAAAGAAACATCAGAATATGCATCAGAGCTTATTAAGAGAATGAATTCTGATAAAGTAGTAGCGTCAATGAAACATTTTCCAGGATATGGTGATAATGTGGATACTCATACTGGTATTGCAATTGATAAAAGAGCTTATACAGATTTTGAAAATTCTGATTTGTTACCTTTTATAAGTGGAATTCAGTCAGGATGCCCAACAATACTTGTTAATCATAATATTGTTAATTGTATGGATAGTTCAATGCCAGCATCACTTTCTAAAAATGTTCATGATATTTTAAGAGAAAAATTAAAATTTTCAGGATTAATAATAACAGATGATTTAGCAATGGATGCAGTAAAAAAATATGTTGATAATGGACAAGCTGCAGTACAAGCAGTTTTAGCAGGCAATGATATGATTATTTCTTCAAATTTTAAAAGCCAAAAAGCAGAAATTATAAAAGCTGTGAACGATGGTGTAATCAAAGAAGAAACAATAGATATAGCAGTTAGAAGAATTATTGCTTGTAAATGTTATTATGGAATTATAGAATAAAAAAATACGAAATTATACAGTAATAAGCAAAGACTGTATAATTTCGTATTTCTATTTTAATTTAATAAATTGTCAATTAATTTTAAAGTTATTGGTTGCATTTGTTTACCATTTTTTTCTAAAAATTGTTTAAAATCTAAAAGGATCATTAATAAAGTTTTATCTAAATTAGTATAAGCTAATTTTTGCTCTTTTAAAATAACTGGATCATCAGTATCTCTAGCGATTTTGTCTGCAACATATATAATTTTTTCCAGAATAGACATTGGAAAGTTTCCAGTTGAGTGGTATTTTATGGCAGTATACATTTCATCATCTATATGATATAGCTCTTTTGCGACAACAGCACCAATGTCAGCATGAATAATAGGTTTTAAATCAGGGTTCAATAATGTTTCAGGAAGATTATATTTAGTTATATATTTAATATTTTCTTCATCAGAAAATTCTTTAGCAATATCATGAATCAAACCAGTAACATATGCTTTTTCAGAATCATAATTATAACAAATTGCTAATTTTTTTGATTCTTCAGCGACTTTTAAGCTATGGTTGTAGCGAAATTCAGATAAATTATTCTTTAAATATTTTTTTATGGATTCAATATCATACATAATAGGTACCTCACATTATTAAGTTTTTAATCTACGCGTACTGCAAATACTAATAATCTTTGATTATTTAATCCATAACAGGTATAAAGAGTTAGAATTTGCTGAGGATTTTCAATATTTGTATTAAAGTTAAAATTGCTGTGTTGTTTCATTTTTAAAACATAATTTTCAAATTCTTTTTGGTTTTTGAATGATATGTTTAAATAAGATGAAACATCTGAATCATTACAAACAAAGCAAGAAAAAATTCTATAAACATGACTTTCATTTATATTTGAAAAATTAATGTAATAATTTCCAGAATCTGCCTGCCAGTCATCATTAAGAACATCTTTTAAAGATCCAAACATGCTTCTATCTTTTCTATTATGTCCATATATAATTAAATTTTGAAAATCGTTAGTATCACAATTAGCATCTGCGAAGACCCACCCAGCTGAATTAGAAGAATTATCAAAAGAATGATTTAAATAATAATCATTATCTTTAGCTTGAACAATAGGATAATTGATGTTAGTGTTAGTAACATTAATCCAACCTTTTGTATTAGGATTTTCTTTTAAAAGCTCTGTAAAATCATATTTAAATTTTTGAACATTTTCTCCATCAACTGTTATATTCTCAGTAGTAACTTGAGTTTTAGATTGAATTGAGTTCAACATTTTATTACTATTATTATTTTCTATAAACCAGCAAATAATGTTAAATAAAGATATTATAATTGCAATTAAGCATATTATAATTAATATTTTTGTTAAAAGAGTACTTTTCTTTTTAGTATTTTTTCTGCTAGTCTTTTGACGTGCATTTGCAGAATTTGTGTTGGAAGGATTTATATTAATATCATTATTTAAGAATGCTCTTTTATTTTTTTTATCAGAAGTTCTAGTAATTTTATTAGAACCTGAATGTTTACCTTTTGTATTTTTCATTTTTATCACCTAAGATATTATATAAAAAAAATTATTATAATGTCAATGGAAAAATGAGGAAGCAAGATTTTGACATAGATCAAGTTTAATGGTATAATGTGAAATATTTATAAATTAATTAGGAGATAGAAATGAAGAATAATAAAAAGGTTGCGTTTTGCTCATTAGGATGTAAAGTAAATCAATATGAAACTAATGCAATGGCTCAAAAGTTTATAAATTCTGGATACTCAATAGTTGAATTTGATGAATTGGCAGATATATATATTGTAAATACTTGTACAGTAACCAGTATAGCTGATAGAAAATCAAGGCAGATGCTTAGAAGAGCAAAAGAAATAAATCCAAATTCAGTTGTTGTAGCATGCGGATGCTATGCACAAGTTGGAAAAGAGGAACTTAAAAAAATTAGTGAAATTGATTTGATATTGGGAAACAATGAGAAAAATGAAATTGTAGAAGTTGTTGAAAATTATATAAAAGATTGCAATATCAAAGAGCTTGTTACAGATGTTATGTATAAAACTGACTATGTTGAACTAGGATTAACCACATATACAGAAAAAACTAGAGCTGTAATTAAAGTTCAAGATGGTTGTGATAGATTTTGTTCATATTGTTTAATTCCATTTGCAAGGGGACATATTCGTAGTAGAGATATTAATAATGTTGTGGAAGAGATAAAGAAAATTGTTTCAGAAGGAATCAAAGAAATTGTTATAACAGGAATACATATTGCATCATACGGTAAAGATTTGAAAAACGGTATAGGTTTAATTGATTTATTAGAAGAAATAAACAAAATAGAAGGATTATGCAGAATTAGATTAGGATCCTTAGAGCCAGTAATTATTGACGATGAGTTTGTTGATAGATTATCAAAATTAGATAAAATCTGTGATCATTTTCATTTATCTTTACAAAGTGGTTGTACAGAAACTTTAAAAAGGATGAATAGAAGATACACAACAGATGAATTTGAAGATGTTACAAAAAGATTAAGAAAAAATTTCCCAAATGTAGCTCTTACTACAGATGTTATAGTTGGTTTCCCTGGGGAAACAGAAGAAGAATTTAATAAAACATATCAATTTTTAAAAGATATCAAATTTTATCAAATGCACATTTTTAAATATTCTCCTCGAAAAGGAACAAAAGCAGCTGTAATGCCAAATCAAGTGGATGGAGTAATAAAAGAGGAACGCAGTAAAAAGTTGATAGAATTGTCAAATGAAAATGAATTTTCTTATAATAAAAAATATATAGGAAATGAAATAGAAGTTTTATTTGAAGAGCGTGAAGGAGAATATATAAAAGGCCATTCAACAAATTATATAACTGTAAAATATAAAACAAATAGTGATGAATATTTAAATAAAATTGAAAAAGTAAAGATAACTAATGCAGAAAAAAATTGCTTATTATCAGAATAATATATTATAAGTGCACAAATAAATTAAGTGTACTTATTTTTTTGCGCATAACAGTTGACATAAATCAAATAAAAGGATATAATTATCTGTATTACCAAAGAGGAGGTGAGAAAATGGAACTAGATGTACCAACCTGCAAATCAAAATCAGGAGTATGTGATGCACCAAAAAATGCAAAGAAGGGAGATAAGATTTTTGCAAAATGCAAAAAATCAAGTGAATGCAAATTTGCAAAAACAAAAGAATGTCCCGGAATAGTCATATTGCAAATATATTAAAACTAGTTTCCATTTAGCAGTTGATGAAGTTATTTCGTCAACTGCATTTTTTGTTAATATTGAAAGTGTACTTTTCTTTTAAATATTGCAAATAAAGCAATTTTGTAATATAATAGTGAAAGCTTAATTAAAGGAGATAGAGATATGGAGAAAGTTGATTTAAAAGATATATATTTAAAATTTTTCGAAGAGCATGGTCACAAAATAATACCAAGTGCTCCAGTAATTCCAGAAAATGATCCTACATGTTTATTTAATACAGCAGGAATGCAACCATTAGTACCATACTTAAAAGGAGAGCCTCATCCAGAGGGAACAAGATTAACAGATGTTCAAAAATGTTTTAGAACAAATGATTTAGATGAAGTTGGAGATAAGACTCATCATACTTTTTTTGAAATGCTAGGAAATTGGTCTTTAGGAGATTATTTTAAAGAAGATTCTATAAAATGGAGTTTTGAATTATTAACAAAAAGATTAAATATTCCTGTAGAAAGATTGGCAGTTACTGTATTCAAAGGAAATGAATTAGTTTCAGCTGATGAAGAAGCTGCTAGTTTGTGGAAAAGTGTAGGAATTCCAGAGAGCAGAATTGCATATTTAGGTGAGGAAGATAACTGGTGGCCAAATATGGAATTAACAGGTCCATGTGGCTCTGATACTGAAATTTTTTATTGGAGAAGTGAAGAAACTGTTCCAGAAGTATTTGATCCTGAAAATGAAAATTGGGTTGAAATATGGAATAATGTATTTATGCAATATATGCACAATCCGGATAATACATTTACTCCATTAAAAAATAGAAATGTTGATACAGGAATGGGTGTTGAAAGAGTTGTAGCTGTATTAGAAGGTCAAACTGATAATTATAAATCTTCAATATGGACAGATATTATTTCAAAAATAGAAGAAGTTTCTGGTAAAAAATATGATGATGAAAAATATACAAGAAGTATTAGAATTATAGCAGATCATATAAGAGCAGTAGTAATATTGAGTGGTGATGATGCTGGAATAAAACCATCAAATACAGACCAAGGATATATTTTAAGAAGATTAATAAGAAGAATGATTCGTTACGCAAAAGATTTAGATATTGATATAAATAGCTCTTGGGAACAAGAATTAGCAAAAGTAGTAATAAATCAATATAAAGGATATTATAAAGAGCTAGAGCGAAATGAAAATGTAATATTAGAAGTTTTATCTAATGAGAAAGTAAAATTTAATAGAACTCTAGAAAAAGGACTTCGTGAATTTGAAAAAGTAATTTCAAATATACAAGGAAAACAAATAGAAAAGGATATAGCATTTAAATTATATGATACATATGGATTCCCAATTGAATTAACTGAAGAGCTAGCAAAAGAAAATGGTTTAACTGTTGATATAGAAGGATTTACACAAAAGTTTAAAGAGCATCAAGAAAAATCAAGAGCAGGGTCAAATGAAAAATTTAAAGGTGGACTAGCTTCAACAGGAGAAATAGAAACAAAATATCATACAGCAACTCATTTGTTGAATGCTGCATTAAAGAAAGTTTTAGGAGATCATGTTCATCAAAAAGGAAGTAATATAACAGTAGAAAGAATGAGATTTGATTTTAGTCATGATGATAAAATGACACCTGAACAAAAGCAAGAAGCAGAAGATTTAGTTAATGAGTATATTAAAATGGCAATACCAGTAGAAAAATTGGAAATGCCTAAAGAAGAAGCGGTAAAAATGGGAGCAGAGTGCCAATTTTTAGAAAGATATCCTGATATTGTAACAGTATACAAAATAGGTGACATATCAATAGAAATATGTGGTGGACCACATGTATCAAATACTTCAGAGCTAGGACATTTCAAAATTAAAAAAGAAGAGTCAAGTTCAGCAGGAGTAAGAAGAATCAAAGCTGTTTTAGAATAATAAAAAATATAGCATAGCAGATTATATTTTGCTATGCTATAATTAAATAGGAAATAAAAAGTATGGTTTTAAGATTGAAAAGTGGAAATTAGAACCGTCCCCATTTCCACAAAGGAGGAGATTGAAATGGAAGATTGTATTTTTTGTAAATTAGCAAATGGAGTAATACCTACTAGTTTGGTATATGAAGATGAGTTTGTATCGGCATTTAAAGATTTAAATCCACAAGCTCCTGTTCATATTTTAGTAGTACCAAAGAAACATTATGAGAATGTTTTGGATGTAAAAGATGGAGATTGCATAATTACTAAAATTTATGAGGCAATAAATAAAATTGCTGAAAAAGAAGGTTTTGCTGAATCTGGATTTAGAGTTATAAACAATTGTGGAAAAGATGCAGGTCAAACAGTTATGCATATGCATTTTCACGTAATTGCTGGAAAAAATTTAGGTGAAAATATTGTATAGAAATACGGTTAAATTATTTTAGGAGGAAAAATGAGAAGACGCGGAAAAGGTTTTTTTGATATATTTTTAACTGTTTTATTAGGAATTTTTATAGTTGGCATATTATGTGCTTTAGGATATTTAATTTATAAATTCTATGATGCATATAAAATTAACGAAGATACCAATGAGTATTTAAATGATAAATTTGATACATATATTAATGATATTGCTAATAACCAAAATGTCAATGAGGTTAATCAAAATACAGAAGTTAATAATACAGAAGTTAATGAGATTCAACCTACAAATGTAGTGAGAGGTATTGATACAAATGCTTTGAACTATAGAGGATATAAAGTTGAAGGTAAATTGGAGATGCCTTCAGTTAATTTAAATTATCCAGTGTTAGAGCAAATGAAAAATGCAAATGAATTAGAAGTTTCAATTGCTATACAATATGGTGTTGGATTGAATAAAACTGGAAATACAGTTATAGTTGGACATAATTATAAAAGTGGATTATTTTTTGGAAGTAATAAAAAAATGCAAATTGGAGATGTTATATATATAACAGATTCTGAAACAGGGAAAAGGATAGCATATCAAATATATAATAAATACACAACGGAGGAATCTGATACATCTTATTATAATAGAAATACTGATGGAAAAAAGGAAGTTACTTTAGTAACATGTCAAACAAATAATAATTATAGGTTAGTTATTTGGGCAAAAGAAATGTAATTAAATAAAGATGCATATAATGAGGTGAATCTTTCTTGTTAGATAGAAAAATTTAATAAGAAGGGTTCACTTCATTATATGCATCAGTATTTTGCTAAAGGAATAAAGCAAATTTACTGGAAATTAAAAAAATAATTAAATCATGTATTGACAAACAAATAATAAAATAGTACAATAGTAACTGCATTGATTAAGTGCAAGATGGTGGATGTAGCGTAGTTGGTTAACGCGTCAGTTTGTGGCACTGAAGACCGTGGGTTCGAGTCCCATCTTCCACCCCATAAATATAATGCAATATAATATATACTGGGCTATAGCCAAGCGGTAAGGCATCAGACTTTGACTCTGACATGCGCTAGTTCGAATCTAGCTAGCCCAACCAATAACGAATCTATTCGAACTGACAGGATAGACAAAAAAATCAATCAGTATAATGGTTGATTTTTTTTGTTAGAAGGGAAAAGTAAAAAATATGTTAGATAAAGTCTGTTTTGGGATTGTTTTGTCGGGACGGTTATGATACAATTTGTTTAAAAGTTATAGTAATAAATAATATTAAAATATGGAGTGAGATAATTTCTGAAGGTTAAGAATAAAATACGAAATATATGTAATTTGATTTTAGGATTGTTGTTTATTTCAGCAACAATAATGGGATATTATAAAGATATAAGTTATATGAGTGAATATTGTTTTATATCTGGAGTTATAGTGGTTTAATACTTATTAGTTCTTTCTTATATTATATGAAGAAGAAAAAATTTTTTCCAGAGTGAGTATATGCTAATTGTGCTATAAGTACTATTATTATAACTATAGGAACTGTTATAATGCAACTAAATCTAGAAGGTGCGTTTGTTTATTCATATAATTAATCCAGTTCTTTTGTTTATATATTGGATGATTTTTTGCAATCATAATAATATCAAAAAACAATCAATGGTTGCAACTAATATAATTTTTCCAGTATGCTATCTTATATTTGCAAAAGTAATATTAATTATTACAAATAAATGCCCTTTTCCACCCAAATTAATATTAGTTGGAAATCCTTGGTGGGTTATAATTTGTTATATAATTGGAATATGTTTAGGATTTTTGCTATTAGGATATGGATTGCATTTTGCTAATAGATTTATAAATAAAAAATTAAAGCGTTAAGTTACATTTGTAAATAATTGTTATTTACAATAAAAAAGAGAGTTTTAGTTTGAAAGAAATGCTAACAAGGATGGCTCTAAATGGCAATCTTAAATTAACATTTGGAACTTCTGTTAATGATAAAATGAGAATGGCTCTTCTGCAATATTCATCAAGTAATTTGTGGAAGAGCCATAAATTTTTACTATATTTTATCAAAATTTATTTATATATAATGTGTTAGAAATCCAAGTTGTAGACAACTACAACGATGGAACTAATTGAGTAGACAAAACGAAAATCAATCAGAAAAAATGGTTGATTTTTTTGTTAGCAAAATATGAAGATAAAATTTTTTGAAGTATTGTTTTTTTTTGAGGGGCTATGGTACAATTTTATTAAGAAAAAAGGGGAAGGCAGAGGTTAAATATGAAAAAGAAATTTAAAGTAAGTATCTTTATATTATAAATTAAATTAGCTAGCTAAAATGAATTCTATGGATATGATTAATTATGATATAGAAAAATATGTAGTTAATACATATAATGAAATTAAGGATATTAAGGTTAATAATTATATGTATGATAAATTAGATATTAATATGGATAAAGTAGGTATGACTTGGATTATAGATAATGAGAATAATATACTATGGCATAATGGTGCAACATCAAATTATAATAGTTATATTGGATTTAATAAAGATAAAAAAATAGATATTGTTGTTCTATCTAATCTTGGACCAAATGAAAGAATACCTACGACAGTTATTGGAACAAAGATGATGAAAGAATTAATGGAGTAATAAATCTATAAGGAGTGATTAAATTGATTTGTGAGAAAATAGGTGTAGAAGCTATAGATCAGCATTTGGATAAAGATGAAATAGATGAAATGGGGAAAATAAAATTAAAAATTATTGCAAATTCGTTAGATTTTGCTGTAAAAGATATCGCAAGTAAGTTAGGAAAAACAAATGAAGAAATATTAAAATGTTTAAATGAAAAATTGGTTAATGTACAATATGCTACAAATGATTTTGATCATGTAGAATATGCTTTGGTAGATCCACGTATAAAAACAATGAGATTTTTTGATAAATTTTTTCAAGGATATCAAGTTAATAGAAAAGAATTAACAGTTCATGAAACCACTCATGCCTTGGGAAGTGATATAAGACATAAAAACTTTAAAAAGATATACATTTCAGGATATAAAATTATAGAAAAATTTATGTGGATGCATAAAATTTTTAATGCAGGATTTAATGAAGCAGCTACTCAAATGTTTGCATCATATAATAATGAATATAAAGAGGGCAAATTTTTAGACTATGATATTTACACTAATCAAATTGAAAATCAAAGTATATATAAAATTAATATAAATTTAATACATCAAATGATAATAGCTAATAACCTTACTGATAAAGATTTATTTAATGGATTATTTAATTATGATGATTCAATAAAATTTAAAGAAAAATTTGATAAAAAAACATTTGAAGAACTTTCAAGGTTAATGGATGATATATATATGAATGCATATAAAATAAGTCAGACTAGATTGAATTTATATGTAATAGGAAATAAAGAAATAGATAAGTTAATAAAAGATGAATTAAGTGCAACTATAAATTTAAAAAAGGCAACTAAAAATGCAGAAGAGATAATAATAAATAATATATTAGTACCAAGGTTACAAGGAAAATCAATAGATGAAAAAACAAAAATTTTACAAGAATATGGCAAATATGTAGTAAGTGAGAAAAAAACATTTAATCAAATAGTAGAAAACGTGGTTGGAAAAAAAGAATTTTTAGATGGATTACAAATAAAAGAGAATACGGATAATAATTCTTTGAAAATTGTGGAAGAAATAAAGCAGAAAGAAGCAAGTAAAGAATCAGAAGAGCTAGATAAATAGATTCCATTATGTATGCTTCATAGAAAGGAAGAAGTTATTTATGAGTAATGAAGTTAATAATAGTGAAGATAAAAAAATGAAGTAAAAACATTTAATTTAGTTAAAAAGATTATTCAACCTTTTGAAGATAAAAGAATTATAGACAATATTCTTTTGGCATATCAATGGGCAAATGGAAATCCAAATAAATTTTATAAATTTGTTGTTTACAGAGGCAAGTTTTATAAAGACGATAATTATGGATATATTGCAATAGGGAAAAATGTAAAAGGTGCTGTAGAAATTTTAGAAAATACATTAACTCCAAATGAAATTAAAAATGTTATATTAAATCATTTTCCAAATACATGGAATTTTATTGTAGAAATATTATCACATATTACATTTAAAAGTTAATAAAAGTAGTAATTTAAAAGGAGTATGAATGAATTGAATAATATAGAATTTAAAAGATTAATTATTGATAATATCGAATGTATAAAAGGAAGTATTATTATTGATAATGTAGAATATAAAAGCAAAAATTTAGTTGATTTTATAAAAAATGAACATAATTATATTTTTATTGGAATGTTAGAAAATCGTGTTATTGCATTTTTATATGGATATGGATTATCAAGACCAGATGGAAAAAGTATGTTTTATATTCATTCTATCGATGTTTTGCCAGATTATCAAGAAAAAGGTATTGGAACAAAATTAATGCAGTATGTTATTAATTATATAAAAAATGAAGACAAATATTATAAAATGTGGGTTTTAGCTGATATTGATAATATTAGAGCTTGTAAATTATATAAAAAATTTGCAAATGAAAATGAACAGAATTTATATAGTATAGAATTAAAATAGTACAACAAATTACATGTATTATTAAAGATGTAAATAATTAGTTGTAAAATTTTTAATCTTCTTTTACAATGTAATTATTATAAAATGGAATGATTAATTAAGGAGGATACATGTATGGGATTATTTAGTAATAAGGTTGTAACACCTGAAGAGAGAAGAAGTAAAACAATAGCAAAGCTAAAAGAACAAGGAGTGGCAGTAAACGAACATTTACCACTTTTACCATCATCAGAAGAGATTAATTTTAAAAATGAAGATGAAATAATAAATAGAATAATAGCAGCTTTTACAGCAATACAAGTTGTATGTTCTATAAGAAATGGTGAGGATTATAATGATGCTGTAAATTTTATGCTTGATTATATGAAAAAATGTAAAGGGAATGAATCTTATTTATTAGATAAAGAGAGAAGAATTTTAGAAAATAATTATAGTAAGCAAGATGTAATTGATGTTATATGGACATATGAATGCGTATTTACGTTAATGTGGGCAATTGGATATAAAGCTGATAAATATGAATTAGATGTTAGTAATATTTGCAATGGAGATTCTGTAACATATGATATGGCGCATATTGCACAAGGTACGAATCTTAAACCTAAATTAATTAATAAAGAAAAAATATTAAATACTTTAGATTTATTTTATTGCTATCACTGGGCTTGTGTTGAAAAAAAAATAAATCCTGAAACACCAATAGGAAATATAAATCCTGAAGTTGTCATTGAAAGAAGAAGAGCATTAGAATGGCTTATTTGTGATACAAAGGATTGGAATGATATTTCATTAGATACCTAAAATGTACATCTTCAATATACGAGTAAGTTAGCATAGAATGTAGCTTTATAGTAAATGTTAATATGCATTGCTTGTAGCAATGTGAGGTTCAGCATATAATCCTATTTAAAGAAGGGAGGCATTTATTATGCTAAAAGAAAATATAAAAATAATTAGAAAATTAAAAGGACTATCACAAGAAGAACTTGCTGTTAAATTAAATGTTGTCAGACAAACAATTTCAAAGTGGGAGCAAGGATTATCTGTTCCAGATTCTGAATTGCTAGTTTCATTATCAGAAGCTTTAGACACTCCTGTAAGTACATTACTTGGAGAAAATATTACAGAAGGAAATATAGATAATTTAAAAGAAATTGCTGAAAAATTAGAAATAATAAATTTACAACTAGCACAAAGAAAAGAAAATAAAAGAAGATTTTGGCATTGGTTTTATATATCAATATGCGCAATTTTTATAATAATTTTTGTTTACATAGAGACACTAGGAAATGGATATATGGAGTGGAATTATAATGATCCAGAATTAACTGTATTAGGTGTAGGAATTCATGCTTTTGTATGGATTTTTGTCAGAATAGCACCAATAGTTTTAATAGGTTCAATTATAGGAATTTATTTAACAAGAAGGAAACAGTAAAATAAAAAACATAATTATTTGAGTAATCAGTTGAATTTCAAATCTTTATTTGACATAATACAAATAATATTTTATGGTATGATATACAAAAAATCTCCTAAATAGAAAAAAATATTGATGAATTTTAAAAAAACAATAATATTAATAAGTTAAAAGCAATTATAAGTTTTTCTTTAGGTGGAAATATAGCTTTTCATTATTTTTGCCATAATCAAGATAAGGTAGAACAAGTAATTATAGATAGCGCTCCCATTTTTAAATTTCCTAATGTTATAAAAAAATACTTCTATAACAGATATAAAAAATGTTTGCTTAATATAAAAAAGCATCCAGAAAATACTGTTGATGAATTAAATAAATGTTTTAATGGTATGGGAGAAGAGCAACAATATATAGCACCAAACGCAACAATAGAAAGTTTAAAAAATTTAGTAGAAAGCTGTTATAATATTGAAACTCCAAAGTTAGATGATGACTCGCAGAAAAAATTAACTTTTGTGTATGGAACAAAAGTTATAGCAAGACTTGGCTTACCTAGAATAAAAAAATATAACAACAGCGAATTTATAAAAGTTAATTCGTTAGGTCATTGTGGTTATTTTAGAAAAAACACAGACGAATATATAAAAAGATTGATTAAATAAATTACAATTAGAAAGAAGAAGATGGTTTTAATGGTTATTTTAGTAGAAAGTGTCATTGGTTGCTTAATATTTACAATAATATTTGCTGGTATTACATATTTTAAGCCATTAAGTATGATACATGATTATCCACCTGCAATACAAGATAGAGCAAAAGAATTAGGACTAATAACAGATGAACAAAAAGGATATAGCAAAACAGATATTATAAAAAAAGCGATTGCAATAATTCTATTTGGATTTATATTAGTATTCATAGTATATAAGTTTAATAATGTAGACACATTTTTTTAAGGATTTTGTTATTCATATTTGTTATGGAATATAGTAAATTGGTGGGATGCATTTTTAATTGATTGTATTTAGTTTTGCCATAGTAAAAAAGTAATAATACCAGGAACAGAAGATATGAAAGAATATAAAGATTATTTATTTCATATTAAAGGAAGTTTAAAGGGAGCATTATTCGGAATACTTGCTTGTTTGTTAGTAGAATTATTAGTAATGGTATTTTTACAAATATTTAATAAAGAATATTATATTTTAGAAGTAACAAAAACAGAAAAAAACATGACAGATAAATATTGATTTATAAGAAACTAAAAAATATAATAAGTTTAATGAAAATAGTAAGTTATCGCACAGATTTTAATTACTCAACTAATTGTTGATATAGAAAAATACCCCACTCAACGATTAGTATGTGTACTTTCTCTATATAATAATTTACACTATATTTGAAGGAGGAAATAGATATGGATCAGATTAAAATTGGAAGGTTTATAGCAGAATGTAGAAAAAAGATTGGTTTAACTCAAATGCAATTAGCAGAAAAATTAGACATAACAGATAGAGCTATATCTAAATGGGAAAATGGAAAAGGAATGCCTGATTCATCAATTATGCTTGATTTATGTAAAGAACTTAAAATAAGTGTGAATGAATTATTAAGTGGGGAGGTAATTAAAATGGAAAATTATAAGATTAAAGCAGAAGAGAATTTGATAGAATTACAAGAAAAAAAATTAAAAGCTGAGAAAGGATTAAAAAGATTATCAGTATTATTAGTAGTTATTGTTATAATAAGTGCAATTGTTCATGGATTAATTAATTATTATTATCCTGAAAATCATGGAACAGGTGTTGGTGAAGTTTTAGTGTTAATATTTGGAATTTCATTTTGGATTTATTTTAATAAATATTATAAAGTTAAATTGAAATAGTCGTATTGAAAGTATTAATACGAATACTATTTCATGACAATAAATTACAATTTTAACGAAAAGAAGAGTATAAAATTTTATTGCAAAAATTTTACTCTTCTTTTATAATAGGATTATTAAAAGATATAGTAATGAATCGGAGAAAAAATATGGGT
The DNA here is from genome assembly GCA_045643465.1 of Clostridia bacterium. Taxonomy (GTDB): domain Bacteria; phylum Bacillota; class Clostridia; order TANB77; family CAG-508; genus CAG-492. Next base: position 1,486 of record JAZUKV010000030.1, on the reverse strand, counting down.
TTAAAAAGATTAAAGGAAATTATTGATAACAATAAAGAAAAACGAATTTGCGTACTTGGGACAACCTGTACAGGCAAAAGTACAATAATTAATAAATTACATTTAGGAAAAGATATGGATAATGAGATTTTTCCATTGTTAACTCAAGAGGAAAAAGATACAGTTTGTGCTACACTATGGACAGAAGAAATTGGTAAATTGATGGATAATCTTGTTAGAACTAAATTAAAAATAAATCCTGGAGAGCCAATGTTTGGAACGGTATTGTTAGATTGTGATTTGATTATATATTTGCATATAAATGATAAGCTGTTAGAAGAAAGAACTCAAAAAAGAAATACAGATTTTAAAAATGCAAAGAATATGCAGACTAAAATAGAAAGAGAAATTAGAGATTCTGGTATTCCAACTATAGAGATTGAAGTAGAAAACGAAAGAGATAAGGAGAATGAAAGATAATGAAGAATGTTTTATTGACAAGTACAGGTTTTGAAAATGAAAATATAAAAAATAAATTTTTAAGTCTCCTAAAGAAGTCTACAGAGGACGCAAAAATTCTATTTATTATAACGGCAGCAAATAATCCAGATGCGGTACGTATATTATCTAAATGTCTAGATGATTTAACAAATTGTAATATCGCTGATGAGAATATTACTGTTTATGATATGCATAAAGTATTATCAAAAAAAGAAATATTAGAATATGATGCAATATATGTGTGTGGTGGAAGTACAAGATATTTGCTAGAAAGAATGAATGAAATAAATTTTAAGGATTTACTTATTTATTATCTAGATAATGGTGGTATTTACATAGGCGTAAGTGCGGGTACGGTTGCATATGGAAATAAATATAGTAATGGATTAAGTTTGATGGATAATAAAATCGATGTTCATTGTGAAGTAGGCTCAAATAATGGAAATGTAGTATCAGAAGAAACAATTAAGTTAACTAATAATCAAGCAATATATGATAATGGAGAAAAAATAGAAGTGTTTGAGTGATATTACAATAAATTTGAAGATACATAGAAATAGTAATTTCTATGGCAGAATTATAACAACTCAACTATTCGTTGATATAGAAAAATACCCCACTCAACGATTAGTATGTGTACTTTTTCAAGATAATAATTTACACTTAGATTGAAGGAGGGAAAAAACATGGATCAGATTAAAATTGGAAAATTTATAGCTGAATGCAGAAAAAGGAACAATTTAACACAAATGCAACTTGCTGAAAAATTAAATATTACAGATAGAGCTATATCTAAATGGGAAAATGGAAAAGGAATGCCTGATTCATCAATTATGTTAGATTTATGTAATGAACTTAAAATAAGTGTAAATGAATTATTAAGTGGGGAGATGATTGAAATGAATAATTATAAAAATAAAGCAGATGAAAATTTGAAAATATTACTAGATGAAAATGATGCAAAAAAACTATTAATTAAAAGAATAATTAAAGGATTTATTACAGG
>JAZUKV010000029.1:0-16392 GCA_045643465.1 Clostridia bacterium | reverse complement strand
TTTTTAATATTTTTTAAAAACTATTAAATTAATATTTTCAATGACCATATTTTTAAATTTATAACAATTCTTCAAGTTTTACATTTACAATGAATTCTTTACTATCTCTATAAATTTTTATTATAACATTATCACCTGGATTTTTTTGAAAAATATATTCTTTAAGATCTGTCATATCTTCTATTTTTTCTGTATCAATATTTAATATTACATCTCCTGTTCTTAATCCAGCTAATTCAGAATTAGAATTAGGCAATACTTTTTCTATATATACACCTTTATTTAATACAATATTTTTCTCTGTTTCTTGTATCGAATATTTATCATATCCCCATATATTTAATGTTGGCACCTCAAAGCTTTCATTTTCTTGTACCTTAGAAATAATTGGTTTAATACTATTTATCGGTATAGCAAATCCCATCAATTCAGCTGAAGAAATTTTAATAGTAGTAATACCTACTAAATTTCCATTCTTATCAATTAGAGCACCGCCACTATTCCCTAAATTTATTGCACAATCTGTTTGAATTAAATTATTTAAATAAAATGTTTCATCATCTTCTTCAAATTTTAAGTTTCTATTTAATCCACTTATAACACCCTTAGTTATACTTTTTTGGAAACTTTTACTAATTGGATTTCCTATTGAGTAAATTTCCTCACCTAATTTTAAATCATCAGAATTTCCAATTGAAAAATAATTTTCGAAAACTCTATCAACTTTAACTATTGAAATATCCATATCTTTATTTGCCCAAATTACTTTACCATTTAACTTCGTATTATCCACATATATCTCACATAGAGAATCTTTTAAACCTGTCACATGACAATTACTCATTATATATCCATCTTTTGAAACAACAACACCACTTCCCCAAATTTTCTTCTCTTCATTATTTTGAATAATTCCTACAATACATTGACTAAGCTGTTCAACTTTATTTTCTATACTTTCATTAATATCATCACTTTTAATTCTTTTATAATTAATTTGTATAATTTCAAAAATTGCCCAAATAACCATTATCGAAATTATTAATTTTAACCCAATATGCATTTTTTTCTTCTTTACTGATTTAAAATATCCCATATAATTAAGCCTCTTTCTATCATTTTTTCTACTATTATCAACAAAATAAATTATTTTTATGTAATTATCAATTGAAAAACTCATTAATTTGTGATAACTTATAATTAATAATATTTTAATAAGGAGAATAATCATGAGTCGTTCAAATAAAAATCAAAATACAACATTTACTACATTTAGAAAAATTTTCTTAATTGCTTTATTTGCATTTTTTATTATATTAGTATTATCAAATATAATTGATAAGCCAGCAATCTTTACATCTTCAAAAAATTCTGAGCCACAACAAGCAGCAGAAGAAGTTATTCCTGATATAACCATTAATATGGCTGTTATCGGAGATATTATGTGTCACTCACCAAATTATCAAGATGCATATGATTCAACAACAAAAACATATGACTTTTCCACATTTTTCCCACAAATTTCCTCATATATATCTAAAGCAGATATAGCAGTAGGAAATCTTGAAACTACATTTGCCGGTGGCACTAAAGCTTATAGCGGATATCCTACTTTTAATTCACCTACAACACTTGCTCAAAATGTAAAAGATATGGGAATTGATGTTTTAACAACTTCTAACAATCACAGTTTAGATACTGGTTATAATGGTTTAATAAATACAATAGATGAATTAGACAAACTAGGAATTAGTCATACAGGAACATTTAAATCACAAGAAGACAAAGACACAATTTTAATAAAAGATGTAAATGGTATAAAAATGGCATTCTTATCATATACATATGGAACAAACGGAATTCCTGTTCCAAAAGGAAAAGAATATTGCATTAATTTAATTGATAAAACTTTAATTAAATCACAATTAGAAGCTGCAAAAAAATTAAATCCTGATATAATTTGTGTTAGTATGCACTGGGGAGTTGAATATAAAACAAAACAAAATTCAGAGCAAACAGATTTAGCTGATTTTCTTTTTGAAAATGGCGCTGATATTGTTTTGGGAAGTCATCCTCATGTTTTAGAGCCTATGGAAATGCGAACAGTTACTTTAGCTGATGGAACAACAAAAAACGGATTTTTAATATATTCTTTAGGTAACTTCATGTCAGCTCAAAAAGATAAATACACTAAAGATTCAATAATTTTGAATATCAAAATGACAAAACATGCCGGAAAAAATGTTACAGTTGATTCATATGACTATACCCCAATCTACATGCAAGATAGCGGATCTGGAGCTAAAAATAGATATGAGATTGTAGATCTTGAAACAAAAATAGCTGAATATGAAAGTGGAAATTCAAACATAACAAAAGCACAATATAACACTTATGTGGCAGAATTAAAAAATATTAAAAGTATTTTAGGAGAAAAAACTAATTAAAAAGCATTTATTAATGCTTTTTTTTGTTGCCAATCACTGTCATTACTTGCTTTTCGCAAACATCTATGATATAATATTACAGATAAAAGTGTCAAGACACTTTTTTTCAACTCCAATAACAAAAAACGTTTCTTGATTTTAAAGGAGGCCACTATGAAAAAAAATGATTTAGATGCAAAGCAAACAAAGATTCAATCTTTGCAATTTCAACGGAAAACATTAATCGATGCAATTGAAAAACTGGCAAGTTCGCCGGACGGAAAAACCGATTTTACTTTCTCAGGTTGTATTTTCATTGAAAATATTCAGTATTTAACCGAGCAAGGATTCGATGTAGTAATTCTTAATTCTAATTCTGAAAGTGAATTTGGTGCTATCCCAACCTACAAAATTTCAATCAGCGATAAGATTTCAATTGACGAAGATTTGAAGGCAGCAGAATTCAAGCGCATTGCCCTGCCTAAGCAAAGAGATTATATTGTACAACTTATGCACAATGAAAACTTTGCACGTACAGGTTGCGCAACATTTTACGGAGATATTTATTGGGAAATTATAGAACTCCTTACAGCAAAAGGCTATCTACTAACTGAATGTGCGCCAATTGATTACACTAGAGTAACTTTAATAACAATTGATCCAAATATCACGTTATCAAAGACAGAATTAAGAAAATCAGAAAAAATTGCTAACGACAAAATCAAAGAAATTGCAAAATCTGAGCACGAATATTGTGCTGATTTCTTGAATTTTCTAAATTACGACAGTAATAGTTAAAAAAAAGAAGGCTTATATAAAATTAATTTTTATATAAGCCTTTTTATTTATTGGTGGGCAATCGGGGGTTCGAACCCCGGACCTTCTGATTAAGAGTCAGCTGCTCTACCAACTGAGCTAATCACCCATGTTTTCCTTTGAAAACTTATATTATTATAAGCCAGTTAATATTCAATGTCAATATTTATTTTCTATTTTCTCTTTATTTCTCAAAAAATTTATGCTATATTATATAGTACCTTTTTAGTACATAAATAATATATTATACTAATTACCAAAAATTACTCATTTATTTTTTATTAAATACACTGTATAATATATTTAAGAGAATATGGAGGCGCCTATGAAATTTGAAAAGCTAAACGAAAATAAAATTAGAATAACTTTAAGTACGCAAGACTTAATAGAGAAACATATAGATTTTAACTCTTTTATGGCTAATTCAACAGAAGCTCAAGATTTATTTTTAGATATGCTAGATGAAGCTGAAGAAAAAGTTGGATTTGTTACAAAAGATCATAAAATTAAAATTGAAGCATTAGCTTTAGCAGACGGAGATTTTGTTTTAACAATTACTAGATTTGGGAAACAAGAAATTTCTAATTCTGTAGCTGTGCAAAAAAATAAAAAAGTTAAGGTTAAAAGAAAATCTGCAAAATTGAATTCTGAAAATTTAGTATATTCATTCAAAAGCTTTGATGACTTTTGCCTATTTTCTTCATTTACAAAAAAAATAGAAAACTTTAATACAATCGCCAAAAATACTGTATTGTATACATATAATTCACAATACTACTTACTATTTTCTAAATTAAATTTAGAGCACGATTATATAAAAAAATTCTATACGTTAATCACAGAATTTGGGTCATATGTTAATAACTCTGATTTATTCGCAAATAAACTATATGAATATGGAACAGTAGTATTAAAAAATAATGCTATAAAAAATTGTGCCAAATACTTTTTAAAATAAAAATAATCTAAAAAAGCAAACATTAATGTTTGCTTTTTCTTATCTTCCTTTAAATAAATAGTTTTGTGGATTATATGCTACGCCATTTACACGTATTTCAAAATGGCAATGTGGACCAGTTGACATTCCTGTAGATCCCATTAAACTTATAACTTCACCTTGTTCAACATGCTGTCCTGCAGAAACTTTTAAAGCACTATTATGACCATAATATGTTTGTATTCCATTTCCATGATTAATAATAACTAAATATCCATACCCACTGCTCCATCCTGCTTTTGATACAGTTCCTGATGCAGCTGCCCTAATTGGGGTTCCTGATGCATTAGCAATATCTAATCCTTTATGATTATCTCTGGCTCTTATACCAAATCTTGATGAAATAAATCCTTGAACTGGCTCTATCATATTTATTCCTAAATTTGGAATGTATTGTGGTGTTGCTGTATATGAAGAGCTTTTATATTTATATACAACTTTTTTCTTTTCATATAAACCATTTACACAATCATCAATGCTTGTAAAGCTTGCTAAATCAGAACTATATTTTTCTACTATTTTTAATTTATCTAAATTATTACTATCTTTTTCTTTAAGTTTGCTTAGTACATCCTCTGCTTCAGTATATTTTGAAACATAATATTTATCTTCACCATTTAATTGAATTGCAAAATAATTATAATAAGTAACACCAGTTGTAATAACTGCATTGTATATATCATCATCACTTGTTACAATATTTCTTTTCAAAAAGGTTAAATCATAAGTTGGCAAAGTTTCTATATCTACATATGCTATATTATCGTTATCAGCATTTCCTTTTTCTATGTAATTATTAATTTTCTGTTGCAATTTACTTTTGTTTTGGCAATATCCTATAAATTCTCCATTATAATTTACTATATATGCTGGTTTATAAAATATCATTAAAATTGCTCCAATAATTAATCCTGCTATGCAAAACCAAATTATACATCTCAAAGAACGTCTTATTTTTACTATTCCTTTTTTTATTACGCTAATGTTACTCACACCTCTTTTCCGTAATGCATTATTATTTTACTACAAAAAAAATAATAAAACAAGAAAATTCTTCTTTATACGCAAAAATAAAAACGAACTATCAAACTTTTTGTCTAATAATTCGTTTTATTTTTATTATTTCTCTAACGCCAATGAAATCAATTTATCTAATAAATTTTCATAACTTAGTCCACTTTTTTCAAACAATTGTGGATACATGCTTATACTTGTGAATCCAGGTAAAGTATTAATTTCATTTAAATAAATTTCTCCTGATTCTTTGTCTATAAAAAAGTCTACTCTTGATAAACCTTTACAATCCGCAGCCTTAAATGCTTTAATTGCTATTTTTCTAATACGCTCTGATTGCTCTTCTGGAATATCAGCAGGTATTTGGCATACAGATTCACTATTATTATATTTTGCATCAAAAGTATAAAAATTTTCTGCTGGTAATATCTCACCAACAATAGAAGCAATTGGGTCATCATTACCTAAAACTGCACATTCAATTTCTCTTACATTTACAGATTGCTCTATAACTATTTTTTTATCAAATTCAGATGCAACTTTTACATATGAAATTATTTCATCTTTATTTTTTGCTTTATTTATTCCAATTGAAGATCCTGAATTTGATGGTTTAATAAATACTGGCAATCCTAGAACTTCGATTACTTTATCAGCTAGCTCTTCTATATTTAAATTTTCATCATCAAAATATTCATTTATATATTTATAATTTTCGCCACACTTTTTTACATACATATCATTTACTCTTTTAATGTTAGCTTTTCTAAAAATGGCATTTGCATAAGCTTTATCCATACATAAACTTGAACCTAAAACCTTGCAACCTACATATGGTATATTTAATAATTCGAATAATCCTTGTATTGTTCCATCTTCACCATATAAACCATGTAATACTGGAAATACTACATCAACATTTTTTAAATATTCATTTACATTTTCAATCTTTGTTTTTTCTTGAATATCATCACCAACACTTAGCATCTTTATATCGTTAACACTTTTGTCATATGTATACCAGATTCCATTTGTATCAATATATATAGGATATATTTCATATTTATCTTTATTTAACCTTTCAATTACTGATGTTCCTGAAACTATTGATATATCATGTTCTGTAGACATTCCTCCAAAAACAACTCCTATTTTTAATTTATTCATAAAATTTTATACCTCTTTCCTTTTTTAAATCTTCCTTATTCTACCATATATTTATGAAAAAAACAAAAAAAGATGTTATTTTTTTTACATCTTTTTCATTTTTTTAGCTCTTTAAAAATTTTTTCATTCACAAATTCTTTATAATTATCAAGATTATTTCGTATTTCAGTTGCACTTACTTTTATAAAAGCTCTATTTTCATCAACAATTCTATTTACTACATTAAAATCTCTTGCCACATATTTACCATATGGCTCGCTTGAATAAAAATGAGTTCCTTTTATATCCCCTAAAATATTTTTTAAATAATCATTCTGTATCTTTACACTCTCTTCATCCAAACCATATTGTTTTGGTGGATTTTTAGCTAATAATATTTTTGCTGTTGGATATAGCTCTTTTATCCATTCTGCTCTTTTTTCTAAAGGTATTTCTATTAAATCTGTTTCATATACTATCACATATAATTCATCCATCTCTTTAAGGGCTGTTTCTATTAAATACTGATGTCCCTTGTGTAATGGAGCAAATTTTCCTATTGTAAAACCTATCTTTTTCATTATATCTCCAAACATCCTTTATCTTAACTTTTTATATTATATCATATTAATCAATCAAATCCCACAAAAATAGCGAATTGAGAAAATATTTTCCAATTCACTATTTTTGAGACCATTTAAGAATCTTTTCTCATTTCTTTCAAAGCACATATGCTTCGCCAGAAAATTGTGAAAGCAATGAATAACAGCTGAATAGCAATTATTATTTTTGGAACCTTACCCATGTCTTCCCATTTAGAATCCATATAACCTACTAAAACGAGCTCTATAATTAGCTGTATAAGGAGCTTAACTCGATTTTCTATCCGATAAAACTCGTTATCTATAGTTTCATCTTCAATAGGTTTTACTTCTCTTGAATGGATAAGATCTGAAATAATTAATTGGTATGCTTTATCATCGTCTTTTTTAACTCTTTTCATTTGCTTTAATTCGCTTAAGCAAATGAACAAAGAAATTATTATGAGGATAATAAATACATCACTCACAATACTTCCTCCTTTCAGCTAAAATATTACTAATAATTATATCATTAATTTATGTAAACGTCAACTTCTAATTAGTTTAATCGACCATAATTTTTAAAGAGCCACCTAATGGTGGCTCTTACTTATTTTTTCTTTATAACAATAGCTATTGCTATAATTGATATTACTAATATATATTCATATATTACTATATTATCTCCTGTTTTTACATTTATTATTGATTTTTCTTCTTTAGTATTTTCAGATTCTTGCTCTGAGTTTTCTTCTTCTGTTTTATTTTCATCTGCTTCCTTGCGTTTTTCATTTTTAACTATAATTAAATCAACTATTTCTTCTGCTACAGTTACTGTTCCATCTTCATTTACTACAAATTCAATATTCTCTGTTATTTCATATCCATCAGGTACTGCTATTTCTTTTAATTTGTATATTCCTGTTTCTAGTTTTACATCAATTGCTGCTCCTTCGCTGTTTTCATCCCCAGTTGTCCACTCTTTTACCACATTTCCATCTTCATCTACTATCTGCATTGTTACACCTTCCAATGGATCTTCATTTTCATTTACATTTAATATCTTAACTCCTACTTTATAAATTCTATTTGTAAACTCTATAGCCTCTCCTTGGAAACCGTTTTTCTTTACAGTTTTTGTTAGCTCTAGCAATCCTTCTGGATTTGTTACTTCATACACTATTGTATAAACAGTATTATCATATTCATATTCTTCAAGGTCTCCAACCTTTTCTACTATCGTATATGTATATGTTCCTGTTTTCTCAAATATTAGCTCTCCAAAACTTGCTTCTCCGTTTCCCTCTATTGTTACTGTTTTATGCTCTGGCATTGGATTATTTTCATTTTCTGCTTTTATCTCAAATGTAAATATTTCTTCACAATCTTCTAATTGCTCTCCATCTATACCTAATACGCTCTTTTTAACCCCTAAGCTTGTTGTAACTTTATCTGGCTCTTGATCTACTGTATCATTTATAAATGTTATTGTTACTTTTTCTCCTTCATTTACTGTTTCTTCTTCAGTGCTTAATTGTGTTCTATTTACACTATTTGCATTTCCAGCTTTTACTATATTGTCTACTCCATTTTCATCTGTTATTGTATATGATGCTATTGAATTTGATGCTAGCTCTGTTACTTTATATTTTGTTCCTACCGGAATTCCATAAAGCTCTACTTCTTCTCCTCCTGCTAAATATATTGTAAGCTCTGCTTTTCCATTTTCATCTGCTATTATCTTTCCTACAGTTGAATTAAATGCATATCCGCTCTTCATTCCTGTTAACTCAATATTGAATATATAGCTATTTGTATCTTCTTCATCTGTTACTGCTTTTCTAATCTTCAAATCTTGTGTTACTTGTTTTTCATTTGTAAATGTAATTGTTACTGCTTCTCCTTCATCTGCTGTTTCTGTCATTGTTGAAATTGCTGTGTTTTCTTTTGTATTTCTTGCAGCACTATTATTTATTAGTCCTAAATTATTTGAATCTGTTATCTTATATGATGATACATAATTTCCTTCATATTCATATACTTTATACTTAGTTCCTACTGGTATATCTTGTACTGTTACTGATTCTCCATTTCTTAATGTTATTGTTATATCTGCAGCTCCTGTTGAATCTGATTCAAATGTTGTTCCATTTGATAAACTGTATATTGCATTTGGCTTTAAGTTATCTAAAACTATTTCTAAGCTATAATCTTCTTCGATTTCATAATTTCCTGTAACTACTTTTGCTACTGTAAAACTTGTTTTACTTTGAACGTCTGGAATATCTGTCTTATTTCTTATATCTTTATAATTGCTTATGCCAACCTCTATTGTTTCATCTGCCTGTACTACTCCTGTTTGCTCTGAATATGTTGGCTCATAATCTTTCATACGCTCTTCTTGTACTTCATATGATATTCCTTCTGGAATTCCTGTTATTATTACTGTTTCACCAGCGCGTAATTTAATATATGTTACTCCATCTTTAAAGATATAGTCTCCGAAAATTTTAGTTCCACTTATTAAATCTTGCTTATTTTCACTTGCTGTTAAAATTACTTTTACTTTAAATTCTGTATTATCTTCTGTTGATGTTAATTGTGTATATATATCCTCATCACCAGATTTTGAAATCTGATATACGGATTTTTTAATCTTTATATTTCCATTAGATACTACTACTTCTTGACCTTTAGCATAATTATAAACAGTAATTTCTTGATTTTCTATTTGCTCTGGGAACATTGCTGGACATGTTGTATCATATCCTTCCATTTCATCTTCCCATGCATACCAAGTTGCATTTGGATCTTCTACATATATTGTATATGTCCATGTATCTCCGTTTTTTACCCAATGTATTTCATTTCCTGCATCATCATAATTTGTTTCTGCCGTTGAATATGAAAGTACTTCACTTGTTGGATTTTCTTCGTTTTGTGCTAATAATACTGGTGCTTCTTTTAAATGTATTTCAGTTATTTCTACATCTGCATTATTATTTAATAAAGATGTATTTAAAATTATATTTTTATTATCTATACTTGCTGTTGATAGCTCTTTGTATGTGAAATATCCTGGTTGGCCTGGTTTATCTATACGGGCATAGTCTAGTTTGACATTCGAACTATTATATGCTGTACCATTTCCACCTTTCAATTTATCGCAATCTTCAAACACAGGATAATAAGTATTCTTTGTTACGTTACTTGTTGTAAATGTATCAGATGCATATATTGTAATTAAATTATTACACTTATCAAACATATGGCTCATATCTGTTACATTACTTGTATCAAAGTTACTTAAATCCAACTCTTGCAAACTACTACAATTATTGAACATAGAAGTCATATTTGTTACGTTACTTGTATCAAATTCACTTACAACTAACTCTTGCAAACTACTACAATTATTGAACATACCCCCCATATTTGTTACATTACTTGTATCAAATTTACTTACATCTAACTCTTGCAAACTACTACATTTATCGAACATACCACCCATATCTGTTACACTAGCTGTATTAAAATTGCTTACATATAGCTTTTCTAAACTTTTGCAATTATAAAACATATTATTCATATCCGTTACATTGCTTGTATCAAAACTACTCACATCTAATTTTTGCAATTTATTGCACTCATAAAACATCCATTTCATATTTAGTACTTTACTTGTATTAAAATTACTTAAATCTAATTCTTGTAACTCACTACATCCACTAAACATTTCCCTCATATTTATTACATTACTTGTATCAAAATTGCTTATATCTAACTCTTCTAAATTATAACAGCACCACGCAAACATGGAATCCATATTCGTTACATTACTTGTATCAAAACTACTCACATCCAATTTTTGCAATCTATTGCAAGTATAAAACATATGACTCATATCTGTTACATTACTTGTATCAAAGTTACTTAAATCTAATTCTTTTAACTCACAACATCCCTGAAACATCCACGACATATTTGTTACATTGCTTGTATCAAAATTGCTTACATCCAATTCGAAAAGCCACTGACAGTGCTCAAACATATAACTCATATCTGTAACTTTTCTTGTATCAAAATTGCTTACATCTAGCTCTAGTAAATTAAGACATACATCAAACATATGGCTCATATCTGTTACATTGCTTGTATTAAAACTACTTATATCTAATCTTTCTAAACAATCACAATCATTAAACATATAACTCATACTTGTTACATTGGACGTATCAAAATTACTTAAATCTAGCTCTATTACCCAAACACACCAGTCAAACATATGACTCATATCTGTTACATTTTTTGTATCAAAATTACTTATATCTAATTGTATTAGAGACTCACAATCATAAAACATATAACTCATATCTGTTACATTTCTCGTATCCCAATTGCTTATATTTAAATCTTCCAAATACCAGCATTCGTAAAACATAGAGCTCATATCTGTTACGTTTGTTGTATTAATATATGTTGCATCTATTGAAATAATATTTTCTAATCCCCTAAACATATTTCTTGAATCATCTGTCATCATTGCTGTTTCTGCATTTGTCCACCACCAGCAGTTTCCTTCTTCATCAATCCATGCATATATTTTATATTCAGCATCAGGGTTATCATAATCTCTATCTAGACGTGTAACTCCATCAATTTCTTTTACTTGCTCTTCTGTTAAATCCAATTTTCTTGCAAAAGATCCTTCTATTAAATCTTTATATTCGCTGTTTATATAATATAAAGGTCCATTTTCTTCATCAAAGCCACCTCTAAAATACACAAGTCTTGATTCTATTGGTTTTTCTGTACTTATATGTATAACTGGCTCTGGTCTTTCTTCATTATTGCTTTTATCTACCCATTTTTTTGTAATAGTAATCTGCCCTTTATTTCTTTGATTATAAAAAACAAAATTTCCATTTTCATTCTTCTCTAATCCCTCGATAGTTGTATTTCCCAATTTGTCTATATTAACAATATACTTATTTTCGTCTAATTTATAAGAAATAATATTTCCTTCAGTATCTGTAACTTCAGGTACAAATGTTTCTTGTAATATATATGTTCCAGGCTCTAATCCTTCGAAAATTGTTATTCCTGCTACCTCAGATTGTGCTTCCTTATCGTATTGTGTTCCGTAATCTGACATTCCAACTAATCTAAACTTAGCTCCTACTATGAAATTGTCATCATATTTATCTTTTTTTACTAGTCTAAAGCTATGTAATGGTTCATTATAAATATTATAATATCTTCCTTCACATACAGATTTTACTACTTCTTCACCATCATTATCACTTACTATTAAAACATCATAATTACTATCTTCATCAACTACAACTCTATATTTTTGATTATTTAAGATATATCCTTCTGGTGTTTCGATTTCTTTTAAATCATATGTTCCATATTCTAAATCTTCAAACTTAACTTCTCCATATTCATCTGACATTTCATATTTCAAAACTTCAGTTCCATAATTTGATGTTCCACTTAATTTAAATTTAGCTCCACAAATTTTCCCATTTGTTAACAAATTTCTTTTAGTAATTGTTACATCTGTATGTGCCCTTGGTGTATTTGCTATTTTTTTAGATGTTATATCTGTAATTAATTCATCATCTATATAAACTTTTCCATTGATTGTTATTTTTACGCTATGCTCTGTATGGTCTTCTAACCAATCTGTTGTTGTTTCATATTCTTGAAGTATATATTCTCCAGCTTCAATTCCTTTAAATATTACTTGACCTTTATTATCTGATGTAACATATTCATCTACTCTATTATCATAATCTGATATTCCATATAATCTAAATGTTATTCCCTTTATTGGCTCAGTTTCATCTTTCTCATTAACTTTAACAAATGGCACATCTGCTACAACATGATACTTTACTGTAGTATAATCTTGATGAATAAAATATTCTGCTGACCCACTAAATTCATCAACTAATGTATTTTTTATATAAATATTATTATATGCATATGGATTTCGCTCTGCTTCCTCTGAAATTTCTGCTGGTGCTTGCATATGTAATATTACTGATATAGACTCACCTGTACCTAAAACATATTCATTTCCAAACATATCTTTTGTCATATCTATTGCTATTGCTTTTACATCTGAATAATCATCAAATATTGATAACTTTTGCCATACAGATTCATCGTTTAAATCATTATTTTGCTCTAAATCTAAGTCTTCTATTGTACTTACATATATTACAGGATCTATTCCTTTTAATTTTAATTGGTTTAAATCTATAGATTTAAGTATTCCCTTCCATCCGCTTGTTTTTGTTGTTCCTTCTTCGGAGTTTACCATTTTAAAATTCTCTATGCTATCAAATAATATTAAATCTTTTGCTGTACTTGTATAATCATTTTGATAACGTAATCGATATTCATAACTTCCATTTGACTCAGCTTCTGTAAAATATGAATATACAGCTTCATTTCCATTTTTTACTTTTTTGCTAAGTCCAGAAACAGCAGCTGTTATTGCATTTATATCATATGTTTGCTCTGTATATATAAATTTATTATCATCTGTTTCTTTATCTAAATCTACAAAAATTTCTTTATTTTTATCTTCTAAATTTCCACCATCATCTGGATATCCATTATATATTTTTTCATTTCCTGTTTCGTATGCTACTGGATTTAATACATTTCTTCCAAAATCTTTTATGTTATCCCATGAATGTACTGTTGTATAAAAAACTTTATAATATTGAGCTTGATCTTTTATGTATATTACCAACATTGCTCTACCAGAGTCATTATAGTTTGGTATTAATTCATATTCATATTCATTTTTTTGTAAAACTCCTTTTTCTGTTTGCACTTGAATACTATCTAAATTTACTTCTCCTCCATATGGAATTAAATCGTAAAACTTACCTGTTGTTTGTCTAATATATTCTGCTTCTCCACTTCCTGCTGTTGCTTTTTCCCATGCATTTACTCTCCATGTTATATTATATTGTTTCTTCAATACATTATTTGAAACTGAGGCCACTTGCTTAGTTAGCTCTGAATCATAATACGTTACTCTTGCATAGTCTATCGCTGATGTTTCTTCTTCATATATTTGCTTTCCTTTATAATCATAGACTTTTGTATTTATATAATTCTCTACCTGTATAACATCTTTATTTGCTATTTTTTCCTTTACATATTCAGAATTTGTTATTGTATAATATGGTTGTACTACAATATATGTATAATAATGTTTATTTGTTGTTGTAAATCTCCAACCTACGCAATTAACCCCTTCTTTAAAATCTATTTGGTCTTCTGTCATTTGACTTACATATGTATCATTTGGAGTAATTTCTTTTGTTCCTAAATTATATTTTCCTATCTCAACCCATTCTTCTGAATCTTTGAATTTTCCATAAAATATTATTGTTTCATCATTTTCATATGTTGCTGTTACTTGTCCAAATTTATTTTCAAAATCATCATATTCTGCATCATCATCATATATTGCATATTTTAATTTTTCTAAATAATAGTCTTCATATGACATTGGTTTTGTATCTTCTTCTAAGTATAATGTATCATCGTATGTATCATATGTTACTTTATTATATCCATAATCTTCTGGTCCCTGTGTTGAACCACCCTCTTTTATTGTCCATGGATATGCATATCCTTCTGTTTCTGTATAATATCTAAATCCAACTAATTCGTTTAACTCACCTTTTTGCATCTTATCTAAATCATAATTTGCATAATCCCAATAACCGTAAAATCTTTTATGCCAATTATTATTTCCCCATTTATCTACATTAAAGTGCCCTGCTGGTGCTTTAAATTCTATAGTCCAAGAAAATGTATTTGAAGATGTTGCTTTTGTGTCTTCATCTACTTGATCTATTGGATTCATTACTGCTGTAACTGTATTTTTTAATTTATAATTTCTCCATGAATATGTGCTTATTTTATGACGTGTTAATACATAATCGTATCTATATCCACTTAATGTTTGGTTTTGTTGAGTATTTTTACTTGCATAATATTTTTGTCCTGCAAATTTATATCCTACTATTTGGTAATCTTCTCCATTTGAATCTTGTGTTAAATCTGTTAAAACATCTTCTAATGAAAAATTATATTTTTGTGTTAGGTCTTTATCTACATATGTTCTTATTTCCCAAACTAAATAATAATATTCATCTTTATCTGTTGGTTCCGTTTCCGTCCATGATGAATCCCATGAACGATATATTGTTGGATAGCGTTTATATGTACTTTCTATTTTCGCTGTTGTGTTTATATACACATTTTTATTTTCTGATAATCCTTTTAATGCATCATTTCCTGTATTTACATTTATAATTGCATAAAATGGATCTGATGCTGTTCCACCTTCTGTAATTAATTGTGTATTTGCTGCATCATAATCTTTATACTCAAAAGTTTCTGAATTTGTTGCATATGCTATTTCAAAATATCCATTAATTCCTGCTTCTACTTCCTCTGGATTATAAACAACAATATAATCTTCATTTTCTATGTATGCGAATTCTGTTGAACCATCAAATTCTTCACTTGTTGGTAATGACATTTCATAATAATCATCTAATTCTCCTGATCTATTTCTTAAAATTGATTTTGGTATAGTTATTTGTATTGATCCTGCTGGTAGCTCTTTTAATCCTGATATTGCATAATTTACTCTGAATATAAATTCATGCCCTCTTGCAGCATTATTTGGTGTCCATACCAAATTGCCATTCTCATCTAAATCTGCTCCTGATATAAATTGTGTGTTGAATTGATTAATTTCATATTCATCATTTTTCATCTTTATAGTTAAATTTTCTTTTGTTGTTTGTTTTACTCTATCTTTCAATTCATTTCCACCAGTTGGAGCTGCACCCAATGGTGCTTTTAGCATCTTTGGTTTGTATGGAACCTCCTCACGGTTTTCATTGCTTTCAGCAATATTTTCTTTAGAGCTTTGATTTTCCTCTTTTGATTGTAGCTCCTCATTTTTTTCTTCTTCTAAAGAGCCCTTTTCTAAACCTACTGTTTTATCATAATTTTCAGCAAGCTCTTTTTCATTTGATATTTCTACAATTTCTTTTTCACTTTCATTAACAGATTTTTCAATTTCTTCTGCTAATATTGTTATCGGTGTTATGAAACTACTTAATAACATCATAACCACTAAAGCTAAACATGTAATTTTTTTAACTATACCCATCTTTTGTTCCCTCATTCCTTATAAATATATATACATATTCTGTACTTAAATATTTTTATTATCAAATTAAATAAAATTACATATTTTAAATTATCTCTTAGGGAAATCTATATGTATTTTTTTATATTACATTATTAATTTTATATTACAAATTTGTGTATATTATTTTACAAAATTCGACAGCAC
>JAZUKV010000028.1:0-3356 GCA_045643465.1 Clostridia bacterium | reverse complement strand
TAAGGGAAGATATAACAGAAAAATAATTTTATGAAGATAATAAAACAAAATTATAAAAGTATAAAACATTAGATCATAAATCTATATAAGCAAAATTTACTAAAATCATATAGGAGAGGATAGAAGATAGACCAAAATAGAAGTCTAAAATGCAATATCAAACATTGCGCAAAATGAAAGTAATCGGCGGTTTTTTCAGAGATAGGTTATCACAATTTTCGTTGATTTGATGAGGTTTTACACGATTTTTAGCAAAAATTAGGCTTTTTTCAAATTTGGATATTTTTTTACTAAATCATAGCAATTGTTATGATGTTTTTTTACGATTTTTTGTAGTAGGTATTGTTAAATTTATAAACTTTCTGTAGAATAAGAGCATAAGATTGTGTGATAAAATCATACGCACAAATAGTAATATGGAGGAATTTATGGGGGAAGAAATGATGAAAGTTGAAGAAGCTCAAGAAAAATTATATGCAGCATTAGCTGAAGCAACATCTTTTAAATATTTAAAGAGCCAAAAGTGTTTAAAAAAGGTTGTAAATGATTTAGTATTTGAGATTGATTTTTTTTCGAGTAAATGGAATAAATCTTATGAAATAATTGATATAGAGGCATCCTTTGTATTAATGAATAAAAAATATGGTAAAGAAAGAGTAAATTGTGTAGTTGCTTCAAAAAGTTTTTGCCCAAAATCGGGATGGTATGATATTTCAACACAAAGAAAATTAGAAAATACATTTAATGATTTAAGGATTAACTTTAAAGAAATTGTTGACTTGTGTAATAGATTTGAAGAAGATTTTTTATTAGCAGTAGAATATTTATATAATAATTTGTTTGACGAATATAATGTAGCCATTGATTTTATTGTTGATAATCTAGGTGTTGATAAGTCTATGAATAAAATAAAAGAAATCTATTTGAACATACCAGTAAAGGAGAGAGAAACATATAAAAAAATAGAAAAAGAATTAAATACAAAACTTAAAAATGGTGATATGACTTGTTTAAAGATGGACGGATTAAAAACTTGGATGTGTAATAGAAGTAATTGGAAATATATTATGGATAACAAATTTATAGTTTGACTAAATGAAATAAAATAATATGCATAAATAGTAATATTTGCTTATAAAGACAACAAAAAAGCTCCAAAATGAGAGGAGCTTTTTTGTAACCTTTCTGTATATGACAGAGATAGATTAACCAACTGAGAAGTAAACCACGATAGGAATTACAGTGCTATCATCAAATCCGATGCTGTATCCCCGATCTTCAAGTTCTCTAAAGAACTTTCCCAGTGCACGAGTTTTCAGCCCATCTTGAAACAGGTCAGCTTGATCTTCACTAATGTACACAGTTTCTTCAGGATCCAGCTTTTCATACTGTTTAGGATTATTTTTTGCCCACACATCCATAGAATCAATTTTGCACTTATGATTAATTACATCAAGGTGTGAAAAATCAATAAAAAATGTGAAAGTTGCAGAAAATGCTGCATTGGGGTGTTCCTGAAGATATGCCTCAAGTGTTTTCGTAGCTTCTTCTTCGAAACTGTCTGCCAACTTCTTGGAATCCTCATTGGACATGAAGTTCTCTCTTGCTTTTCTTACAATGCCTACTAATGTATTTTTCATAGTGATACCTCCGCCATAAAAGGCTGTTATAAAATTGTTTTGTGATGTAATTTACACCACGCGTGCAACTATAGTATAGCATACTTTATGTAAATTTGCAAACATTACAATTTTAATGAAAAGAAGAGTATAAAATTTTATTGCAAAATTTTTACTCTTCTTTTATAATAAGATTATTAAAAGATATAGTAATTTCTATGGGAGATATAAAAAATGGATTTAATATTAGAATTTATATTTGATTTAGTTTTAGAAAGTAGTATGGAAATAGCAAAAGATAAAAAAATCAAGAAATGGATAAGATATCCATTAGCATTTTTATTATCATTATTCATAATAGCAGTTATAGGCACAATTTTCTTTGTAGGAATAATATTTATACTTGATGAAGAAATAAATATAAAATTAGCTGGGGCATTATTTATAGTTTTTGATATAATTTTAATTGTTTCAGCAATAAAAAAAATAAAGAGAGAATTAAGTAAAACAGCAATGAATAAAGAGAAATAAATGCAATTCTCATTTTCTGTCCTGTTAATTTTTTAATAAATAATATAAAATTACCTCTGGAAAGGAGGAAAATATGAATCAAGAAAAAATAGGTATGTTCATAGCTAAATGTCGTAAAGATAAAAATTTAACTCAAGAACAATTAGCAGAAAAATTAGGTGTAAGTAATAAAAGTATCAGTCGTTGGGAAAATGGAAAAACAATGCCTGATTATTCCATATTAAGTGATTTATGCAATATATTAGATTTTGATGTAAATGAATTTTTATCTTGTGAAAAAATAAAAAAAGAAGAGATACAAGTGCATACTATTGAAAATTTAGATTCTATTTTAAAAGAATATTATAAGATGAAGAAACAAAAAAATATTTTTAAGATTACTGCTATTATATTAGGAGGTTTACTAATTACTTTTATATTATTTACATTACTTATATATATTTTATTTGGAGGAATGAATAAATCTCATATAATAACAGATAAAGCAAAATACCAAGATGTAATTGGGGCAAATGCAATAAAAGATTATAAAGATAAGTGGGGAATATCAGAAGAAATATTTCCAAAATCAATAGAAAACTTAAATGTAAAAGACTTTAAGATGGTTTGTTTAGATGCATGGGATAGACAATATTTGTCTTATTTAGTAGTTGATTATAAAGAAGATGAATACAATAAGGAAATAGAAAGATTAACTAACAATGGAATAGAAGATTATATCGGATATTATAATGTAACAGGATTTAGTAAGTATAATTTAGTTGCAATGGAATCTGATTCATATCAAGGATTTGTATATGCAATAACAGATGGCAAAAGTAGAATAATATATGTTGAAATGATATTTTGCAACTATTTTTATGATATTGATTATCAAAAAGAAATACCAAATGAATATTTACCAGATGGATTTGATGCAAAAGTAAATAATGCTTATAGAAATAAAATGTTAAATAATTAGCAAGAAAAATTACAATAAGTATGAAAGATTAGTTTGAAATATAACTAATCTTTTTTGCTGTCTAGAATCAAAAATAAGCCATTTTTATAGTTTTACCATATAACTTAAGGTAGGGGCAAAATAGGTCATTTTTAGGCGTTTTGATTAAATAATGTATTTTTACTAAAAATCACAAAATTTAGTAAAAATAGCCAATTTTGAGAAATTCGAGATAGGAGCAAATTTCTCGAAAATTTTATAAAAAA
>JAZUKV010000027.1:0-36792 GCA_045643465.1 Clostridia bacterium | reverse complement strand
GTATTATATTTCTGTATGACGTAACGCCTTTCCAGTTTGTATATAATATTTTTACTTGCTTTTCTTTATCAAAATCCATTGCCACTTTTCCTCCTAATTACTTACATTCTTGTAATCTTCCAATTCTTCTAATTAATGCTTCTAATGATATTCTATACCTATCTTTACCCTCTTCATTTTTCTATCTCCAAAATGATTATATCATTAATATTATTTTTTTCTATTTTTTATCTAAGTCTTTATAAAATTTTTTTTCAAGAAACTAAAAAATTAAACTGATAATTATAACTTATCAGTTTAATTCTCTTATTCTTTGTTTTGCTCTATTATATCTGGGTTATCATTTTGAATTTTATTTATTAAATCTTCTGTTTCAAAATTAAATTCTGTAACATACCCATTAAGTGAATTTGCCTTTTCCTTTAATGCATCCACATTATCGTTAATATATATTTTAGATTTTGCTTTTCCGTTTTTTGCTTCTTGAACTAAATTCGAAACTGGAGAATTTCCATCTAATGCTAACACAATTGATGGTCTTCTTTCAAATATTTCATAATTAAAGCTTTTGTATATCCCTAGTTCCTCTGATTCTGTAGAAATACATACACCTGTAAGATTTTTTTGTAATAATCCTTCTGCAACTTCTTTATTGACTTTTTTAGGAATAATTGCATCAATTTCAAAATTTTTATTTAGTTGTTTACTTATATCTAAAATAGCTTTTTCATATCCTTGCATTTTATGACCTACTACAAAATAAGCTTTTTGAGAATCAATAATTTTTATCAAATTTTCTAATATTCTTATTCCATTTTCATTTATTTTTGTTTCTCTACCTAATGTATTGAAACTTCCCCCTGCAATAATTATAGGCATCTTTTCCATAGGTAATTTCACAATTTTCTCTTTCAAAACTTCTTGTGAATCAATATCAGTATCTTTACCTATTTTAAATTCACGATTTTTATTTTCTTCGATTTTAATATATTCTTCACTTAAAATTGCTTCTTCAATATCTCTTCCATTTAGCCATTCTTGGAACTTTTTACTTTTGGTTTCAAAATATGTTTGATTTTCATTAATTAATTCATTTTCTACTGATTTCATTTTTATTAAATTTTCATCATTTAAATTAATTAAATTAGTTAATGCCATTTGCTCTTCCATGCTATCTGTACCATAAAATCCACATCCATCGGTTCCTTGTACACATTTTACACCATTAGCTAAATATTTTTTTATTGGATGCATATTGATATTTGTTAGATTATTTAAACGAACATTGGAAGTTAATTGGAATTCAAGTATTATTCCATTTTTCTTCATTGTTTCCACAATCTTTTTACCATCATCTGTATCTACATCTATTCCATATAAACCATGCCCTAATCTACATCTAGGCATCTTTTTCCCCTTTGGAACCGCTTCCAAAATACATTTTATAGATTTTTCAACATTTGATCTAAGACTATCATTTTCTCCGGCATGAATACGTATTGTAAAACCATCATCTTCATTCACAGCAAATTCAACAAGCTCATTTATTAAAGATTTAAAATTAGAAATATCATTAATTTCTTCTCCAATGATATCACTTCCAACAATATATGGGCTTTTTGCTGCTACCTTAAGAACATCTACACCTTCTTTTAATTGCTCTTCAGTCATTAATGTTCTACTAAAAGACCCTAAAAATCTTAATTTTACACCTGTTTCTTCTTCTATTTTGGGAAGAATTTGATGAAGCTCTTTCATTATTTTAGCTCCTTCTTCCCCTTTTCTTACAATCCATGTAACAGAAATTTCTGCATATTCTATACCTTGGCTTTGATATTCTCTAGCTACCCATAACAATTTATCTTGTAATAAACTATTATTTTTATATTGCTCAGAGCAAGAATCTTCCATCATCTTTGTTAGAATATTTTTTATATCCTTATCTGCTATTTTTTCAATTTTTTCTATATCCAAATCAATCTTGTCTTCACTAATTTTTCCTTTTGAAAAGGCATATCTATACAAATATAATTTTTCTAAATTTGTAAAAACTGCTTGCCCATCTTTCATTAAAACTAAGCTATTTCTTATTTTAGAAATATTTTCTTCCATATCATCTGGATTATTTAAAATTAAATCAGCAAAATTTATAAATGTTTCATCATCAATCGTTCTAGTTAATTTTTTTCCAGATAAATCATCATATTGGTGCATCTTTTCAATTTCACATCTTTTTATAAATATTTTATTTGCTTGTTTATCAGAAAGTTTTAAACCTAATTTCTTTATATAATATAAAGAATATTTTATTTGATGTTTAATTCCTAATGCAATCAAATAGTCAGAATGCAAATTTGCGTGAATATGTGTATGCAAATCTGTTCTGAATTTTTCTTTTTTCAATATATATGTTTTAATTATTGTTTTTTCAACAGGAATGTTATATTCCTTTGTTTGAGACATTAAAGTTTTATTTATAGCTGGAATTTTTGCCTTTAGCTCTATCTTTTTGTCTGCATAGATATTAGCAACTTTTATTCCTCCAAGTCTAAAAGAATACACTTCTTTATTATCACCATTAATAAAAGAAGGTATCACTCCTTTAATTATTTTCATATTGTTTTCATTTTTGATAGTTTCTAATCCACAAATTTTAGCTAAATTTGAAATTAAATTTCCAGTCTTATGATTTGGCGTTTCGATTATATAGATTAGCTCTTCTTCATTTTCTTTATATAAGTTAACTATTATATCTTTTTCTTTATCCAAATAAAATTTTTCAAAAAATTTCACAAATAAAACTCCTCTCAAAAAGTATATAAAATCTATTCTAACACAAAATTACTTTTTTTACAACCAATTTATACTTTTTGTTTAATTTATGAAAAAGGCCATCCTATTTTGGATAGCCTTATTTATCTGTTATGCTTTAAAATTTTGTGCCACAGATTCAATCTCTTGCAATTCAAATCTATATTTTTGAACCACATTAGGATATTTTTCATGATCTACTTCACTTAAGAACATTTCTTTAGGGCGAACCCATAATGAACCATCACCATAAAGACGCCTATACACAACCATATCACATTTTGTTTCAGAATCTTTTGCAACATCTACTATTAAATAATAGTCGCCCTTAAAATGTTTATATATTCCATTGATTTTTAGCTCTCTCATAAAAAAACCTCCATTATAAAAATAAATATTTTAATATAATATATTCTAGCAAAGGCAAAAATATTAGTCAAGAGCAATAAATAATACTATTTATTGTTGATGTTTTCAAATTTTAGTGTTACACTTTTTATTATTACACAAAAGAAAGGATGTTTTTATGACTAGTAAAACCCATATTGCTACAGGTATTGCTGTTGCTACTGCATTTGTACAACCTGGTAGTATCAAGTCGTTTGCTATTTGCACGACTGCTGCAACAATTGGAAGTATTATTTCTGATATTGATGTAACTACTTCTGAATCTCACAAAGACTTAAACAAAATTCTAGCGATATCAACTATTGTTATATTTCTTTGTGCCATTGTTGATCTTGTTTTTAAGATTAACATATATTCATACATATTGGGACAAACCAATCTTTGCCGTATTCTTATTGGATTATTAACATTTCTACTTATATGTAGTTTTGGTATGCATAAGCCACACAGAACTTTTATGCATTCAATAACTGCTATGATAATTTTAGATGCAACTGTTTTTATAATTTTACCATCAGCCGTTATACCTTTTTCTATTGCTATGCTTACTCATATCATTCTAGATTTATTTAATAGAAAAAAAGTACAGCTCTTTTATCCAGTAAAATTTAAATTTGCATTTAAATTATGTCCAGCTCAAGGCAAAGTAAATAATTTTATCTGTACAATTTCTACAATATTATTTGCAATAGAAATTACATTTTTTATTATTTTTCTAGTTATTAACAGATAAAACAAAAAACAAGATTAATATGAATTTAGCTTATTACAGCTTTCATACTAATCTTGTTTTTTTAATGCTTACTTTTTTCTTTTTTGATTTTTCTTTGCCTTGATTTTTTGTATATGTATTTATTACATAAAATCTTAAAAATTAATCCTATTGAAATTATTATAGTTGTAATTTTACTTTGCAAAATATTTATAATTATTCCTAAACCGTTTATCCTCTTCGAAACTTTTCCTATAATTTGATTTTTACTTATTAGCTCTAAATCATAATTAATATTTGCATTAGATTTAGTTTTATATAAAACTTCTCCATTTTCTAATTTAGTATTTAATACCTTGTTTACTCTTAATTTGCCATTAATTGTATAAGCAATTATATCTTCTTTATTATATTTACTCTGTGGAACCACAATTAATAAATCATTTTTTTTCATGTCTGGGTTCATAGAATCAGTATTCATTACTAATAGGCTTTTCCCAAATAAATCTAAATGATTTTTTTTTGTAATCGCAGTATTTACTAAAAAAATGATATGATATAAAACACACATTATTATTATTATGTGGAAAATCCTAGAAATGATTTTTTTTACTATGAAATTTTTCTCAGAATCAATTTTTATATCTTTCTTCTTCATTTTTTTTCTTTGCTCTCCTATTATCTCTTCTTTCATTTTTATTAATCTTCATAAAACATAATATTAATAATATTAAAAGAACTGTTAACAATATTATTCTATCTTGCAATGCCAGTACTATCTTTCCTACAAAAGGAATTGTAAAACTAACTTTACCTCTAATATTGTCAAATGTTATTTTTTCTTCATCTTCAATATTATTATTATCACCTTTTGTAGTAAACAATTTTTGGTTATTTTCCTCATCTATTTTTATAATTCGGTGTGTAATAACTTCGTTATCTTTATAAAAAGTTATTACATCACCAATTTTTAAATCTGATTCCTTTGTATTTTTTATAACAATTATATCTCCACTTTTTATTTTTGGTTCCATACTATCTGTTGTTATTACATAAGATTTGTATCCGAAATAAACTAAAATTTTCTAGGTTATTAATATAAGAAAGAGCTAATAATACTAAATTATAAATTACAATAATTAAAATTACATAAAAAATTCTTCTTATAAATTTCTCATTTTCTTTTCTTTTTTTTATTGAATCTATATCATACTTCATTTTACACCTTCTATTTTATAACAATATATTCATAATCTTCTCCTACTAATGTGTCATCATCATATAATTTATAAACTAATTTATATGTTCCTGTCTTTAAATTTCCTTTTAATGTATATGATTTTCTAATATTATCTGAAGGACTTTCAGTTACAATATATTCATTAGTTTTCGTTGTTGGAGCTAGATAATCTTTAACATAATCTGCTAAATTTACTAAGTTATATTCTTGTGAATATATTTCAGAATAATCTCTTCTATATAATGCAACAACAATTTTAGGATTTGCCAATTTTGAAGAATACTGAATATTACTTATGAATGTATTATTACCATTTTTAGTAGTACCTTTATCTTTATCTATTATTTTATATTGATCATCTGTTACAACTTTTAAGCCATATGCTGAATTTATAATTCTTATTGGTAAATCTATTTCATCTGATGCTTCTAATCCATAATAAATACCATCTGATGATCCAAATGATTCAATCTTTATTGTGTAATCTCCTGTTGCCAATGTTGTATTCTCCTCTGTGTGCATTTTTATTCTAGCTAATACATCAGTTACTTTATTGGCAATATTTATTCTAGTAGTACCATCAAATCTTGGATAATAGTAATGGTTATCCAATTCAAATTTTACACCAAATAAACTATCACTACTTAATCGATTTCCATCTTTATCATAAAATGTTATTTTAATTCCTAGCTTTTTATCAAAATATTGAGTATCATATATAGTTTTTGAATCTACTATACTTTGTGTAAAATTAGTAGACACATCTAAATTCAATTTATTGCCTAAGTATAATGTTTCAGGATTTTCTGTTGCTGAAAGACTGATTGTTGCATCATTATTTAAGTATACATTGTAGTTCATTTGAGCCCTTTGTATACCTAAAACACCTACTAATGTTTGGTTTTCCATATCCCTTAATTCCATTAATAGTGTATTTCCTTCAATATTATTATTCAAATCTGAACCATCGAAATTTATATGAAAAATAAAGTTTTCATATATTAAGTTTTGTCCCTCATTATAATATTGATTACATGCCGAAACTTCATCAAATGTACTGTCATTAGTTCCCATTCTAATAAAATCTTTTAACATAAATTCAAACTTATTATTAGTAACATCATCTTCATCTACAACATAATAATAATATTCATTTGTAACCATATCCAACATTGTTATTTTAGTATTTTTTGGAAATACATATGGTCTACTATTTCTATCTCTAGAAACTAATACTCTTGAATATGTATTATAATCTTCATAATAGTCGCTTTCAGCAAACTCTGGCACATATAAAGAAAAATATGTTGATAATGCACTTTTACTTGTAATTGTTGTAGCTGTTGATGTAAATAATCCAAATTCCTGTCCTGGTGTAATAGCTGCCTCATAATAATCATCTTGATATAATGCTGTTGACATGGTTATATTAATATCTATATATGATATTTTATCGTTCAAATCATCTAATGGAGTTATAACTTGAAATCTTATTTTTACGTCTCCAAGAGCTCTTTTTTCTGTTAAATTCTCTGAATGGTAAAAACAGAAATTCAGAGTTGGAGTATAAGCAGAGTTATCGCCTTGATAATCATGATTTCCTTCATATGTTCCACCATTATCTGTTGTAAACGTTGATGTTGCTCTATTTTGCCATCCTATATTTCCTGTTTTCATTGATAATCCAAAAACATTATTTGCTTTATCCTCATCTTCTTCAATTGCAGGAATATTACTTGGATTTACTAATGAAACTCCATCTAATAAACCAGATGAAAAACCAATTAATGTAAATTTTTGATTTGGTACTGAAAATCCTTGTAATTGAAGCTCTGTAGTACCTAATGTAGCATATTTTGAAGCTACTAAATCTAATTCGAATGATGTAACATCTAAATCTTCTCCTACATACCAAATATAAAATAAATCTTCTTTTGGAATAGTATCTATATAATTACATTTTATTGTGCCTTCATCATTATAATTTGTATAAAATCCATCTTTTGTAATATCATGCTCTGGTGTTCTTACGTGCTGAGCCTTTACATATGAGTTTGAAACAAATGTACCTGCATTTGTTATTTCATCACCATTTTCATAATTTGTAGCATATAAACCAGCACTTGTACTTGGGTTGTTTCTATTTGCAAAAATACCTAAGAAAAACATACCATGTACTTTTCCATAAGTAGTAGCAGATTCATTTGTTGCTACATTCAGATTTTTTCCTTCAAGCATATATATTCTATTATCAACATTTTTAGTTACATCACCAGTTGTTTCATCAATACTTACTTGTGCTTCTTGCTCTTCACCATTTACATCTACCAAACTTTCTAAATCTTTTAAAAGGTTCGCACCATTTTGCAAATATAATACTGAATTATTTTTTAATTTTACTGTTGAAGCTCTACTTATTGCAAAAAATGTTGCACTATATTCATTAGTTCTATCTGTTGCTCCTGATAAAGATATAGCAGAATTATCAATTGTTGCACAATCTGTTCTTTGTAAAGAAACATTTCTTTTTGGACTTTCTGGAGTTCCATAATTAACAATATAAATTTCACTTTGTCCACTTGTACTTGATGCATTTCCTGAGCCAAATATACTTCCATATATATTAAAATTATTGTGCTCACTGCCATCTATCCTAATATCTATCTTATCTGTAACACTTATAAAGTCAAAATCGAATATCTCACTTCCTGCTTCATTTGCTTCTCCTCCACCAAATATAGTTCCATCTATTTCAATATCTGACTTTTGAAGATTTGTATTTTCAACTGCATTATATCCAATTTTTGTTATTGTTTTTCCGTATATAACTGATGTGTTAGCTCCTCCATAAACATTTTTTCCTATTTTTCCACCAACTATATTTACATGACTTTCAGAATTGTTTTGACTTTCAGTTCCTGTTGCGGCTTTATTTCCTCCACCAAATACGCTCTTCCCAATAACACTATTTCCTTGTATCGTTAAATTTGTATTTGCTCTTACAACAGCAGCAGTACCATTACCACCACCATATACATTTTCATCTACATTTCCTTGTACATCTACATATGTATTATTAGTAATTGCTTGATTACCACCACCATATACATTTTTTATTCCGCTTCCTAATATTTTTACATTTGATGTTACTGTCATTCCACCTTGATTATTTCCACCATAAATATTATCTACCAATAAAGTATACTCGTTTTCTGGATTTTGAGGATTTGGATTTTCTGGCTGTTCCGGATTCTCTGGTGGATTTGGATTTACCGGTGGATCTGGATTTGGATTTTCTTGATATACTGGACTATCTAATTCATAATCTAAAGTAAAATTATTTTTATTTTGTCTAGTGAATACTGTAAACTCTACACTATAACTTCCACCAGCAGGAACTACATTAACTCCATAGTATCTATTTTGCTCATTCATTGTATATGTATCATTTTCATAACTAATATCAGTTTGCGAATAATTTGTATTTAAGGTTGAATTTGGAATAATTATATGTGCTGAATATTCTGAAATATCAGTATCAGAATTATTTGTAAATGTTACTGTTATTGTAGCCTTAGTAGGATATGTAAAACTTTCCCATATATATGTATCTGATGCTGTATATTCTACATTCATTGTTAAACCTGTTTGACTACTAGGAGTAACTGGTCCTGGTGGATTTGGACCTGGTCCTGGATCTGGATTTGTTCCTGGGTTTGGATCTGGATTTTGCGTTATATCTTCATTTGTTATAATATTACTTTGATTTACATCACCACTTTTATTCGAACCTCCAAAAACATTAGTAATAGTACCACCTATAGGTCTAACTTCTGTAGTATCAACATTTGCCTGGTTTCCACCACCATATACATTTTCAATTGTTCCTCCATAAGTTCTTACTAATGATTTTGTCGTAACAGCTTCTTCTCCACCACCATATACATTTTCAATTGTTCCGCCATTTACAGTAATATTCGAATTTATTGTTCTTCCATCCTCATTATTTCCACCATAAATATTTTCAATTGTTCCACTATTTACATGTATATAACTATTATCTACAATACTTTGATTTGTTGCACTTCTTGAATTTGATCCACCAAATATTTTAGTTGCATTAACGCCGTTACAATTTATAATTGTTTCATTAACTCCAGCTTGGTTTCCACCTCCAAATATAATAGGTACAATATTGTCTGCACTCTTTAAATCTAAAGTGGTTTTTGTGGTATTTACTTGATTTCCTCCACCATATATAGCATTATGTGTTCCACCATTGATCAAAACATTTGCATCATTTGTATTTCCGCCTTCATTATTTCCGCCAAATAACATAGTACTTGTACCACCTGTTGTTTCTACATTACTTTTCTTTACAATTCCAGCTGAATTAGATCCACCAAAACCTCTTCCTACATTTCCACTTTTTAAATATAAATTTGTTTCATCGACATCAGCAGCATTTCCTCCAGCATATAGTTCTTGTGCCGTTCCACCATCAATAGTAACAATTGAAGTTGTTACTTTAGCTTCGTTTCCTCCTCCATATACTTCTGAAGAAATACCATTATTAACATTTACATTACTTGTCCCATTTATTACTCCTAGGTTTCCTCCTCCATATATGGCTTTTGTGTGATTTCCTTCATTTATATTAATATATGTATTTCCTTCAATCGGTGCTAAATTTCCTCCTCCATATACTTCTGCATCAAGATCTTTACCTATATTAATATTAGAATTTCCATATAATTTTCCTATTTCATTATAATTATTTAATCCTTCTCCAGCACCATATATAGTACCTGTAATTTCTGCATTTTGAGATATATTTATATGACTTTCTCCATACATTTGCGCTAAAGATTCTTTTCCAGTATATCTGTAACCTTTTCCTGCTCCATATATATCACCATTTATAGTTCCACCTGTTATATTTATAGTTGAATCTCCATATAAAGTTCCACCATCTCGTGCAGTTGTACTTTGATCCAAGTATGATGAATAACCATATCCAGCTCCATAAACATTTCCATCTATAGTTCCACCAGATATATTTATTTCTACATCAGTATCATAATTTCTACCATAATTTTTATATGGATCTGATGATTTATCACTATACCCTGTAACACCACCTGCACCAGCTCCATATATAGCACTACCAATATGTCCACCAGAAATATTTATCTTTATTTTTCCATAGTAATACACATCTGATCTAGATCTACCTAATGATCCTCCATATAATTCATCTATACTTCCGCCAGAAACATTTAAAGTAGATGAACCTAAATAAGAGTTTGATGGATATCCAGAAATCTCTCTACTATATCCTATACTTCCACCAATCATTCTAGCTATTTCAGCATTTCTTATATCTATTTGAGTATTGGCATATATATTACCATCTGTTTGACCTGCAACTATTAAATTTACATCACAATCATATTTTGTTGTATCTCTTGTTGGATTTTTTATATCTATTATTATTTTAGTATTAAATGATTCAGAGCTTGATCCTGTAAATTGATGAGACGTACTATTAACTTTAGTATTTCTTGTTCCTGCTAATATTCTGGCAAATGCTCCACTTTTGATAGTTATTGTTCCATTATTTCGTGGAAGCGTTGTTGAATTAAAGTCAGAAAATCCACCAATTATATGAAAATCTGGAGATCTTTTTGTGGTCATACCATTTGTATTTGAAGTTGTTGCATATCTATCTAAATAAACTTGCTCCCCTAAATAAAAATCTCTTCCTTGAGTATATAAATATGTTTGCCCTGTTCCTCTTGATGTATTATACCCTAGCAAAGTTAAATATTGAATTCCTGTATTTCCAAATAAACATCTACCTTGTCCACTATCTGATGATCCATAAAAATAAAGGCTTGCACTATAATCTTTTTTCTTATATTTTCCGGTAATCATAGCATTTTTTGAATAATTATTTTGGCTAGTAGAGCTATTTGTAGCTACAAAATCATTTGTTAAATATTCTCCCATTACTACGATAACGTTAGAAAGAATTGATCCAGAGCTTGGAATTATTTGATAAGCTCTCTTTATTGTTTTTACTGGTGTTTGCTCTGTTAACCCATCATTAGTATCTAACCCACCATTTTCTTTTACATATACAACATTTCTTGTTCCATATGTAAATTCAGTTTCACTACTTAGCTCTGGTATTCTTGTATTTGTTGCTACTATTTTATAGTCATAATACTTCTCCATATTTCTTAGTACTAATGTATTAGCACCTTCAATTTCATCAATTTCAGAACCGGTCATATCCTGCTTATACCATTGTATATCATAATCATCTATACTTACATAATCTATAGCAGTTCCAGTTAAGCGTGCAGTAACAGTATTTGTTGCTTCATTTATTGTATATAATATCTCAATATATAATCTTTCCACAAATCCTGCTTCAGTTTCATAATAATATTGGCCATCTGAAACAATTAGGCTTATACTTTGATTTTCTGTAAAGCTATCCTCATATGTATATGTTGAACCAGTTTGATTTCCATCAAAAGTTCCATTATTATACCATTCATATGTATAATTACCTACATTATAATTATCTCGTATCTGTGTTAAAAAAGTCTTTTCGCTATTTTCACTAACTTTTACAAACACTCTAGATTCTAATGTTAAATTTCCATTATTATATGTCCATGTAACATCACCTGAATTATTATTAAATGTATCAATTAAGTCTTCTATATTAGATTTATATTGTCCCTTGTTTACGCCCTTTACACCATTAATAGAATTGTTTGAAACTGTAGATCCTATATAACTATTTGAATTTCCAGAATTTTGAGTACTTGTAAATTGCGTACCATTTACAAAATAATTTGTATAATAGTTTGTATTTGTTAAGTTAGCATCTAAAGCATTTCCATTCCAATAAGCTGTAAATCTATTTACATTATCTGCATTTGGCTCTGCATTAACAACCGCACCAAAAATAGGCCCTGCAAATCCATTAGTATTTATCTTTCCTTTGTATAAACATGATTGTGGCCATATTGGTTGTTGATGTATTGAACCTACAATTCCTCCGGCATGTACTAATGACATATAATAATATCTTGTTGTACTTTGTGATTTTACATTAGCTATATCTATATCAACATTGGCATAACAATTACTTATAGAATATCTTGCACTTCCTCTTGGATCTGCATAATCTGTATATGTATTTTTAATACTACCTACAATACCACCTGTTGCGAATTCAAAAATACGTGATCTGACATTAAGAGCCTGTTGGGCATTTATACTAGATTCTATAACAGATACATTTGATACTTCTGCTCTATTATATAAAGTTCCTATAGCAATTCCTATATTATATCCTTTTTTAGTTGCTGTATTTGTACTTGTAGTACCACTAATTGTGCAATTAATAGTTATATTTTCAATTTGAAGATTTTTAATAACAGATGTATTATTTCCTCCACCGACACTTCCGAAAATACCATAACTTTCAACTGTGTTTGTTGTTAGATCTCCACTGATTGTTATTACTCCATTTTTTATCTTTCTTCCAGCACCATCGAATGTCCCTCTAAATGCATTTCTAGCATTTCCAATTGGATTCCATGCTCTACCATTTAAATTAATATTTTGCGCTAGTTGAAAATATCTCCCATTATAATTTGTACCATTATTAACTTGATTTGCAAGATATGCAAGCTCTGCACCACTGCTAATCAAATATGGTTTTGCTTGTGTTCCATTACCATAAAAAATTCCTTCTGCAACACTTCCGTCCCACACATCTTCTGGTTCATTATCTTGTGCACCTAATCTAACTAATTTTTTTATTTCTGGACTTTGTGATACCAATTCATTATTTTGTCCATTATCACCAGTTACTTCATCTTCTACCATTACAGCATAAGCTGAAAATTGACTAGTTTCAAATGTTACAGATCCTTCTTTAGATTCAATTCCCTTTATCTGCTCTGTTGTATTATCATCTTTAATATGTATAATTTTGTATTTTTGCTTTGTTTCATCAATCTTATCAAGTCCAGAAATTGTAACACTTACACTTTCATCCAATTCTTCTGGCTCATATTCTTTATTATCAGAAATAATTTTTATATTATACACAACTTTTAAACTAGTATTTTCATTTCCAAATTCTTTATTTATTTTTTCATTTAAATCTTGTTGGTTTAAAGTTTCAACTTTTAATACACTATCTAATGGCATATAACCTTCTACAGAAATCTTATTATTACCATTTTCACTTTTAAGGACTTTTTTATACAACATATTTTCATTTACTTCAAATGCTGCTCTTAATGTTATTTTTTTATTTTGTACTTCTTCTTCAGTTAAATATAATTTTTCATTTGGTAATTTTTCAACTATTTTAATATCTTTATTTGAATCTTTTGTGATATTTTCATTTATATTTTTTTCTGAAATATAATACTGGCTTACAACTTTTTCATTTATAACATTAGGCAATATAATGCAATATCCACTTTCATCTTCACTACTAGCTTGAATTATATATTCTTCATTTTCTAAAAAATCATTTTCATCTACTATAGTTGCAACTAATTCTATTGATTTATTTGCTTTTGAATTCTTAAATAGTTTAATTCCTAAAATAGTAACTAAAATTAATATAATAAGAATTCCTATTCGCTTTTTGCCTCTCTTTTTCATTTATAAGCTCCTATTTTATAATTTAAATAATTTTTTTGCGGCACATAATTGCTCAATATTTTCGCTTTTTAAACCTGCTTTTTTTAAATTTGCACCTACTTTTATTTCTTCCAATACAGAAATTAATACTTCTATATTATTTTCATCTATATCTTCTCTTTTAACCATAAAATCTTGTAAAATGTATCTATCTGCAATTATTCTTTCAATATCTTTTTCTTCCAATATTGTTAGATTTTTTATTAGCGTATTATATGGGCTATTTAGGAATTTATATAATTTATACAATTTTTCTTCTGTTTCTTGACTAGTTATCCCTTCATTATATTTTTTTATACAATGCATTAAATAACAAAATGAACCACATACTAAACTTAATGCATCATATACTGTTGAATTATCATTCAAATTTTGATACATCTTATTGTAAAATCGATGTAAATCAAGCTCATTATACAATTTTTTTATTTCATCAATAAGAGCATCTTTTTCTAATATCTCTTTGGAATTTTCTTTTTTCTTTCCGAAAATTCCTTTACTAACTGATTTTTTATTATATTTTTTTAACTTTTTTTCTAGATTTTCAATCTTTTTCCTTGTATCCAAATATGATTTCTTATAGTTTTCTTTATTTTTGTAATTTTCTTTAACATCCTCTATAATAAATTTAAATTCCATATAACTTCTATATTCTTTTAAACTATTTAAGAATTTATATATATTACTATTTACTTCATCATTTTCTTTACGTGTAGCCACTAG
Organism: Clostridia bacterium; assembly: GCA_045643465.1. Classification (GTDB taxonomy): domain Bacteria; phylum Bacillota; class Clostridia; order TANB77; family CAG-508; genus CAG-492. The sequence goes on along the minus strand of JAZUKV010000027.1, from coordinate 22,153 downwards.
CTCTTCTGGCAATATTTTTAAATAATTGGATTTCAACTTTTTTTCTTCGTAATTTGATATATTTAATTTTCCATCTAAAAATTGATTCAATAAATACTTTTTATCAGTTTCCTTTTTTTCAATTTTTTGTCTTTTCAAATCTTCATAAATATTTAAAATTTCTTTTGGAGTTTTCCCCCACTCTTTTAATAGCTTATTTTTTTCATTTTCAAAATATTTATCAATTATTGTTTGCTTTTTTAAATAAATATTTCGTATATTTAATTCTATATGTGTTATTATTTCAGGACATTTCCAATAGATTTTCTCAAATTTTTCTTTTATTCTTTTTGAATTAATATCATCTTTATTTAGCTCTTCAAAAAATGTCTTCATATAATCAGTAACAAATGAAGAATAATTAAAATCGTCTACTGTTAAGTTAATTCCAATTTTTGAGAACTTATTTATACAACTTAATATTTGATTATTAACATTTTCAAGATTTTCTTTATAATATTTACTTATTCTATAAATTATTTTATCAAGCTCCAATTTCTCATATGAAGTTTTCACTCCATCTAATATATCTAAAGTTCCCTCTATAGAATTTATTCTTCCATCTAGCACTTCAATTTCTTTATTTTCCTGAACTTTAAGCTCTTTTTCATATTTTTGCTTTATAATTTTTTCAACATCATTTTTATATTGTTGGAACTCAACTTTTAAATTCTCCATTTCTTGTTTATATAGCTCTTTGTTCTTTTTATTATTTTTAGGCATAACTGATAAAACTTCTTTATCTGCTTCTATTTTACTGATTAATTCATCAAGTTTTTTTGAATTTTCCATATTCTAACTTACTCCTTATCTACATTTTCTATCTCTTTTTGTAAATATGATAGGAAACTGTCAATCTGACCGTATATCTCAATTAAATCTTTCAACTTTTCCTTGCTAAAATCCATTATTTTTTCCCCTCCGTTTTCTGAAAATATCTTATCATAACACCTAAAAAAAGTCTATTACATATGCGCGTTTTTTGTATTTTTTTGTAGAAAAAAAGAAGTAGAAAAACTAGTTTTCTACTTCGCATTTTTATATTAAAATTTATGCTGCTGGTATTTCAAATTGTAAATCAAATGATAAGTCTGTTCCTGATGCTGTGTTCTCACAGTCAACATCTTGTCCTTCAATCCACATATAAACTCTAAACTTAGTTACACCTTGCTCTAAGTCAAATAATTCTGTATTTGTCATTACTGTAGATGTTGCATATTGAGGTGTTACAGCTTGGAAATAATTAGCATCTGTAGATGCTAATGGTAATGGTGTACTTATATTAGCCTTTACTCCATTATATGCAAGTTGTGTTGCACCACTTGCTGCTGCTGTTGTATCAATATTGTAAACGCTCTTTGCATTGTTTACTCCAGCTTGTGTATGAGCATCACAGTTTGGCTCCCAAATATATGAAACAGAGCTTGTTCCATCATTTAATGCTTGTAATGTTGCTGCTGTATCATTTGATGTACCATGACCCAATTTACACAAAGCTATACGAGCTGCATTTTTTAATCCTTTATCTGTTCCTGTACCTGTTTGATGAACTCCTGATGCATCTGTTAAAGATAATTTTTTAGTTGCATCAACTTTTAAGAATATATCAAATGCAATAAATCTTCCTGCAGCTTCTTCTCTGTTACTTGTAGTTGTTCTTGTTTCAATTTCTTTTGTTGCTGTTATTTGATAATCACCTTGTAATATTGTTCCATCTCCATTATCAGCATCAGCTGTTGTTACTGTTCCATAGAACATTTCCATTCTTCCATTTTCATCCATTGTACCTATTGTTGAAACTGGCTCTAATGTATATGGTACTTGATTTAAACCAGAAGTATATATCTCTGATGCATTGATTATATCATCATTTGTAATTACAGTTTTCCAATTTTGTCCATCTACAGAAATTTGTAGACCATTTTGTGCTTCAACATGAACATCTAATGTACTTATTGTTACTGTTGTATTTGCAGTAAACCATGCATATGTTGATGTTATTAATAATATTGCAATTAACAATAATACAAATAATGATGATCTTAAGTTAAACTTTTTCTTGTTTTTGCTTTTGTTCATTTATCTCTCTCCTTTTTTAAGTTACATATTGTAACTATATATTCTTACATTAAATAAAATATCATATTGAACATACTACGTCAACAAATGTAAAAAAATGTAAATTAATTGTAATATTTTTATTTTTTTGTTACATTTTTGTAATATTTTTGTAATTTTTATTCTTGTTTGATATGCTCTTCCTTAATATCCATATGCATTTTCATCTCTCCACCTATTAGCGGATCTAAGCAATCTGGATCATCACCTTCTATAAAAATAACTATCGTAAATTTATCAATATCGCCTGGTTTGAAACCTTCTCTTTGCTCTACACATACTTCTTTTGAAGAATAGAAAGTTTTAGTTCCTTCTTCTGGCTGTTTCGTTTCTTCATTTTCTTTTGCATAAATAGTTTTTTCTCCATTTAATATTGTCATAACTCTTATGGCTTTATCAACATTTTTTATTACATCATCAACATCAATTTCATACCAATAGTTTATAACATTAACACCTTTATTTTCTAAATAAAAAGTATATGCCAAATAATTATTTCCATTATGACTTCCATCACCTTGATTATCTATATCTTGTGGTAACCATTTTACAGATATATTATCCATAAAGTCCACTTTAGTTGCTTTTAAAATCCTTTTATCTTCTTTTTCATCCTTTTTTTCATACATTATAAGGCCGTTGCTTTTGTGCAAAATTTGGATCTAAAGATATAGTAAAATCTCCTGTTTCATATATTATTTTTAGAACAAAATATATCCCTATTAAAAATAATGCCATGATCAGCAATCCTATTTTTAATATTTTCATTTTCTTTTCTCTTTTTGCTAATTTTTCAGATTTTAACAATATTTCTTCATTTGTTAATTTTGAATTTTTATTCTTTGGCATATTTCCCTCCCATTATATTTTTCAAATTAATACGCTATTGATTTCTTATTTTTTGTATGATAAAATTTTTTCAAAACAAAAGAAATATTATAGAGGTATTATAAATGAAAAATAAAACAAAATTTTTATTATTCACTATAGGTGTAATAATCTGCTCTTTATTATTTGTATTTATTCAAGTTTATGCAAAATATCTTTCATCAGCCACTAGTAATACTGAATTAACTGTATCACGATGGAATATTTTGGTAAATAATACATCCATTCAGCATAATACAGATATTAGTCAAAATATCATCCCAGTTTTTCCTGGTAATGATCATATAGCTAGCAATGTTATAGCACCAACTGCAGAAGGATATTTTGATTTAGACTTTGACTTTTCAGCTGTAGATGTTTCCTTCAACTATCAAATAGAAACTTTAGTTTCAGATGATAGTCTTGTAAAAGATATAGTTACTACTGGTTATTCTGTAGATGATGGTGAAAAAATCACTTTTGAAAACTATAATGAATCAATTACATCCATAGTTCCATTGAATACTGAAAATAGAACTAGAAAACTCAGAATATATATAATGTGGAATGATGATAGCGAAAATGGTGCTACTATGGATAATGCTGCAGACACCTTATCTACAAAAACTGATAATCCTGTTATCTTGAAAGTTAAAATAACATTTAATCAAATACTTGAAAATCAAGAAACTCCGTAATATAACGGGGTTTCTTTTTATTCATTTAATTGTGATGCAATAAGCATTAAATTTAATTGTATACATTTTTCCCCTGGATGAGTTGCATAAAATTCATATGCTTTTTCTCCCCATATAGTATCTTTTTCGTCATCTCCTTCAAAAGGCCATTCAACTTTCACTTTGAAATATCCATCTCCAGAGCCAGTCATTAAAGACTGATCTTGCTTTTCAATAGTTATTTTGAAAGGATACTCATCACTAATTTTTTGTTCAATTTCTTCTGAGGTTAATGCATTTTCACCTGTAATACTATATGTTTGTCCCATTATAGTTAAAGATTGTATTTCATAGCTTAATCTAATATTTACTTCACCTTTATTTTTAACTTGAATACTTCTTTCAAAATTATCCATTCCAGGAAATATACGCTCTACATCAATAATCATATTTGATACAGCACCGTCCGGTTTTTGCCCACAAATTCTACATCCCATGCACTAACATGAGCATTTAATCCTGTTGATACTTTTGTGGTATATACAAACCATGCATATGTATTAAAAGCTAGCAAAACAATTAAAATTAATAGGTTTCGTAATTTTATTTTTTTTAAAACCTTAATAACTTTGCTCATCAACTATTCTCCCTTATCATCTTTATTTGAAGCAATACTTCTTATCCATTTAAATATAATAAGAGCTATTGGAATAAAAATTAAAAAATAAAAAATATACACATTTGAAATTAATTTACTTATTAAGCTTAATGATTGAACTTTGTAAATTATTTTACCTTGAACTTGTGTCTGATCTATCTCTGGATCCTCTGCTATGTTTGCTTTACCTTTTGTAATTATTTTGTAATTGCCATCTTGATTTTGCTCAATTGAAATAATTTCATGAGTTACAACTTTTCCGTTTAATCCTCCAACTTTTCCTTGATAGGCAATATCATCACCAACATTCAAATCCTTTGGATCCGTTTCTTTTGCAATAAGTATATCTCCTATTTCATACTTAGGCACCATACTTCCTGTTGCAACAGAAAATATTCTAACACCTCCTAAAGATATACTATTATTAGAAAATCTTTGAAGTGCTACAACAAATAGCACAAATACAACAACTATAAAAACAAAAACATATAAAATATTGCCTAATACTTTTAATGGCTTATTATTTTTAATTTTTTCTATTTTTTCCTTCATATATTTCTCCTTTGTTAAATATTTTTTAAATATTTTTCCATATGCGTTTTAAATATTTTTTGTATTTCTTGCAAAGCTTCCATTTTCTTGTATTTTACAGTTTCATATCTTGTAGCAATCATCTGTTTTAAATCCTCACTAGTCAATGTTAAATCCAAATCTAACATTTTATCAACTAATTGCTCTAGCAAGATTGCTTTTATTTCTTCCTTAGTTTCTTCTTTTTCAGATTGATCATCATCAAGTGTTTTCATTGATAAATACTGTAGCAAAAAAGCTTCATCTATATATTTTTTTAGCTCTCCATCATCCATGTAATCTTGAAATTCTTTATCTTCAACTAATTGTTCATCAAAATTATCTTTTAAATAACTCCACAATTTCATAGCATATTGAAAATTAACATTTTTAAGTATAACGTTCGTTTTCTTAATAGGCTCTTTTACTAATGATATATGTAGTTTATCAATTGTCTTATATACTTCAGAAGATGTCAAACTAGAAATCTTGCTTTCTACTTCTTGAATTTTTTCCAATATTTCTACTGTAGAATCTTTTTTCTCATTTATTTTTGAGTTATCCAAACATGAATTAAAATTCACTGAGATATTAACTTTTTCATTATCAACACTAGAATTAGCCTTATAATCAAACTTTTTATCATTTTTGCACTCAGCTTTTTCATTCTCAGCCTGATTAATAATTGATTCTTTTCTTCTTTTTATAAAATCATTCATATTTTGAATTAACGTATATATTAATCTATTTTCATATGTATTATAACTTTCTTCTTTGTTAACATTTAGTAATTTAGAAGGTATAATTTCTCCTGTAGATGGATCATAAGTCTGTATGAAATTTGTATTTTTTGATAAATGTTTAATTGATTCCACTGTAACTTTTTTAGTTTTCTCTATTTTTACAATTTCTTCTTCATTAATAATAAATCTATTTGGTGATCTAAATATTTTATCAATATAAGGAATCGTTTCAAGCATTTTATCTATCCATTCTAAATCTCTTGTTTGCATTTTTTTATCTATTACAACATTCAATGTTGATTCAGTATTATTAAGAAATTTATTGGCTCTATTTTTATCTGTATCTTCATATAAATCTATTATGCTTAATTTGTCCAATTTCTTTTCTCCCTTCTTATTTAACTAAGCCATCTTTTTCAATCTTAGCAAGTATTCTATGCACTCTTTCATTTTATTTCTTCCAAATGTTTTATCTAAGAATTCAATATATGGATCTATTTCATCTCTAATATATGCTAAATTTAATTGCTCAAATTTTCTTAGTATTTTTTTAGCAATAAAATAATCTACAGCAGCAACCTCTTCTCCTCCACATGCAACATACACTGGAACAAATTTCTTCATATGTGACACAATACGGTTACCAAAAGCTATTCTAAAATGAGCTATAACATAATTATCCATTTTTTCAATTTTATCTAGCATTTCTTGTGATATTGGATATTCTGCGAATGCCTTTTTGAATAAATTATCCAAATAAGAAAAATTTATATCCTGTGCATCAGTATCAACTGGTTTAAATGGTACACCTTTATCATTTATATCTATTGGCATAGCTCTATCATAAACTTTATCAGTTACTGCAAATGTTGAATCATCATTGTTAATTGTTCCTATATACCACATATTTGCTGGAACTTTTAATTTTCCACCTTTTATCTTTTTAGGATCTGTTGCCCAACTATTTGGTACTAATTCAATCATCCACTCATCTCTATTTGGAACTTCAAGTATAGATAGCATTTCTGCAAAATAATATTCAACACGGGATAAGTTCATTTCATCTAATATAACTGTATATACTTCATCTGTATAACCTGCTATATACATTTCTTTAAGCATCTCTGTTTCATTAAATTTTTTAGTAAATTCATTAAAATAACCAAACATATCAGTTCTATCTCTCCATGATGGTTGAACAGATGCCACACAAGAATCATGTTTCATGAATTTTCCCCAGGCATATGCAAGTGAAGTTTTACCAGTTCCTGATATACCTTGTAATATAACTAATTTTGTTGAAGCAATTCCTGCTATAAAAACTCTCATCATTTCAGGTTTATAGTATAACCCTAGTTTTGAAGCAGCAAAATTTCTAAAATTATCACATAGCTCTGGCAATGTAAAATCATTTCCATAATCCTTAGGTTTATATTTAGCAAATTCTTTATCTATTAAATCTAATTTAGAAAATCTTATATCTGGATTTCCTGAATCTTCATTTTCTTGTCCACCTTCTAAAGTATTAGCTTCATCAGGTTTAAGTCCTAATTGAGAAATTTTCATTGCCAATATTTCTTCTTTTTCCTTCACTAATTTTGCAACTTTTTTATTTAAATTCGCAATTTCATTTAATAGCTCGTCCTGATTATATGTTTGTTTTCTTGGTTTAATATATTTACGTATAATAAAAAATATTAAAGCTAAAATCATTCCACATAAAATTGCAAGACACGCAATTGCTATAACAACTAATACCCATTCTGGCGCTGATAAATCATTTTTATAATTTTCTAAAATATTTCTGTATGCGCCTATATTTATCATTTCCCAAAGTCCAGACCCAATTCCTTTGAATATAGTACCAAATCCAGAAAAGAATTGTGATAAGAACTCATATAAAAATCTCATGAAAGTATCCATTTTTTCCCCTTTATATCTTTATTACATTTTTTAAACTTTTTTCATATTCCATTATTTGATCATAACTACCTAGCTGTTGATCTAATATTACATATTTAAAAACTTTAAGCTCTTCAATATTTTTTACACTTGCTTTGAATGTTTTATCAATTACTATTGCAAATTTATATCCTTCTTGTATTAAATCAAATACTTTATCTTTCTTTCCCATAAATTGCTCATATTTGATTTTTATGCATATTTTATCTTGAACAACCTCGTTATTAATAATATTTAGTAATCCTTTTAATTTTTTACTTTTTTCAAGTAATGTATCTGCAAATTGTACAATGTACTTCTTTTCAAAATTAGCTTTTAAAATATCTTGCAATACTTGTATTACAATTAAATAATATTCAACAAATAATTTATCTTCATTTGTAATTCCCATATTAAAAGCTTTATTTATTGCATATTCACTAAATATAATCGGAAATTCTATATTATGTTTGATTTTTACTCTATATACATTAAGCTTTTCAGGATAATTTGTAATTTTTATTTTAAAATCTTCAGTTTCAAATTTTTTTAACAGCTCTTGTTTTTCTGCATCATATTTATTTATGATATCCAATAATTCTTTTTCAAAATTCTCATCTTCTTTTTCTAATGTTTTTATTCTTTCTCTGGCAATTCTTTTAACAACATTTTGAATATCTCTAAATCTAATTACATTATCAAAATATAATACATAGTGAAAAAATGTATATGAATCTTGTATAATTATTCTGTTTTCAATATCATTCATACATAAGTCATCTTGCATATCTCTCAAATGCTCTAATATTTTTCTTCTCATGCTATTATTAATATCAGATTCATAAAAATTATAATATCTAATATTTATGTATTCTTCTGTAAATTTTTCATAATATTTAAAACTAAATTTATTCCCTAAAACTAATTTTAAATAATCATGAATTAATTTTTTTGTTATGTCTATATATTGATTCATAATATTAATTGTCATTTTTTTCAACTCCTTATATGCTTGTAATTGTAAAAATAGATTGATTGTTTGTATAATTCCTGCTTGAATCTACTTTATAAAATCTTAAATCAATACTTGATATTGCATCTATCTCAATACTTAATCTATTTACATATGTTTTTCCATCTATAACAGTTGTTCCAATGTTGGTTGCTTTTGAATAATTTGAACTTGTCATATCTAAAAGAACATCTCCTGGATTAAAATTTATAGTTGCAATTGCTGAATAACATTTTCTTTTTTTGTCTTCAGTTAAATTTAAATAATCTGTATAATCAATTTTATCATTTACAGAATAACTATCAAATGCTTCTCTAACATTATAATATGTTAATGTATTTGTAAAACTTAAATCTAAATATGGGCTTTGAGCTGAATCTGTAATATCATACGTTAAATTTTCTTTTCCTACTACTAATGTAAATTTTCCTTTTAAAGTTTTCTTATATTGAGAATCTGATTTAGCAGTGATTTCAACTTCAACTTTATCCCCTGTGGTTAATTGTCTATTTGGTGTAATTGTAACTACAAATGTATCTGAATTTGTATTAGCCGGTATTATCCCTGATGTTTTATCCAATTGACATATAGCATTATCACTACATGTATATGTTATATTATAGCCTATGTCATAATCTACCGCTCTTATATTATTCTTTCTACTATTCATATTTATTGTTAATGTATAATCACCAACACCTGGCCAATTATCAATCTGATATACTGAAGTATTATCACTCAATTTATCACTATAAAAATAAAATTCTTTGCTACGCAAAAAGAAGTCATTTATACTATTAGTTACATATTTTCCAAAAATACTTACCAAAGAGCTAATACAAATTAATAGTACAATAATAAGTATTAGTTGTTTCTTTTTATATTTTTTTATTCTGTTCAACCTATTATTGTTAGCACTTTTCATACTTGCTCCTTTCAATTATTCAACATATTGTGATGAATTAACTTGAATTTCTATTACATCTATTATATTTTGGTAATTTTCTGTATTATAATTTTCTGGGAAATGCACCACCAATTGATAATTGTTTGTAGTAGGATTTGTATATCTTAATAATATATCTTCAGTTGTAATTATTCTAAAATATGTTCCATCTTCATCTTGCTCTATACTTTCAGTATTTATAATACTTCTAGCATCACTATCTGTATATTGTTGATTCATATATAAATCATATGTTAATGGTAAATTTGTCGTAGTTCTGATTTTTAGACTATATTTCAAATCTATATCAGACACCTTTTCTCCATCTTCGTTGCCTATTGAAAAATTATACACATATGCATCATTTCGAGGAAATAATGAATCCAAATTTAAAGTCATTGTCTTATAATCCTCTTTTAATAAATAAAAAGCTATTCCGACATTTGCTTCTCCTGATGCTTCACTTTCATATTTTCCTAAAACTAAAGTAAAAATTCTAACTATAATACAAAAACATAAAAGAAGTATCATCATTTTCATATATAGTCTTATCCTTCTTTTATTTCTCCTCATTATTTTCCTCCGTTTTATCTTTACTTATAAAAAATGAAATAATTAATAATATAATTATGCTAAAGGCTAAAATTAATATTGGTGGAGATAATAACACTTTTTTTATATTTCTAACTTTTGGAATTGTAAACACCACTTTTCCCATAACTTGCTCTGGTGTTATTGGACAATCTTTACAATTATTATTATCGCCTTTTGTAATAAGCATATCATCTTCGATTTTAATTAATCTATGAGTAATAAAATCTTTATTTTCTTTGTATACTATAATTTCATCTTCACTTACATCTTTTGTTAACTTTGCTACTACCAAATCACCAGTTTCAATAGTTGGAGACATACTACCTGTTGCTACTTCAAAAAATGTATATCCAAACATATTGGCATATGATTTTTTTTGTATCCCCACTTGAAAAATATAATACATCCCAATTATTATAATTATCGAAATTACAATTAATAAAAAATCGAAAAATAATCCTATAACTTTATTACCGCTTTTTTTGACATTTTTCGCAGACATTTTCTCTCCTATTTATTAAATATTATCTGGAGTTTCTTCCTCATATTCAGTTACTTCTTCTCCTAAATATTGACAAACATGTACTTTTACTGGTATCCTAAGGACCATTTCATATCTTGAAGCAAGTTTAGTATCTTCCTCATCATTATTTCCATCATCAATCCACTGTATTTCTACTTTTACTAAATTGCTCATATGTTGATTTATTTCATCCAAACTTATTATACCAGTATATGTATTCTCGCCTGTTCTAATCAAAGATTGCCCCTGACCTATATTTTCTATTGATTTTATAACTATATTTTTATTTACTATATTTTCTTTATCCAATGAAATATCATATCTGACTGAAACGCTTGTATCTTGTGGATCTATGTTAATGTTAAAATTGCCAGAAAAACCAGGAGCTAGTTTCCCGAGATTTTACATGACTACTTTCTTCTATGTTTATATTTTCAATAGAAAAAGTTTCATCAATTCCTCGTACAATATCTGAGTTATTTACCTTAATTTTCCAAGTGCCATTTTCCATTACTACATTACCTGATATTTCACTTTGAAAAAGTGCATATATATGTATTATTTCATAACTTAAAATAAAAATCATACAGATGCACATTATAATTAAAAGAATTTTTAAAATTTTCTTTTTATTCTTCATTACTCTTTTCTTTTCCTTTTTTCTCATCTTTGCTTTTTTTAATTTCGTCAACAACTACAGAAATTTGATATATAAAAGCTAACAATGATGGTAAAACAATTAAAAATAAGAATCCCCATTTTGATTCTAATACTCCTAAAATATTTCCAACAAAAGGTACCACACTTGCAGACTCTGCTGGTCCTAATACATATTGTCCTGAAATTTTATGATCTCCTTCTAATGTATATGTAGTCTCATGTTCATTAACTTTTTCAGCAGCTTCAATTGTTCCCAATTTTATTTCTATATTTTTTTCATAAGTATCATAGAAAAATGCTTTTTTATCTGTTAATACTTTTGATTTTTTATTTACTATTACTAAATCACCTTTTTTAAAATCTGGCTCAACAGTATTATCTGAAATTATAACAAATGAATAATTTCCAAATTCACTTACCTTAAATTGATTATAAGATAATAAGCAAACAGTTACAAAAATTGCTATTATCACATAAATTACAAATAGAACATTTAATATTTTTTTCTTCATTTTTTCCTCCCACACCATTAGAATTTTTTTATTTTTTCTAACGAATTTAAAACTAAAATCAATATAACATAACGTATTTTTTTTTTCAATGTTTTTTCAATTTTTCTTTTTTTATTATTTTCATTTACATTTTTTTACACCAATGCTATAATATTTTGTAGATGAATGTCGGAGGTTACAAATGATTAATTTTTTAGATATAAACAATAGAAAAACTTTAATAAATCTTGAAAGAAACTCATTAAATTCAACACTTATTATTCAAGAAAATTTAAATAAACAAATATTATCCTTCATGAAAAATTTTTTTGGTAATATGAATATTAATATGACCATGACTGAAGATTCTGATTTTATTAATTATATGAATAAGTCTACTTTTATGCTAAATAAATCTAATATTAATTTATTTTCTATCCAAAAACTTATTCAAAAATTAGAAAACATTCAAGATTCTTTAAATGAATCAAATATTGAAGATTTAATAAAAGATTATAATAATCAATTTAATAAATGTATTAAAGTTATCTATAGAAATACTTCTATGATTGAAAAATTTATTGAAAGTATTCTTTTACTAGATATGTCTGAGTTATCTACATCTGAGAATACTGAGAAAAAAAGCAATTTACAGGAAAGTTCAAATGAATCTATACAAACAATTACTTCTGATTGCTTAAAAGATTCTTATATTGAAAATACATTGATTATATCTGAAATAAATAAAAAAGTTATTTTACCATATAAAATAAAAGAAGTTAAACAAATATTGTTTGAACATAAAGATTTATATAAATCATTAAATGATGTTATTGAAAAATTATATACTAAACCTATTTCATATTATAGATTTTCTGCATTTTCAAGATTTAAAGAAACCTATAAATTAATGAGAAAAAAAGAAAATGCTAACAGATTTAAATCAATTTCACTGGCAACAGAACTTTTAACAAACTATAACTTACATCCAGCTATTATAACATCTTGTAGAACTTTGAACGAATTAGATATCTATTTAGCTTGTTTAGAAGAAAATGCTTTGCAAGATTTTCGCTATTTTGATATTAAATATGAAATACCACCTACTATTGTTTCAAATTCATTGAAAAATGAATTAGCATAAATATAAAGAGCTAGATTAATTAAGCATTAATCTAGCTCTTTTATTAAATTAATTTCTCTTTATTTTATAAAATCTATATCTTTCCAATCACATTTTCTTTTATAACCAATTTTTTCATATACATGATTACTTATCGGATTTGAATCATCTGTAAATAATACACAATATTTATCACCACTATCTAAAAGCTCTTTTGATGCATTATATATTAAATTATAAGCGTATCCCTTACCTCTTTCCTCTTTTGGCGTAAATACACCACTTATACATTTTCCATATTTCATTGCTCTACCAATACTGGCTTGACATACTATTTTTCCATTTTTCTCCAATACAAAAAAACCTTTTTTTAGATATTTATAGAATTCTTCTTCAGCCTTTTCATATTCACATTCTTCATGTAATGCCTCTTTCCTAAAATCTTGGATATATTTTATTAAAGTTTCTTTATCATTTAAATTAGCTTTTCTATAAACAACATCATTTAATAATTTTCCTGATTCTATTTTTTCCAATAATAATATTCTAAGTCCAAAATGCATTATGCATTTCATATTTGCTATTTCACAATAAAAATCAGAAAATCTTTCTGCTAAATCACATCTTGAATTAACACCTAACAATTCTGTATCATATTTATATACTTCTTGTGCTGCAAATTTTAATATTTCATCAGAATAATTATCTGTAGGTGAATAGAAAATTAACTTCCAAGGCTTTCTATATAGTATTATTAATTCAATAACATCTTCATCATTTGTAATTGTTGCTAAAAACATTTCTATATTTCCTTTTTCAAGTGCTTCATGACAATTTCCTATCATTAAGCAATTGTACCATTCTTCTTTTTCTATAAGATATTGTGTATCTTTCCAAAAATCTTGTATTTTTTCATATTTGTTAAATTTCACTATTATCACCCTCTCTTTCATTTAGATTATATATAAACCCAACCTCTTCATATTTTTTTCCACCTCTTACACAATATGAAGATTCTGCACCTAAATTTCCACCCATTTTTTCATAAAATGCTCTAGATGGATAATTTCCTTTAAGACACCAAATAATCATTGTATTTAAATTATTTCTTCTAAATTCATTTTTTACATATTTTATAAGAGCTTTACCTATTCCATTTCTTTTTTCTTCTGGTTTTACATATAAAGCACATAATTCACAATCAACTTCTGGATACTTATCTTTATATTCATTTCCAATTCTATATCTACAAAAACCAACAATTTTTCCATTTTGCTCTGCAACAATAAAACCATTTTCTTTATAATCTTTAATTCTTTTTTGATAATTTTCTTCAATGCTTAAATTATCTAAATAATAATCATCAACAATTCCTCTGTATGCAGTTTGCCATCCTCTTATTGCAATTTCTGATACAGCTTTTAAATCTTCATATTTTACATTTCTTATTAATACTTCTTTCATAATTCACTTCCTTCCATATATTCTTACAAAAAACAAAAAATCCTGCAAAAAAGTCTTTAAGACTCCTTTGCAAGATTTAATCTTACTTCGTGTAGGTAAATTTTATTACCCTTTACCGCTCGAATGTTATATTCTAGGTAAACTCTTAAAATATATTTCTTATGTTAACATATTTTTAAAAAGTTGTCAATACTAACATATCTAAAAATTATTACATTTATTTTATCTTTTGAAGAGCCATATCTTATTTCTAATTTTTATTAATTTGAAGAGCCAGCTGTAGCACTTTGACTTCTGTCAATATCGTTAGTTATAGCCACTATAATTGTTAATATAATATTTACATCTTTTTCATCAAGTATTTCTATTTTGTACTTATCTCCTATAGATAAAAATTTTCTATTGATAATAGCAATTTCATTTCCATTATTATTTATTATGCTAAAATCCAAATTAAAAGCACTTCCATCGACTGTATAATCATTACTTAATTCATAATTATTTTTAAATATTTTAAACTTCTTTTTTATTTGAAATTCGTACTTTCCATTTATGTACACATTGTAATGTGATATCATCCTGTAATGCTATTTTGAAAAAATACACATACCGTTGTGGAATATTTTTATGCAAACTACTGGTTGAATAACATATATAATTTATTTTACACTATGCACTTTCATAATTAAATATATTAGTATAATTAAAAACATAACAGCTAATATATATCCAAATATCTTTCCCCATACCATTGGGCTACTTATTCCAACTAGGATTCCTAAAAATATTATAAATCCACAAACTATCACTATAACTAAATCTCTTACTATCTTTGGTATTTTATTATTCTTAATAAATTCAGCTAAAAATGGTTCCATTATTTCCACCTCTTCATATATTTTAATTTTCTGCTCTTTTATATCATATTTTTATAAATATATTTTATATACAATCATTATCTATATAAATATATTTTGAGATTTTATAGTCAAAAGTTTTTTGTATATCCAATTTAGCTGAATTAGAAATATCTTTTATTCTCCTATATGTATTATTTATTTTTACTAATGGATTTATATATCTAACTTTATTTTTTTCTATATTAACAAAATAAACATTTTCTGGACAAATATTACTTGTTTTTATTGCTTTACAACATTTCCATTTTTTAAAATCTTCTGATATTTTAACATCTTTACAATTTTCAATTTTTTCTATTATCTCTTTTTCTGTTAATGTATACAAATCATCTATAGTTATTAATTTTTGATCAGACATCTTTTTCATTGTATCTGCTAAAAATTGCATTGAATATACTGTTTTATCTCTACGATATAAACAAGACAATTCACTCATTATATGAACAAATTCTTCAGCAATTTCTTTAGTCTTAAATCCTAGTTCATCTATGCCATTCTCATTTTTTTGTTTTTCGATATCATTATATATTTTATCTATTTCTTCTAAATCCCACAATCTTTCTGTAGCACCTAAAGCATTAGATAATGTATATTCTAGTCTATCACTAGAAAGCATTGGAGTATCATTATCAGCAATGGGATATATATGATAATCACATACTTCTTCTATGTTAATTCCATCTCTTTTTAATAATTCCATTATTTCTTTTGAATCTATTATCTTTTGTTTTGTCAATTCTTCAGTTGATTCTTGTTTTTCATAATCTTTATTCATAAAATCTATTGTATGTTTAAAAACAGGTGTTGCAATATCATGAAATAATCCTGCTAATGTTTGTTTTTTATCCTTTGTAAAATTCCAAATTATTAAAGCAACTGCAATACTATGATCTAAACTAGAATACCACATTTGATTATACATTTTTGAATAATATGTACCACAAGACACACTAATTCCAGCTTGTTTTTGCATAACTGGTGTATTTATATATTCTAATAAAAAATTTGGAAATTCTTTACTTAAAATACTAAAATATTTTCTTATTTTATCATCTAATTTATCAATATAATTTTCCATATATGATTTAATCCTTTCATATCTTTTTCACTAACACAAAGTTTATCAATTTTATATCACATAGTCAATATTATATTTTTAATTCATTTTTTGTTAAACTTCTATATAAAAAACAAAAAAAACTTTGGAATACATTTTCCAAAGTTTTTTATGAATTTTTATTAAATTCATCTTATGGTGGCTTGAAGTGGAATCGAACCACTGACACGGGGATTTTCAGTCCCCTGCTCTACCAACTGAGCTATCAAGCCTTATATGAATAATAGGAAAGATTAATACTTTCCTATTTATCATTTTATGGCGACTCGGAACGGGCTCGAACCGTCGACCTCTAGCGTGACAGGCTAGCGTTCTAACCAACTGAACTACCGAGCCAAAAGTAAAAAATATTTAGTGTTGCCTAAATATTTTTTGAAATGGTGGGCGCAATAGGGCTCGAACCTATGACCTCCTGCTTGTAAGGCAGATGCTCTCCCAGCTGAGCTATGCGCCCATTTCCTTTCGACTTGTTTAGTATACTCGAATTTCTAAAAATTGTCAACACTTTTTTTTATTTTTTTACTATTTTTTTCTCATAAATCGTAAAAACCTTATTTTAGAGGGAAAAACTATTCATGTAAAAATAGAATGTATTTAAAATACATTCTATTTTTACAATATATTATCTATCCTTAAGCTTTCTTTTTCCTTTATATGCTCCATAATGTATAATGCTCTATCAGTTTCTTCATAAAAAAAACTTTTATCTTCTACATTTATAGCTGTTTCTATAAGAACTAGTTGATTTTTTACTTTCTCTAATTCATTATGTTCCAAATAACAAGTCAATATATTAAATTTTTCATCCCATATATTATTTATATATGAAATTTTTTCTTTTGCAAATTCCTTATTATCTATGTTGCTTTTCAGCTCTTCTAAATTATAACTTAATTCGCCAAATACATTTTTTGTATATTTTTGTGAAAATACATCAGCTATAATTATTATAGCAACAACAATTATGCAAATTATAAGCTCTTTTTTCATTTTTAATCTCCTCATAATTAATTTTTCTTATCCTTCTTTTGACAAAAAAAGTTTCCTTTTCCATTAATTGTAACTATTAAAGCTTCTTCAGGTTCCATATTAAATTTATTTACTTCTTGTTTTAGCCATTTATAATCTTTATTTAGTAATTTTAAATTTTCATTCATTATAATACCATCAATTACTAAATCATATGAAATACCTTCATACTCAGGAATAATATTAAAATCTTCAGGCTTTGCATTTCTTTTTTCTGGTTTCTCTATGACACTCACTTGTCCACTCGTTTCTAATATTGCATATTCAACATCACCAATGTCACTAATATTATTACCTCTCAATCGCTCTTGTAATTCATTAATTGTAAAACGTTCTTTTCTCATAACAGCTTCATTTATTTTTCCTCTATAAATTAATATACTTGGTTTTCCACAAATAAGAGCTCTCATTTTCATACTTTTCATATTTATAAATGATATAATCAAATGCATAACTAATAAACCAAGAATTGGTATAATACCATTAAAAATTGGTATTCCTGACTCACTCATAGGAATTGTCGCCAAATCGGCTATCATTATGGCTATTGCTAATTCAAATGGTTGAAGTTGCCCTATTTCCCTTTTCCCCATAAGTCTCATAACAACTAATACTAAAATATACAAAATAATTGATCTTATAAATATTATTAACACGTTTACTCCCCTTTTTACTTTTTTGCTTAGTGTAAAAATTCAACTAACACTTGCATATATTTGTAATTTTTATTACTATTATTTGAAAAAAACTTTAGAAATATTCAAAAATACTTGTTTTTTTTCAAAATATGTGTTAATATTTGTATTAGTCAATTTTAATAACGCATATAGGAGGTGCAAAAAATCATGGCTAAATGTGCATTATGTGATAAAACACAATCATATGGAAATAAAATTTCTATAGCTCGTTCTCACGTTAGTAGAAGAGCAACAAGAACATTCAAACCAAATCTTAGAACAGTAACATTTGATGTTAACGGAGAATCTAAAAAAATGTGTGTATGTTCAAAATGTTTACGTAGTTTAAAAAATGCTTAATTATAATAGTGGACGTTACATATGGGGTTATTTTAATAACTTTATATGCAACGTCCATTATCTGTTTTTTATGTATTTTTAATACCAAAAATTAATTTTACAATACCTCTTAAATATTTAGGTACTTTTTTTACTACTATAGTCATTTAAAAATATCACCTCTCAATTTATTTAATTTGCAAGCCAAATTAAACCTAATATAGTTAGTGTAATCCCTATTGAAAATAACCAACCTGTTAATGGAAGTAATAATACTAATAACATACCTAACCCAACACCTATTAGACATACCCCAAAAGTTTTTTTCAACATACAGAACATAATTTATTACCTCCTTTTATTTTATTATATTATGTTTATTAGAATTATGTTACATTATGAAAGGAGTTTTTATGAATAAAAAGCAAATTATAGAATTAATTTTAACTTTAAAAAATGCATACCCAGAAGCTAAATGTAGTTTAGATTTTTCAACTCCATTTGAATTAGTAATAGCTGTTATGTTATCTGCCCAATGTACTGATGCAAGAGTAAATTTAACTACACCTGCACTTTTTTCAAAATATAATAAACCAAAAGATTTTTTAAATTTAGACATAACAGAATTAGAAAATATATTACATCCTTGTGGTTTCTATAAAAATAAAGCCAAGAATGTAAAAAATATGGCAATAATGATAGAATCAGAATTTAACGGAATTGTTCCTAATAATATGGATGATTTAATAAGACTTCCAGGAATTGGAAGAAAATCAGCTAATGTAATAATGCTAGATGCCTTTAATAATCCACAAGGTATTGCTGTAGATACTCATGTAAAACGAATTTCAAATAGAATAGGCTTATCAAAAAATTCAGACCCACAAAAAATTGAACAAGATTTATTAAAAATTATACCTAATGAATACTTAAAAGATGTAAACCATTTATTTGTTTGGCATGGTAGATATACTTGCAAAGCCCCTACTCCTAATTGTGCTAATTGCTCTATATCACATCTTTGTGCATATTATAAAAAAATGAAAGATATTTAGTTATCTCTAAATATCTTTCATTTTTAATTTTCATGCTCTTCATCTTCTATTATAATTTGTTGATTTTCATCCAATTTGTATTTTGGTAATTCAGGTAATTCATCTAAGCTAGATAGACCAAACATTTTTAAAAACTTATTTGAAGTTACATACATAGTAGGTCTTCCAGGAGCATCCATTTTTCCAGATTCTTCTATAAGCCCATATTCTAGTAATTTATAAATAGTTCCATCTGAGCTTACACCTCTTATTGCTTCTATTTGTGCTCTAGTAATATTAGGATTATATGCTATTATAGAAATTATTTCCATGGATGCATTAGATAATGTTGGTCTGGATTTTTTATCAGAAACTTGCTCTATAAAATTATAGTATATTTTTCTTGAACACATTTGATATGACTCGTTAACTTTTATTATTTCAAATCCTCTATTTTGCTCATCATATTCATTTTTTAGCTCTTCAATTAAATTTGTTGTTTCTTCTAAGCTTTTTTCTAAAACTATTGCTAGCTCTTTTATTTCAACTTGTCTTCCTGTAGAAAACAATATAGACTCAATTATTAATTTTTCGTTCATCTTATAACCTCTTTTCCTTCTTATTAAATCATTCACAAGTAATTCTGTCAATATAATTTTTCGATTATATTTTATATAAAAAACAAAAAATAATAATAATTCTAGATTTTTTTTAATATATGTGTTATTATTAAATTAATAAATTTTACGGAGGATAAAATTATGGAATCACTACCACTTAGAAGAAAAGAAATTAGTTTAGTATTGTTAATTTTTATTTTTTTATGTACAATTGCTGTCATATTTACAGTAATTTTAGTTTGCAATAATGCGTTTGCAAAATCTGAAACAAATTCAATTACACAAAATGCAGAGCAAAATAAAACCATTAATAAACCAAAAAATACTGTAAAAAATTTAAGTAATTTTTCAACAATTTCTTCAGATAACAATGTTTCTAATACTAGTCATGATGATGACACTTATAATGAAAATATGGAATATAGTCAACAGTCTGAAATTATTGTAGAGCAAATAATGAATTCTATAAATTAATATATGGAGTGTGAGATATATGACAAATTCAAAAAAAATTAAAATAGTTACAAGTGATGGAAAAAATTTAAATATTTCAGATGTAAAAGATCATTTAAATTTAAATAATAAAAAGAAAAATGCAGTAGATAAAAATAATATTATTATACCTACAGAAAAGAAAAAAAAATAAGCGATTAAATCGCTTATTTTTTATATAGCTTCTTGATCTTGATTTTCTTCGTCAATTTCATTGTCATCTTGTTTTACAACTTCTAAACTTGATATTGAAACTTCATATGCAATTTTTGTTTCACATGATCCATCTTCATACTTTTTCTCGTATGTTCTAGATTGAACCCTACCTACAATTCTTACTTCAGTTCCAACTTCAATATTTTCACAAAATCTTGCATTTCTTCCCCATGCTATACAAGGAATATAATCTGATTTATTATATGCTCTATTTACTGCTAATAATAAATCTGCAATTTCTCTTCCAAATGGTGTTTGTCTATAAATTGGTTTCTTACAAATGTACCCATTTAAAATAACTTCGTTTGATACGAAATCTTTGCTTGCTTGAATTTCTTCGTCTTGATTTTCAACAAATTTTACTTCTTTTGCAAACACTGTTAAAACTAATTTATTTCTTTCATTTTGATAGCTATTATAAGATCTGAATTGACCTTCTACAATAACTTTTTTATCAATTGCTAAATCTTCAGTTTCTAATAATCTTTCAGAAATAGTAATTGGTATAATGTCTGCATTTCCGCTTAAACGTGGAACCTCTAAATCAAATATGTAAAATTTTTCTCCATATATCTCATGACTAAATCTTTTATCGCTTGTAACTTTTCCAACCAATACTAAATGGTTATTTTCTAAATAATTTGTATTCAAGTTTTTTTCCTCCCCTTACTTGTTTATCTAATGTATATATACTTTTACTGCTTTTCCTATAGATTCTATTATACTATGCTTTTTTGGTTTTGTCTACATAAAAAGTTATTTTTTTCAATATTTTTTAAAATTTGGGCATTTTTCGATTATTACTTTTCGTATATTAAATTTATTATAGTCGCAATCATTCCATCATAAACATTTACATTTTTATTATATTTTTCAAACTTTATCTCTTGCATTCCTGTAATTTTGTTATACCCTTCTATTTCTTTTTGAATGTAAATTAACATATTGTCATCTGTTACACTTGATATGGTTACAAATGCATTTGAATTAAAACCATATGTTATAGCCCTATTATTATTATAATTTTTTATCTCATCTTTAAATTTTATGTCTGAATTGCATAATATATACTTTGATTTTTGTATAATTTTATTTAATATTTCTTCATTATCAATATCATTATTAATTACAATAGAGTCAAACATTACATTTTTAAAATTTTGTAAGTTACTACTATTTAAAAATATTATTTTGTTATCATCACAATTATTTCGCATTATCTTCTTAATATTATTTTCACTATTTTTATTTGTTATAATACCAATAAAATGCATATTACCTCC
>JAZUKV010000026.1:0-17300 GCA_045643465.1 Clostridia bacterium | reverse complement strand
TTTTATTTTTATTTATTTTTTTATTAATTTATTTTCTTTTTATTTTTATTTATTTTTTTGGCAAATTAAAAATTTGCCGTTTATTAAAATAAACCTTTTTTACACAAAAAAAACTTTGAAATTTAATTCAAAGTTTTTATTTTTTTATCTATCTAATAATTCCATTATTCTTTCTAAATCCTCATTAGATACATATTCAATTATTATTTTTCCTTTTTTCTTTCCTGCATCCAATTTTACTTTTGAACCGAAAAATCCTTGAAATTTATTCTCTATATCTCTATATATTGCTTCATATTGATTGTTTTGAGGCTTTTGAGCTACTTTTTTATTTTTTAATTTTCTTTCAATATCTCTTACAGAATCACCTTTTTCTATTATTTGTAATGCCATTTTATATTGCTTTTCTGGATCTTCAAATCCCATTAATGATCTGCAGTGACCTTCTGTTAATTTTCCTTCTAAAGCTAAATCAATAACTCTTTGATCAAGATTTAATAATCTTACTGTATTTGCTAAAGAACTTCTACTAATTCCTAAAGTTTGAGATAATTCTAATTGTGTCATTCCATATTCATCCATTAAAACTCTAAAACTTCTTGCTTTTTCTATTGGGTTTAAATCTTCCCTCTGAATATTTTCTATTAATGCAATTTCTTTATTCTCTTTTTCCTGATTTTCTCTTATTATGCAAGGCATCTCTGCTAAACCGGCTTTTTTAGAAGCTCTCCATCTTCTTTCACCTGCTATTATTTCATAAAAGTTCTCTTTTTTTGTTACTATAATTGGTTGAATTACGCCATATTTTTTTATTGATTCTGATAATTCATCAATACTTTCATCATTAAATGTTCTTCTTGGTTGATTTTTATTTGGCTCTATTTCTGTAATTTTAATCTTGTGTATTTTTTCTGAATTATCTATTGGTTCAACAATTTCTTTTTCCTTTTTTTCTTCAACATCATCAAAGGAATCTACACTAAATAGTGCATCTAATCCTCTACCTAATCCAGTCTTTTTAGTCATTTTTTACCTCCTCATTAAAATTACTAATCTTTATGTTGGATTTTCATTTTTCTTTATAAATTCTTTAACAAATTTATCATAGCATCTAGATCCTTTTGATCTAGAATCGTACATACATATAGGCATTCCATAACTTGGAGCCTCACTCAATTTAACATTTCTAGGAATTATTGTTTTATATACTCTATCTTCAAAATAATTTTTAACTTCCTTTGCTACTTGGCTAGATAAATTAGTTCTTGCATCATACATTGTTAACAAAGCACCTTCAATAGTAATATCCTTATTTAAACGTTTTTTAACTAAATTAATTGTATTAATTAGTTGACCTAATCCCTCTAATGCGTAGTATTCACATTGTACTGGAATTAATACACTATTTGATGCAGTAAAAGCATTTAAAGTTACTAAACCTAATGATGGTGGACAGTCAATAATTATATAATCATAATTATCTTTTACTTTTTCTAATTTATTTTTTAATTTAAATTCTCTTGATTCTTCTGAAACAAGTTGTACCTCTGCTCCAGCTACATTAATATTTGATGGACATACTTCTAAATTTTTCATTTCTGTATTTTGTATTGTATTATCAATTTCTACATCATCCACTAATACATCATATACTGAAAAATTTACTCCTTTATTAACACCTACTCCACTTGTAGCATTCCCTTGAGGATCCATATCTATTAATAAAACTTTTTTCCCTTTTTTTGCCAATAAAGCACTTAAATTTACGGCTGTAGTAGTTTTACCTACACCACCTTTTTGATTTGCTATTGATATAACCTTTCCCAAAGTTCTCCCCCCATTCATTTGTAATTCTTTTTTTAATATATATATGATATATAAATATTTAAAATCTGTCAATAAAAAAATGGATTTTTAATACATAAAAAATCCATTTTCTATTTTATTTTTACAGCGGACTTTTCTTAGGTATTCCTGCTTTTCTTGGATATTTATTTTCTGTTACTTTTTGTTTTTTTAGCACTAATATATACCTATTTCCACTATTTTCCGGTAGCTCTATTTCTTCTTTTTCTTCTAAATTTGCTTTTAAAATATTCATTGCATTTTTGGCTTCTAAAATTTCTTCTTCTGCGTTACTTCCCTTCATAGCAATTACTTTTCCACCGACTTTTACATACGGAACCAAATATTCTACCAATATATTTAACGGAGCAACCGCTCTTGAAATAGAATAGTCATATTTCTCCCTAAACTGCTTATCCCTAGCGAAATCTTCTGCTCTTCCATGAATTACTTTAATATTCTTTAAATTTAATTTATTTACCACTTCTTGTAAAAAAATTGTTCTTTTATTTAAAGAATCTAATAATGTTACATTCAATGTTTCATTATATATTTTTAATGGTATTCCTGGAAAACCAGCTCCTGTTCCTATATCAATCACGTATGAATCAGCTTTAATCTTATTTGCAACAGTTAAGGAATCAATAAAATGTTTAATTATTATCTCATCTTGATTTGTTATTGCTGTCAAATTAATTTTTTCATTCCATTCAAGTAATAAATTCATATACTCATAGAACTTATAAATCATATCATCATTTAATTTTAAATTACATCTTTCTGCTAATTCATAAAATTTACTTGAAAATTCTTTTAATTCCATAATAATTCCTTTCATTTATTTTCTTTTTTGTTGCTCTAGATATATTAATAGTACTGATACATCAGCAGGTGAAACACCTGATATTCTTGATGCTTGACCTATTGATAATGGTTTAATTTTATTTAACTTTTGTCTTGCTTCTATTCTTAAACCTTTTATTTCATCATAATTAATGCATTCTGAAAGTTTTTTATCTTCTAACTTCTTAAATTTTTTAACTTGTTCTTCTTGCATTTTAATATATCCTTCATATTTCACTTGTATTTCTACTTCTTGAGCCTCTGCTTTAGTTAATTTTGGTCTTTCTGAATCAATTTTGCCTAGGCATTCATAATTTAATTCCGTACGCTTTAATAAGTCTGCTAATTTTACTCCACCCGTTATTTTTGAAGAATTATTTTTTTCTAAAAATTCATTAACTTTATCTGTTGGTTTTATTGTTAAAGCTTTAATTCTTTCTATCTCATTTTCTATATTGTTCTTCTTATTTAAAAATTTTTCATATCTTTCATCTGATATTAATCCTATATTATGACCAATCTCAGTTAACCTTAAATCTGCATTATCTTGTCTTAATAAAAGTCTATATTCAGCTCTTGAAGTCATCATTCTGTATGGCTCGTTTGTTCCTTTTGTAACAATATCATCAATTAAAACACCTATATATCCTTGAGATCTATCCAAAATCACAGGCTCTTTTCCTTTTAATTTTAAAGATGCATTTATACCAGCAATTAAGCCTTGACAAGCAGCTTCTTCATATCCTGATGTTCCATTTGCTTGTCCAGCAAAAAATAAATTTTCAATTTTTTTATATTCTAATGATAATTTCAAATCTGCAGGATCTATACAATCATATTCAATGGCATATGCAGGTCTTGTAAACTCAGCATTTTCTAAACCTGGTAGTGTTCTATACATTGCTATTTGCACTTCTTCTGGTAATGAAGAACTCATTCCTTGAATATACATTTCATCAGTGTTTTCTCCCATTGGCTCAACAAACACTTGATGTCTTTCTTTATCAGCAAATCTAACTACTTTGTCTTCTATCGATGGACAATATCTAGGTCCAGTTCCTTCAATCTTTCCTGCATATAGTGGGGATCTATGTAGATTAGCCCTTATAATATCATGTGTTTTTTCATTTGTATATGTTAAATAGCAAGGTAATTGCTCCTTTTCAATATCAATTTCATCTTCTAAAGAAAAAGCTTCAATATCTTTTTCACCTTCTTGAATTTCCATTTTAGAAAAATCTATGCTTTTTTTATTTATTCTAGCTGGTGTTCCTGTCTTAAATCTTACTAAATTCACTCCAATATTTTTTAAACACTCTGATAATTTATTTGCTGGGAATACGCCATCTGGGCCACTTTCAAAAGATGTTTCGCCAATAAAAATTTTTCCTTTCAAATATGTCCCTGTTGCTACTATTACAGCATCAACCTCATAAACTGCACCAATATTTGTTTCAATTGATTTAACTTTATTATCTTCTAATGTAATATTTACTATCTCCGCTTGTTTTATATATAGATTTTCTTGTTTTTCCAATGTATGCTTCATTTCAGCTTGATATTTTTTTCTATCTGCTTGTGCTCTTAAAGAATAAACTGCTGGACCTTTTGAAGTATTTAACATTTTTAGTTGTATATAGCTTTTATCTATATTCTTTCCCATTTCTCCACCTAAGCAATCTATTTCTCTAACTAAATGACCTTTTGAACTTCCTCCTATGTGTGGATTACATGGCATATTGGCAACTGCTTCTAAACTTATTGAAAACATTAATGTTTTCATTCCCATTCTAGCTGCTGCTAGTGCTGCTTCACATCCAGCATGTCCTGCTCCAATTACTGCTATATCATATTTACCCGCATTATAACTCATATTATTCCTCCTTGTGTTTTTTGTGAAACATTCTGTGAAACATTGTTATATTAGCATTTATAAAATTGTTTCACAAATAACTTTTATTTTCCTAAACAGAATTTTGAAAATATTTCATTTATTATATCTTCTGATATATCATCTCCTGTAATTTTTCCTAAATCCATTAAAATTTGTTTTAAATAAATTTCAATAATATCTATTGGCATATTGTTCTTAATTGTTTCTCTTGTTTTTTCAATACTGTTTATAGCTTGTTCTAATTGATTTTTATGTCTAATATTCGTTATTATATCACCATCATCAATTTCTATTTCACTAATTTCAAACATTTTTTCTATTTCATTATACAAACATTCTATATTATTACCATTTTTAGCTGATATTTTTATTATTTTTTTATTACAATTAATTATTTCCTTATTCTTATCTAAATTCGAATTTTTAATATCGTTTTTATTTAATAAAATAATTGCATTTTTTTCTTTAATTAGATTTAAAATTTGATAATCATCTTCATCTAATTCTTTTGTTCCGTCAAATATTGCAATAACTAGTTCTGCATCATCTATTAATCTCTTTGATTTTGTTACTCCAATCTTTTCTATTTCATCATCGGTTTCCCTTATTCCTGCTGTATCTATTAATTTCAATGTGATTCCCTTTATTGTAACAAATTCTTCTATAGTATCCCTTGTTGTTCCTTTTTGTTCACTTACAATTGCTCTATCTTCATTTAAAATAGTATTTAATAGTGATGATTTTCCTGCATTTGGTTTCCCAACAATAGCAGTTTTTATCCCTTCTTTAAGTACTTTCCCATTTTTAAAGGATTCCTTTAATTTATATAATTTTTTATCAATTTCATCAAGAGTATTTAATATATTATTATTTGTTACTTCTTCTATATCATACTCTGGATAATCAATTGAAGCTTCAGCATCAGCCATTACATCTAATAATTTCTTTTTAATCTCATTAATTTTATTAGATAAATTTCCTTCTAATTGACTTATTGAGGCTTTTGCTTCTTTTTCACTTTTTGAATTTATTAAATCTATAACAGATTCAGCCTGAATTAAGTCAATTCTTCCATTTAAGAATGCTCTCTTTGTAAATTCTCCAGGTTCTGCTAATTCTGCACCATTTTTTAAACATAGCTCTAAAATTTTCCTTTCAACAACAAGTCCTCCATGTGAATTTATTTCACACATATTCTCTGTTGTATAGCTTTTGGGCGCAATAAAAAATGATACTAATACTTCGTCAACTATATTATTATTGCTATCAATTATATATCCATATTGCATAGAATATCCTGTTATCTCTTTATTTTCATTAATTGGCTTGAATATGTTTTTTAATATTTTGAAGCATTCTTTTCCACTCATTCGTATAATTCCAATTCCTCCATTGCCCGTGGCTGTAGAGATTGCAGCTATTGTACTCATTTTTCCTCCTATAAAAAAAGTCAAAGTATGATCTATAGTTAAAACTTACTAAAATCGAACTTTGACTTCTGATTTATTAATATTAAATTATTTTACTTTTTCAATTACAATTCTTCTATTTGGCTCTTCACCAATACTATGTGTTGTTATATTGTTAATTCCTTGCAATTTACTGTGAATGATTTTTCTTTCATATGCATTCATTGGTTCCAATGTAATAGATTTATTATTTCTTAATACAGTTTTTGAAACTTTTATAGCAAGTTCTTCTAATGCTTTTTCTCTTTTTTCTTTATAATTATCAATATTTAGAAAAACTCTTATTTTTCCATCAATATTTTTATTGGCAAATGATGTTAAAATTGATTGTAAAGCATTTAAAGTTTCACCTCTATATCCTATTAAAACTCCTGATTTTTCACCATTGATATTTATATTAAAATTTGAATCTTCTATAGATATATCATATTCAAAATCACTATCAATTTTACTTAGAAATTCTTTAACAAATTGTTCAAGCTCAATTTTAATTTTTTGTAATTCTGATTCAGGAATTACTATTTTTTCTGTATTTTTATTAGCTTTTTCTTTTTGCTCAACAACTTCTGCATTTTCTTTCATTGTAATTTCTACTTTAACAATTCTAGGTGCCAATATATCAAAAAAACTTCTTTTTTCTTGCTCTAAAACTTTAATCTCTACATTGTTTCTTGTTGTATTTAGCTCTTTTAAACCATTTTCAATTGCTTCATTAGTTGTTTTTCCTTCGGAAATAATCACTTTTGACATTTTATTTTTCCCCCTTAGAATCAACATATTTATTAATTATAATTTTTTCTAATATCATTAACACATTACTTATAAACCAATATAAAGCAAGTCCTAATGGTGCAATAAAAGCAATCGAAGCAGTCATTATTGGCATAATAAATGACATGTTCTTTGACATTTCTTGTGTCATATCTGGCGCATCTGAAGTCTTTTCTGTTCCATCACCTATAGCATTTTTGTTTGGTTTCTTCTTATTATCTGTAGCAACTCTCATTGATAAGAATGATGACACTATATATAGTGCTGGTATTATGTATACTGTAGGATCTTTCATATTACTACTTGGCACTTTACTTAAATCAAGACCTAAGAAATCCATATTAATTTTTACTCTGTCATCTTGATTAGCCTTTTTTTGAATTATTTCTATTTCATAATAATTAGAATTTTTTCCATTTTCATTTGCTATTTCATCTTTATATTTATTAATTAAATTTTCTTCTGGATATTGTTTATCAATTTTAACCATATGACTTAAAGGTTTACTAACTAATGTAAATACTGAAATTATAATAATAATTTGAAGTATTGCGCTTAAACACCCTGAAAAAGGACTTATTTTTTCTTTTTTGTATAACTCCATAACTTCTTTGTTCATTTGCTCTGGATTATTTTTATACTTGAATTGTATTGATTTCATTTCATTTTGAATTTTAGCAGTTTTTTTGACTGATTGTTGTTGTTTAAATGTTATTGGTAAAATAATAATTCTTACTAATAATGTAAAACCAATTATTGCCCATCCATAACTTTGACCAAGTAAATTGTATAGCCAATTTAAAACAATACCAAATATATCTGCTAAAAATGAAAATATAACCATATTCTTCCTCCTTACTTTAAAGGATCATATCCACCTTTTGAAAAAGGGTTACATCTTAAAATTCTTTTAATTCCAAGAAAAGATCCTTTTAAACTTCCATATTTCTCAATTGCTTGTAATGTATATTCAGAACATGAAGGATAAAATTTACATTTATACCCTTTAGCTGATATTACTGGAGAAATTGTTTTTTTATATATTTTTATTAAATATATTAAAATTCTTTTCATTTTACACCAATTTTGCTTTCTCAAAAAGACTTAATATTTCATTATTGATAATAGAAAAACCTACCTTTTCAATACTAGTATTTTTATTCCATAAAAACACTATATCATTTCCTTTTTTTATAGAATTCTTATTTATTTTGTAGCTTTCCCTAATTAATCTTTTTGCTCTGTTTCTTTTAACTGCATTTCCTATCTTTGTATTAACTGCAATTCCTACATAATTTTCATTTTTTTTATTTTCTTTTACATACATAATTACATATTTCCCTACAAAGAACTGCCCTTTTGATAAAACATTTTTAAATTCATAATTTTTTTTTAGAGTTTTTAATTTTCTCATAAAATAATTCGTTCTTTCTTACTATTATTTTAAAAAAGAACCACTGTTTCAATTGGTTCTTGTTTTAATTAAGCACTTAATTTAGCTCTTCCTTTAGCACGTCTTGCTTTTAATACATTTCTACCTGATCTTGTTTTCATTCTTTTTAAGAATCCATGTTCTTTTTTCATCTGTCTATTTTTAGGTTGGAATGTTCTTTTCATCTATATTGCACCTCCTAATATTTATTGATTTATTTAATAATTTTCCCCAAATTATTTACTAATGTTACAATTATACAACCTCTTATTAATTTATGTCAATACTAAAATTGAATTTTCAAAATATTTTATAAAATTTATTGACTATTATACTACAGTTTTGATATTATATACAAAAAGATAGGGGATATTGGTTTTGAAGGATTTTTCCGTTGCTATTTTTTAGCAAGTTATCCACAGGTTGTGGACATTTATCAACATATGTGGATAACTATGTGGATAACTTTCAAACCTTTAATTTTGAAAGGGATTGGGACAATGATGCAAAATGAATTAAATGAACTTTTAACTAAAGCAAAAGAGCTTTTAAAAGATGAAACGACAAAAATATCTTATGAAACATGGATAAAAAACCTTGAAATAAAAAGTTTCGACAATAACACTGTTGTTCTTGTAGCTTCTTCTAGTTTCCAAAAAGAATCTATTCAATCAAGATATCATGATTTATTGGCCAACACATTTAATTTTATTACTAATAAAGAATGTACAATAAGCATTATATCAAAAGAAGATATTCAAGATTCTGACGAAGCTGTAATTTCAAATGACACAAATTATGGATATTCGAATGCAACACTTAATCCAAAATACACATTTGATTCATTTGTAGTTGGAAATAATAATAGATTTGCACATGCTGCAGCTCTTGCTGTTGCAGAAGCTCCCGCAACATCATATAACCCATTATTTATTTATGGTGGTGTTGGACTAGGGAAAACTCACTTGATGCATGCAATTGGTAATTCTATTTTAAGAAAAAATAAAAATTCAAATATATTATATGTAACATCTGAAAAA
This sequence comes from Clostridia bacterium, assembly GCA_045643465.1. Classification (GTDB taxonomy): domain Bacteria; phylum Bacillota; class Clostridia; order TANB77; family CAG-508; genus CAG-492. The sequence goes on along the minus strand of JAZUKV010000026.1, from coordinate 8,006 downwards.
TTTACTAATCAACTTATAAATTCTATAAAAGATAATACTAGTGCTCAATTTAGAGATAAATATAGAAATATAGATGTTTTATTAATTGATGATATTCAATTTATTGCAGGAAAAGAAAGAATTCAAGAAGAATTTTTCCACACATTTAACACTTTACATGAAAGTGGAAAACAAATTATATTATCAAGTGATAAACCACCAAAAGATATTCCTTTATTAGAGGATAGATTAAAATCACGCTTTGAATGGGGTTTAATAGCTGACATTTCCAATCCAGATTATGAAACTCGTTTAGCTATATTAAGAAAAAAAGCACAACTTGATAATATAATTGTAGATGATGAAATATTGTCAAATATTGCTACTAGAATAGATTCAAATATTAGAGAGCTAGAAGGAACTTTAAATAAATTAATAGCAACATCATCTTTAACTAATAGTCCTATAACTAAAGAAATGGCAGAAAGAGCTATAAATGATATAGTTGCACAACAAGAAAAAGTTATTTCTTCAGAATTTATTCAAGAAACAGTTGCTAAATATTTTAATATAAGTGCAAAAGATTTACGTGGTTCAAAACGTTCAAACGACATTGCATTTCCAAGACAAATTGCAATGTTTTTATGTAGAAATGTTGCACAAATGTCTTTACCACAAATAGGAAAAGATTTTGGTAAACGAGATCATACTACTGTAATGCATGCATGTAACAAAATAGAATCAGAAATAAAAGAAAATAATAATACAAAAGCAATTGTGGAAAGTGTGAAAAACATTTTACTAGACGATAAATAGTATAAATTCAATAAAAACTGAACTTTTTGTAAAAATTTGTTCGTTTTGATAAATCAGCTTCAACTTCTTCTTACGGAAGAGATTGATTAGATATCCACAGGGGGGTGTGGATATCGTGTGGATAACCTGTGGATAATTCAACTATCCACAATTCTGATTTTTACCTGTGGATAACTTTATAAGTTTTCCACAAAGATATCAACATTCAAACACTTAGGGAATATAGTTATACACATAGTTATCCACATAATCCACAGTACCTACTACTACTACTACTAAATATATTACTATTTTATAAAAAAAGGAGACATCAATTATGAAAATCATTTGTGAAAAAGAAAATATTATTAAAGCACTTAATTCCGTAACTAAAGCAGTTGCATCTAAAACAACAATGCCTATATTAGAAGGTATTCTTATTCAAACAAATAATAAAGAAATAAAATTAACAACATATGATTTAGAAATAGGAATTGAATATGTTATAAATTGTGAAGTACAAGAAGAAGGAGCAATAGTTGTTAATGCTACAATGTTTAGTGAAATAATAAGAAAACTTCCTAATACAGATATTACAATATATGTTAATGAAAGTAATTTATTAGTAATAGAATGTGAAGGTTCGTTATATAAATTAGCAACAATGAATCCTAGTGATTTTCCAGAATTACCTCAAATAAATATAGAAAATTCAATACAAATAGAGCAAAATACTTTAAAAGAAATGATTAGAAGAACAATATTTGCAGTAAGTACTGAAGAAAATAGACCTATATTTACAGGATGTTTATTTGAAATTATAAATAATAAACTAAATGTAGTTGCAATTGATGGATTTAGACTAGCATGGAAAAGTAAATTTTTACAAAATAAAGTAAATAATTTTAGCGCAGTAATACCAGGACGAACATTAAACGAAATAAATAAAATATTAGTAGATTCATTTGAACTAATTAAAATAGGTGTAGCAAAAAATCAAGCTCTATTTGAATTAGAAAATTGTAAAATTGTAACAAGATTATTGGATGGTGAATTTTTAAATTATGCAAGTGTTATTCCAGAAAGTTGGGAAACAAGAGTTAGAGTTAATAGAATTAATCTATTAAATTGTTTTGAAAGAATATCATTAATTTCTTCATCTAGTATGGAAAAAGAGAAAAAGTATCCGGTAAAAGTTTCAATAGACATAGGAAAAATAATTATTTCATGTACTAATCAGACAGGTGATGCAAAAGAAGAAATGATGGTTTCTACAGAAGGAAAAAATTTAGAAGTAGGATTTAATCCAAAATATTTCTTGGATGCATGTAGATCTATTGATGATGAAGAAATATTTGTAGATTTTGGAACTAGTATTTCTCCATGTATAATAAGACCTGTAAATGATGGCGATTATGTTTATATGATTTTACCGATAAGACTAAAAGAAGAGTAGACTTATCCACAAAAGAGGCACAATATGTTGATAACTAATTTGAAAATTGAAAATTTTAGGAATTATGAAAAATTAAATTTAGAGTTCAATAATAATATTAATATTTTTTATGGAAATAATGCTCAAGGAAAAACTAATATTATTGAATCCATATTTTTAAGTGCAATAGGAAAATCTTTTCGAACAAGTAAAGATAAAGAGCTGATACAATTTAATAAAGATTATACAATAGTAGAGATTGACTATAAGAAGAGCGATAGATGTGGAAAAATAAAAATAGAAATTTCTGATAAAAAAAATGTTTATATTAATGGAATAAAAACAAAAAAATTAAGTGAATTATTAGGAAAAATAAATATAGTCTTATTTAATCCTGATGATATTAATATTTTAAAAAATGGACCTAAAATGAGAAGACGTTTTTTAGATATAATGATAAGTCAGTTGAGACCTAATTATATATATTGTTTAAATATGTATTCAAAAAATTTAGAAGAAAGAAATGCATATTTAAAACAAGTAAGAATTGAAAGAAAAAATCCAGATTTACTTGATTTATGGGATTTAAAATTAGCTGAATATGGTGAAAAAATCTATTTATATAGAAAAGAATTTATAGAAAAAATTAAAAATAAAATACAAAAAATTCATAAAAATATAACCAATGATATAGAGGAAATTAATTTAGAATACATTTCAGATTTTTCTAATAAAGAAGAATTTTATAATGAATTAAAAAATAATAGAAATTATGATATTGCTAGGGGAGCTACAACTAAAGGGATTCATAAAGATGATTTTAAAATATTTTTAAATAAAAAAGATGTTAGTATATATGGTTCACAAGGACAAAATAGAACAGCAGTGTTATCTTTAAAAATGTCAGAGCTTCAAGTAATAAAAGATGAAATAGGGGAAAATCCTATTTTATTGTTAGATGATTTTATGTCAGAATTAGATAAAAATAGAAGAAATAATTTTTTACAAAATATAGGGGATACACAGGTTATTGTGACATGTACAGATAAATTAGATATTGAAAATTTAAATTATTATATGTATAATGTCGTGGACGGAAAATTATCAATTATAAATAAATAAATAAAATTATTTATTAAAAAATAGTAAATAAAAGCATTTATAACAAAGAAAGGATTTGAAAACAATGGAAAAATACGAACATGAATATGGAGCCGATCAAATACAAGTATTGGAAGGCTTAGAAGCAGTAAGAAAAAGACCTGGTATGTATATAGGTAGTGTTTCAGCAAGAGGTTTACACCATCTAGTATATGAAATAGTTGATAACTGTGTTGATGAAGCATTAGCAGGATATTGTAATCATATTGAAGTTGTAATAGAGCCAGGAAATGTAATTTCAGTTCAAGATAATGGAAGAGGAATTCCAGTAGATATACATCCAAAAACTAAAATTTCAGCAGCAGAAACAGTTTATACAGTATTACATGCTGGTGGAAAATTTGGTGGTGATAGTGGTTATAAAGTTTCAGGAGGACTTCATGGAGTTGGTGCTTCCGTAGTTAATGCATTATCTGAATGGACAGAAGTTACTATCCAAAGAGATGGTGGACTATATCAAATGAAATTTGAAAGAGGCAAAACTGTAAATAAACTTGATAAAATTGGTGAATCAAAAAATACAGGAACAAAGGTTAGATTCTTAGCAGATGATACGATTTTTGAGACATTGGAATATGATTTTTCAATATTAGAAAATAGATTTAGGGAGATGGCTTTTTTAACTAAAGGTTTATACATATCTATTGAAGACAGAAGAAATTCAGAAGATATTAAAAAATCAGAATTTTGTTATGAAGGTGGACTAGTTTCTTTTGTTGAATATTTAAATACAAGCAAAGAAAAATTACACCCACAACCAATTTATATTGATAAAAACGATAATGATGTACCTGTTGAAATAGCTTTTCAATATACAACAGCATATTCAGAAAATATATATACATTTGTCAATAATATAAATACTATCGAAGGTGGAACACATCTAGAAGGATTTAAAAGAGCTTTAACAAAAACATTCAATGATTATGCAAGATCTCATAATATACTAAAAGAAAAAGATGGAAATCTAGTTGGTGAAGATATAAGAGAAGGTATAACAGCAGTTGTATCAGTTAAAGTAAAAGAGCCTCAATTTGAAGGTCAAACAAAAACTAAATTAGGAAATAGTAATGTAACAGGAATAGTTCAAGGATTAGTAAATGATGCATTATCAGCATTCTTAGAAGAAAATCCAAATGTTGCAAAGGCTATATTAGAAAAATGTATAAGTGCTTCAAGAGCTAGGGAAGCAGCAAGAAAAGCAAGAGAATTAGTTAGAAGAAAATCAGCATTAGAGACAACAACATTGCCAGGAAAACTTGCAGATTGTAGTAGCAAAAATGCAGCAGAATGCGAAGTGTATATAGTCGAAGGAGATTCTGCTGGAGGAAGTGCTAAGCAGGGAAGAGATAGAAGATATCAAGCTATTTTACCATTATGGGGAAAGATGCTTAATGTTGAAAAAGCAAGAGCAGATAAGATATATGGAAACGACAAATTAAATCCAGTTATTGTAGCTGTAGGTGCTGGAATAGGTGCTGATTTTGATATATCAAAAATAAGATATGGAAAAGTTATAATAATGGCTGATGCCGATGTTGATGGTGCACATATAAGAACATTACTATTAACATTTTTCTTTAGATATATGAGGCCGTTAATTGAAAACGGAAATGTTTATTTAGCACAACCACCACTTTATAAATTATCAAAAAAGGGAATTGAAGATATCTATTGTTATACAGATGAAGAGCTAAATAAAGCTTATGCTGATTTAGAGAAAAAAGGAATTTCAATTGATCAATTATCAATACAAAGATATAAAGGTCTTGGTGAAATGAATCCTGAACAATTATGGGAAACAACAATGGATCCAGAAAGAAGAGTTCTAGTAAGAGTAACTTTGGAAGATGCAATTCAAGCTGATTCAACTTTCTCTATGTTAATGGGAGATGAAGTAGAGCCAAGAAGAAAATTTATAGAAGAGAATGCTAAATATGTATCTAATTTAGATGTATAAATTATAAGTAAATGCAAACAAAAATGTTTGCATTTATTTTTTATGTAAAAAAAGGTCGAAATTTTGTATACGATTTTAATTGACGTATTATAAAAAAAATCATATAATTCGGGAAAAGGAGGTAGAAAAATAAATAAAAAAAATAATATTAATTCAACACAGTCTTGGCTTCAAATAGATAAAATATTACCAAACGGTGTTATAAAAACAAATGAAAAATATATTAAAATTATAAAAGTTATTCCAATTAATTTTAATTTAAAATCACAAATGGAAAAAGAAGCAATTTTAAATTCTTATAAAATTTTTTTAAAAACATTTAATTCAGATATTCAAATTTTAATTCAAAGTAAAAAAGAAGATTTGTCTAAACACATTTCTTGTGTAGAATTTCAAAAAAATAAAGAAAATAAAAAAATTCAAAAAATATCGCAAAATTATATTGACTATATTATTAATTTAAATAAAAATAAAAAATCTTCAACTAAAAATTTTTTTATAATAATTAAAAATAATAATATTACTACTGATTTAGAAGATTATGAATCTTTAGTAAACGAAGATCTATATGAAAAATATTTAAAAATTAAAGAATGTTTATCAAGATGTGGAAATATTGTTGAAGATATAAATGAAAAAGAAAAAATAAAAAAGATATTATTTTCATTTTTAAATAGTCAAAAATTTATTTTTGAATAGAAGGAGGAAAAAATATTAAAAAATAAAAATATTAAAGATTTTATTTTAGATAAAGGTTTTTTTTCAATGAAAGATTATATTGCACCATCTTATATAGATGTTACAAATCCAAAATATATAGAAATAGATAATATTTATTATTCTACATTATTAATAATTAATTATAATAGAGTGGAAAATGATTTAATTTTAAAAAGTATAATTGATTCAAATATTAATACAAATATATCTATGTATTATGAAAAACAAAATATATATAAAATAATTAAAGATTTAACATATCATATAGGTAATGTTAGAACTGATTTAGAAAATTATAGTGAATCAAGACAAGATATTGACATAGCTGCTTTTACATATAATGACGCAAAATATATAAGAAAAGAAATTCAAATTAATAATGAAGATTTATATTATTTATATATTTTTGTAAATGTCTTTTCACAAGATAAAAAAGATTTAGATTATTTATTAAATAAAATTGAAGGAATATTACAAAGTAAAGGAATGCAGACTAGAAGAGCATATTTTAGGCAAGAACAGGCATTCAAAACATGTTTGCCACTATTTGAAAATTTTAAAGAAGTAAAAGATGTAACAAGAAGAAATGTATTAACTAATGGTTTACTAGCAACATATCCTTTTATAACATCATCAATTTTTGATGAAAATGGAATTTTTATAGGAACAAATATAAATAATAATTCATTAATATTTATAGATAAATATAATAGTGAAAAATATAAAAATTCTAATATGTGTATTTTTGGAACTAGTGGTGCTGGAAAATCATATTTTACTAAATTATTAATCTTGAGATATAGAATTTTGGGAATAGAGCAATATGTAATTGATCCGGAAAGAGAATATACTAATTTATGTAATAATTTGGATGGAACCATGTTAAAAATAGGTCCAAATTCTAATACATATATCAATATATTTGATATTAGAGAAGAATCATTAGAAGATACACAAAAAGGATATTTGGTATGCAAAATATCAAAATTAATAGGATTTTTTAATTTAATATTTGGGATATTAAATGAAGAAGAAAAGTCAATTTTAGAAGAAAAAATAATAGAAACATATAAAGAAAAAGGAATTACTTTTGATGATGATAGTTTGTATAAAAATAGTGAAAAAAATAAATTAACAAATAAAAAAGAATTTAAAGATTCAGGAGATATGCCAATATTAGAGGATTTATATAATATATTAGAAAAAGATAAAAAAACAGATAAATTTAGAATTAAATTGATACCATTTGTAAAAGGATCTTTAAATTATTTTAATAATTATACAAATATTGAAATAAATAATAAATTAATAATAGCAGATATATATGAATTAGGAGAAGAAAATTTAAAATATGGCATGTACATATTTACAGATTTATTTTGGGATAAAATTAAAAAAAATAGAAATATAAAAAAATCAATTTATTTAGATGAAATATGGAGATTAATAGGTATAACTTCTAATAAAGAAGTAGCGAGTTTTATTTATAAAATATTTAAGACAATAAGGAAATATGGAGGAAGTGCTGTAGCTATAACACAAGATGTGTCTGATTTATTTAGTTTAGAAAATGGAATATATGGCAAAAGTATTTTAAATAATTCAAGTGTAAAAAATTATTTTTCTCTTGAAGAAGAAAATATTAATATACTTCAAAAATATGAAAATTTATCTGAAAGAGAAAAAATTGAAATTAAATCACTTAAAAGAGGAGAAGCTTTAATGATAGTTGGAGAAGATCATATTGTAGCAAAAATAGAATCTTCTGATTTCGAAAATAAAATATTAATGGAGGAAATAATTTGATTAAAATATTAACTGCACTTGGAAAGCCATATTTAAATAATGAATTAAAAAAATATAATGAGTTTGATGTATTAGAAAATGATATTATTTATTTAGATGGAATATTTGAATTTTTAGAAATTAATTCAAATATTAATTATATAATTATTA
>JAZUKV010000025.1:0-6741 GCA_045643465.1 Clostridia bacterium | reverse complement strand
AAAGGAAATAAATTAATAAAAAAATAAATAAAAATAAAAAGGAAATAAATTAATAAAAAAATAAACCAAAAGTATTAAAATTTTTATTTAATATTTTTTGGTTTATTTTAATAAAATAAGTTTATAGAATTTCTTTTAATGAATTAACAATATTTATAAATTTCATTCCATTTGAAGCTTTAATTAGAATAATATCATTTTCTTGAACAATATTTTTTAATAAATCAATTGCTTCATCGTTTGAATTAAAAGAATAAATGTCTGTTTTATTCTTTTTTTCATTATGTACTGCTTGTGCGATATTTTTAGATTCAGTACCTACAGTAATTAATATATCAATATTATTTTTTAAAACTTCTAATCCAACATTGTAGTGTAGATTTTTTGAAAATTCACCTAGCTCTAACATATCTCCTAATAAAGCGATTTTTCGATTGCCATTCATTTTTGAAAGACTTTCAATTGATGATTTCATGGAATCAAAATTTGCATTATAGCAATCATTAAGGATAGTTATATTATTACATTTAATTATTTCCATTCTATTTTTACTTAACTGAAATTCTTTTATGCCAGTTTTAATTTTTTCTATATCAATATTTAATTTCTTTCCAACTGCTAAAGCTGCTAAACTATTATAAATAAAAGTTTTACTAATAATTGGAAGTTCAATAGTTTCATCTTTATAATTATAGTTAACAGTGTATTTTATTAGCTCTGATTGAATATCTATATTACTAGCAGTTAAATCGCTTGGTTCATCAATTCCAAAAGTTAAAGTTTCATAAGATGTATTTTTTTCATTCCACATATGAAGCATATCATTATCATTATTTAAAATTAATGTACCATTTTTTTGTAGTCCATCAAGAATCTCTAATTTAGCTTTTAATATATTTTCTCTGGATCCTAAATTGCCAATATGAGCTGTACCAACATTAGTAATTACGGCAATACTTGGTTTAGCAATTTGAGTTAATAAACTAATTTCACCCAAATTATTCATTCCCATTTCAACTACAAGAGCATCGTGGTCTTGTAATCTTAGAATTGTAAAGGGAAGACCTATATGATTATTAAAATTGCCTTCAGTTTTTAAAACATTATATTTTTGTGAAACTACACTTGCAATCATGTCTTTTGTACTTGTTTTTCCAACACTACCAGTTATTCCGATTACTGGAATATTGTACTTACTTCTTTTAAATAAAGCCATTTCTTGTAATGCTTTTTGAGTATTTTGAACTAATAAAATTGATCTATCTTGGTATTTAGATTTTGTTTCTTCATCAATTATAATATTTTCTAAAATACATACGCTTGCACCAGCTGCTAAAGCTTCTTTATAAAAGTCAGAACCGTTGAAATTTTCTCCTTTTAAGCCGATATAAACATCTCCACGATTTAAGATTCTTGTATCTTTGCAGAAATTAATACATTCTGTTTCTGGATTGCCTATAATTAACTTTGCATTACATTGCTCTATAATATCTTTTACAGTTAAATTATACATAGTAAAAACCTCCTATTTGTATAGATTATATGATGTATAGTAATATTTTACAAGTAATTTTGTAAAATATAATCCACAATCTATTAATAAATTGTGGATTATGCATTAAATTATTTTTTCAAATTATCTTTTGCAACAGTCATTAATAATTTCAATCTATTTGTTTGGTTAGCTTCGCTAGCACCAGGGTCATAATCAATTGGAGCAATATTAGCATTTGGATATCTACTACGGATTGTTTTTATAACACCTTTTCCAACTACATGATTTGGTAGGCAAGCAAATGGTTGTACACATACAATATTAGGTATACCATGCTCTATATATTCAATCATTTCTGCAGTTAAGAACCAACCTTCTCCAGTTTGGTTTCCAATTGATAAGATATCTTTAACTTTTTCTTCTAATTCCCAAATATTGCAAGGTAATAAATAACCTTTTTTAGATTGAGATAATGCTTCTCGAGAGCTTTTTTCTAAAATATCAATTAATTTAATAGCATATTTAAATACATTAGCTTTTAGTGCGCCAGTCTTTATTAATTGATTAAATGTAATTTTATGAGTTGCAATAAATTTTATAAATCCCATAAAATCGGGTAGAATAACTTCAGCACCTTCTTGCTCTAGTTTATCTGCTACAAAATTATTTCCAAAAGGATGATATTTAATTAATACTTCTCCAACGATACCAACTTTTGGTTTTTCTATAGATGTATCTAACTCAATTTTTTCAAAGTCAGCAACCATTTCAAATATTGATGATTTCATTTGTTTTAAAGATGATTTTGCTACAATTTCTTTACATTTATCAAGCCATTCTTCAAATAATTTTTGAGTTTCACCTTTGTTGATTTCGTAAGCTCTATTTTTAGCTAATAATTTTTGAATTAAATCTCCTAAAATAACAGCTTTAAATAATCTTTCGATGAATCCTAATGTAAGTTTAAATCCAGGCATTTTTTCCATACCAACAACATTGAAAGATATTACAGGTACATTAGAAAATCCGGCATCCCTAAGAGCTTTTCGAATAAATCCTATATAATTAGTTGCACGGCATCCACCACCAGTTTGAGACATTATAATTGCAGTTTTATTTAAATCATATTTACCAGATTGTAAAGCTTCAATCATTTGTCCTGTTGTCAATATAGATGGATAGCAAGCATCGTTATTTACATATTTTAAACCAGTTTCTACAGTATGATTTGTGCATTCTCTTAAAAGTTCTACGTTATAACCAGAAGCTTTTGCAGCTGCTTCAACTAATTCAAAATGTATTGGTGCCATTTGAGGGCATAAAATAGTATAATTTTTATTCATTTCCTTGGTATAAACTTTTTTATTAATAGCATAATTGCCTACGGCCTCTTCATCTTTTTCTTTTTTACGCTTATTCATACTTGCAAGAAGAGATCTAATACGAATTCTTACAGCTCCCAAGTTATTAATTTCATCGATTTTTATAAGTGTGTACATTTTTCCAAAGCTTGATAGAATTTCTTCAACTTGATCTGTTGTTACGGCATCAACACCACAACCAAAAGAATTTAATTGTACTAATTCTAAATTATCAGTTCTTCCAACTAAATCTGCAGCAGCGTAAAGTCTTGCATGGAAAGTCCACTGATCAACAACTCTTAGAGGTCTAGCTGCTTTTGTTAGATGACAAACACTATCTTCAGTTAATACGCTTAAGCCTAAGCTTGTAATTAAAGTATCAATACCATGGTTTACTTCAGGGTCTGTATGATATGGTCTACCAGCAATTACGATACCTTTTAAATTGTTATCTTGAAGATATTTTATAGTTTCTTCACCTTTTTTTCGGATATCTGATTTAAAGTTTTGATATTCTAATTCAGCCATTTTAGCCGCTGTTAACAATTCTTTTTTAGTAAAATTGTATTTTTTAAATTCTGGTAATTCAAGCATTGTTTCTGCCAATTTTTTTGCTTCAAAAGGCAAAAATGGATTTAAAAATTCGATATCATTTGCATTTATATCTTCTACATTATTTTTTAATACTTCTGAATAAGATATAACAATAGGGCAGTTGTAATGGTTATCAGAATCTTCATATTCTTTTCTTGAATAAGGTATACAAGGATAGAAGATTGTTTTAATACCTTGCTTAATTAAACTTACGATATGTCCGTGAGATAATTTTGCAGGGAAACAAACAGATTCGGAAGGCATAGATTCAATACCTTTTTCATATGTTTTTCTATTACTTTTTTCAGATAAAATTACCCTAAATCCTAAGTTGGTTAAAAAAGTAAACCAAAATGGATAGTCTTCATACATATTTAAAACTCTAGGGATTCCTATAGTTCCTCTTTTTGCAGATTCTTCTGTTAATGGTATGTAATTAAATAGTCTTTCATATTTATATTTAATTAAATTAGGTAAATCTGTTGATTTATTTGTAATTCCAGCACCTTTTTCACATCTATTACCAGAAATAAATTTACTTCCATCATTAAATTTGTTTATTGTTAATAAACAATGATTTTCACAATTTTGACAGCGAACATGTGCTGTTGTAATTTCTAATTTATCAATTTCATCAGATTTTAATATTGTTGAACGATATTCCATATCTAGATTAGCTTCATATTGTTGTTTGGCAAGTAAAGCTGATCCATATGCTCCCATTAATCCAGCAATATCTGGTCTAATAACATTTTTTCCAACAATTAATTCGAAAGCTCTTAAAACTGCGTCGTTATAGAAAGTTCCACCTTGAACTACTATAGAATTTCCTAAAGTATTTACATCTCTAATTTTCATAACTTTTTGAATTGCATTTTTTATAACAGAATATGAAAGTCCTGCGGAAATGTCTCCAACAGAATATCCTTCTTTTTGAGCTTGCTTAATTTTAGAATTCATAAATACAGTACATCTTGAACCTAAGTCAACAGGTTTTCTAGATTCAATTGCGGCTTGTACGAATTCTTCAATAGAAAGATTTAGACTTTTTGCAAAAGTTTCGATAAATGAACCACAACCAGAAGAGCAAGCTTCATTAAGCATAATATTGTCGATTGATCCTTTTTTGATTTTTATGTATTTCATGTCTTGACCACCTATATCAACAATACTTGTAACGTTAGGCATAAAAGCTTTTGCAGCTGTATAATGTGCAATTGTTTCAATTTCATTTAAATCAATTTTTAATGCTGTTTTTATTAATTGTTCTCCATAACCGGTAACACCGCTAAAGCGTATGTTTGCACCTTTAGGCAAAACTTCATACATACTTTTTAGCATCTTCATGACACTTTTTAATGGATTACCTTCATTATTTCCATATAGTGAATATAATAGGCTTCCTTCATTATCAATTAATACTAATTTTGTTGTTGTAGATCCTGCATCGATTCCAACAAAACAGTCTCCTGTAAATCCTTCTAAAGGTTTTTTCTTTACGCAATCTTTGGCATGTCTTTGTTTAAATTCGTCATAATCTGCATCTATAGAAAATAAAGGAGATAGCGGTATAGTAGTGTTATCATGAGAATCACGCAAAACAGTTATTTTACTGCTTAAGATTTCATTTGTAATTGGTTTATTTTCAACAGAGCTTAAAGCAGCACCTTTAGCAACAAATAAATGTGCCTCATTTGGAACTATTATTTCGTCATCTTTTAAATTTAAAGTATCAATAAATCTATTTCTCAATTCTGATAAATAATTTAATGGTCCACCTAGAAATGCAACATTACCTTTTATAGGTCTACCGCAAGCAAGACCACTTATAGTTTGGTTAACAACAGCTTGAAAAATAGAAACAGCAATATCTTCTTTGGCAGCTCCTTCATTTAATAATGGTTGTATATCAGTTTTAGCAAAAACACCACAACGTGAGGCTATTGGGTAAACTGTATTATATTTTTTTGCCAAGTCATTTAAACCACTTGCATCCGTATGTAGTAGAGATGCCATTTGATCAATAAATGCACCTGTTCCACCAGCGCAAGTACCGTTCATACGTTGTTCAATAAATTTATCAAAATAAATAATTTTAGCATCTTCACCACCAAGTTCGATTACAACGTCAGTTGTGGGAATGTATTTTTCAACAGCTTTTTTACATGCAACAACTTCTTGTAAAAATGGTAGATTTAAAAAGTTGGCAGCAGACATAGCTCCTGATCCAGTCAAAGAAATTGTAAATTTTGAATTAGGATAACTTTCGTCTAGTTTTTCTAAAACATTACAAACTGTATTTTTTGTATCTGAGAAATGTCTTTCATAATTTTGATATATAATGTCTAGATTAGAATTTAGTACAACTATTTTTACAGTAGTAGAACCAACATCTAAACCGACATGTAAGATTTCTTCCATATTTTTCTCCTTTTTTCGTGTATTTGTACAATATGTATTTTATATTGAAACTCGAATTTTGTCAAATTAAAAATGCTTACTAATATAAGGTTTTTTGGTTATATTAAAGACTTGTCTGTAATAGTATTTACAAATAAAAAGTAGGAGGTATTTATGAAAAAGAAAATTATTATAGGATGTGTAATTGGCATAGGGGTTCTAATTGCGACAATACTTGTATTTAATAATGTGAGTATCAAAAAAAATAATACAATATATGAAAATTATGAAATAATTCCAGAAGAAGAAATTTCAGATACTCAATTAAGAGAAACAATGGTTAATTTATATTTTATAAATGAAAAAAATGAACTGGTGGAAGAATTAAGAAAAATAGATTCAAAAGAATTATTAGAAAATCCATATAATAAAATATTAAATTTACTATTAGCAGGTCCAAATTCAGAAGGTTTAAAAACATATATTCCAAAAGATACAAAGATTAATAATATAATAAAAAATGCAGATTGCTTAACTATTGATTTTTCAAAAGAATTTATCGATAATCAGGAAGAAAATACAGAAATTCAAGGATTAACTATAGGACAGATTGTTAATACAGTGACACAATTTACTGAAATAAATTCAATAAAAATAGTGATTGATGGAGAAGAAAATTTATCTTTTAAAAATGGAAATATTAATTTTTCACAAATTTTTACTAATGAAGATTAGCGGTGATTAAATTTATTGATAATTTTTTTAGATTTATTTTTAAGGCAAATAGTATTTTTTATAGTTGAAATATTATTTAAAAAATATTCAATTTTATATAAGTCATTTAAAGAAAAATGTTTTTTATTAGAATTTTTTAATATAGTATTATTCATA
>JAZUKV010000024.1:0-26167 GCA_045643465.1 Clostridia bacterium | reverse complement strand
CGTCCTCATTTTTGCTGTGGACGATTAGTATTTTACTATACTTTTTACAAGATGTCAACACATTTTTTAAATATTTTTAAATTATTTTTTATGACCTATTTTGGCGTAAAAAAATAATAAATTAGTATTTGTTTTTTCTTGGTGCTTTGTTACTAATTTACATATTTAATAAATATATTTTTCTCTTGTTAAGCTTTATCTATAATACCATCGCTATAAGAATTTGTCAATACATTTTTCAAATAATTAATAATTAACTTTGCTCTATCCATACGTTAAAATGTATTAATTATTTTATGTAATTTTTTTCTGTTGCTTGGTACTCGATTATAATATCATAACCCTTATTCAAAGTCAAGCATTTTTTATACTTTTTTCTAGTTTTTTTTACATTTTTTTTAATACTTCAATTTTTATATTTCTACTAATATAATATCCTCTCCTATGCACTTAATTTTTTCCCATTCAATCACTATATCTTCATCTTTTGAAAACATATTTCTCATTTTCTTACTACCTGGAACTATTATAGATGTTATTTTGCCTGTTTCAAGATTTGCACAAACATCTTGAACAAATCCTAACCTTTTTCCATCATTAATATTAATAACCTCTTTATGTCTAAAATCCATTCCGCTTTCTTTATTCAAAAAACAACACCTCCACTTTTAATATATGGAAATGTTGTTTCAAATATTACTATTTATATATTCTTTTTATATGGTCCAGAGCGTTCTTTTCTAATCTGGAAACTTGTGCTTGCGAAATTCCAATTTCTTCTGCAACTTCCATTTGTGTTCTTCCTTCAAAAAATCGTTTCTGCATGATTCTTTTTTCTTTTTCATTTAACTTTTTCATTGCTTCTGATATTGCTATATTTTCAGTCCAATATTCGTCATTATTTTTCTTGTCCTTAACTTGATCCATTAGATATATGTTTTCTGACTCATCTCCATACACAGGCTCTTGTAACGATATAGGTGTTTGAATTGCATCTAAACACAATATTACATCATCTACTTCAACTTCTAGCATTTTTGCTACTTCATCAACAGTTAGCTCTCGCTCTTGCTCTTTCATATACTTTTCTTTTAGAGCTAAAACTTTGTACGCTAAATCTCTTACAGACCTGCTTACTCTTATGGCATTATTATCTCTTAAATATCGCCTTACTTCGCCTATTATCATTGGTACACCATATGTTGAAAATTGTACATCTTGCGTTATATCAAAATTATCAATTGCTTTAATCAATCCTATGCATCCTATTTGGAATAAATCATCTGGATTTTCTCCCCTTGTTCTAAACCTTTGAATTACGCTTAAAACTAACCTTAAATTTCCTTGTATAAACTTCTCCCTTGCCTCATTATCTCCATTTTTTATCTTAATTAATAGCTCTTGTTTTTCTTCATTTGATAGCACAGGTAATTTTGCTGTATTTACTCCAGCTATTTCAACCTTATTTATCAAAGTAAAAAACCTCCTTTGGAATTACTCTCTATATAAGTATTTCCAAAAGAGCTATTTTTATACTTTTATCCTGTTTTACTTCTTATATCTCTTCTCATTTTTGTAATTATCTTTTTTTCTAATCTAGATATATAACTTTGAGAAATTCCAAGCATATCTGCTACTTCTTTTTGAGTTTTTTCTTCATCTGTACCAAAACCAAATCTTAGTTCCATTATATACTTTTCCCTTGGAGTCAACTTTTTAATTGATTCTTTTAACAATTTTTTATCAACTTCATCTTCAATTCTTCTTGAAGTTATATCTTCGTCTGTTCCTAATATATCAGACAAAAGTAATTCATTTCCATCTCCATCTTGATTAAGTGGTTCATCTATTGATATTTCTCCTTTTATTTTATTACTTTTTCGCAAAAACATTAATATTTCATTTTCGATACATCTAGATGCATATGTTGCAAGTTTTATATTTTTATCTGCATTAAATGTATTTATCGCTTTCATTAATCCAATTGTTCCAATTGAAATTAAATCTTCTATTCCTACACCTGTATTTTCGAATTTTTTTGCTATATAAACTACTAATCTTAAATTTCGCTCTACTAAAACTTTTTTTATATCTTCATCACCTTTTGACAATTTATCTAAAGCTTCCTCTTCTTCTTTTGAATCTAAAGGTGGTGGTAACGTCTGACTTCCTGCTATATAGTAAATTGGTAGCTCTTCAATCTGATTATTTTTTAAATATTTAGCATACACTATATTTACTTTGGTTTTTATTAATTGCATTATATTCATTTTTTTCCATACTCCTTTCAAATATTTGTAATCCCACTAAAGCAGAATATTTTCCATTGTTTGTAAGAGCATTATCATAAAATCCTATAAGTACATCTTCTATTTCATATAATTCATACTGATATTCAAACTTTATTTTTTCAATTTTATATGCTAACATCATTCCATTTTTTTCGCCTACTGACATATACGGAATCATTTTTATATTAGCATCACAAAAATCATTTAATGTTTCTTGTTCATCACCCCCTATAATAGATTCTAACTTTTTAAAATAACTTTTGCTAAAAAGATTTCTTGCTTTTTCTTTTTCAACAATAATTACAGGACTTTTTGATATTGGATCTGTTAATAAATTTCCTGTATCAATTAAAGCTTTCACATTTATATTGTAATTTCCATTCTTTATTTTTAAGTCGCATAACATTTGCTTTTTTGAAAATTTTTGTTTAATCTTAATTAATTTTATACTAGCTTTTATTAATAAATAACTTATTACTGCTGAAATTAAAACAATTTCAAATATATATTCACCACCAATTATAATTCCATTAACAATATATATTATTTTGGGTTTCATAAAATATATAAATCCTAATGCACAGCCAGCATAAACAAAAGTAATCATAAAAAATACTAAACTTTCTTTTAATAGCTTTTTAAAACTTTTTAATCCAAAAGAAATAGCTAATAAACTAATCCCCATAACTAATTTTAATAAATTCAATGATAAATTTGATATGTCAAAAAATAATGTAAACACATATAAAGCTCCCATTAAACTTGCAATTATAATTCTTGTTTTTTTAATCCTTCTGTTTAATAACTTAGCAGTAGTAAATAATGTTAAATAATTCATAAAAAAATTTTCTAAAAAAATTAAATCAATATATGCAACCATATAAACACTCTCCTTCCTGGTTCTATTATTCTAGCATCAAACCTTGAAAAAACGTGTCATATCTTGAAGGCGAAAAAAAGAAATAATCTACTTATATAGATTATTTCTTTCATCTTTTTTATTTATTTGACATATATTATTGTTTATTTCCTGATTTCTTTCTTAAGAAAGATGGTATATCTAAATCATTTCCACTCATTGGCTCTGGTTTTGCTGGTATTGAATTAGTTTTTTGTTCCCATGGTTTTGCAACTGTAGTATTTGTTGATGATATACCTGGTATTGCTGGTTTTGCTTCTGTATCAAAACCAGTTGCAATAACTGTTATAATAATATCTTCATCAATGCTTTCATCAATAACTGCACCAAAGATAATATTTGCTTCTGGATCTGCATTGCGTTGAACAATTTCAGCTGCAGTATTAACTTCATGTAATCCTAAGTTAGCACCACCTGTGATATTAATAATAACACCTCTTGCTCCTTCAATTGAACTTTCTAATAATGGATTTGAAATAGCTTGTTTTGCTGCATCTTCTGCTCTTGATTCTCCAGATGCTCTACCGATTCCCATATGAGCTATTCCTGTATTTAGCATAATTGTTTTAACATCTGCAAAGTCTAAGTTTACAAGTCCTGGTACTGCAATTAAGTCTGATATACCTTGTACACCTTGTCTTAATACGTCATCAGCCATTTTAAATGCTTCTACTATTGATGTTTTTCTATCAATTATTTGTAATAATTTATCATTTGGAATAACTACTAATGTATCAACTTTTCCTTTTAAGCTTTCGATTCCTCTATCTGCTTGTGATAATCTCTTTTTACCTTCAAATGTAAATGGTTTTGTAACAACACCTATTGTTAATATTCCCATTTCTTTTGCACATGCTGCTACTATTGGAGCTGCTCCTGTACCTGTTCCTCCACCCATTCCGGCTGTAACAAATACCATATCTGCACCTCTAAGTGCTTCTGTTATTTCTGCTTTGCTTTCTTCTGCTGCTTGTGCTCCTATATCAGGATTTGCTCCTGCTCCTAATCCTCTTGTGATTTTCTCACCTATTTGGATTTTTGATGCTGCTTTTGATAATATTAAAGCTTGTCTATCTGTATTAACTGCTACAAATTCTACTCCTCTAATTCCTGAATCAACCATTCTGTTTACAGCGTTTGTTCCGCCTCCACCTACACCAATTACTTTGATTGTGGCTGTTCCATCTATCATTATTCCACTTTCTTCTGCGCTATCCATTATCATAATGTTCTTCCTCCCTATTTATATCTTAAAAATTAATAACATCCTTTTTGGAGCTTTATCACTCCGCTATTTTTATGAGTAGAAAAAATCCTTAATTTTCTCTAATACTACTTTTATTATACTCTTTTGTGAACCTGTATCTATACTACTTGAAACATTTTTTGCATACTGTCTTGAAGAAATATATCTGACTAATGCATATGCTGTTCTATATCCTGGTTTAACTGTGCTTACCATTCTTCCTGTAGAAATTTTGACAGGTATATTTAATATTACTTTTCCAGCAACATCACTTTTGCTAATATTAACAATTCCTTGCCCTGTTAATACAACATTATTAATCCTTTGTTTTATGCCTTGAGCTGTTATGTCATCATTTATTAATTTAAACATTTCTTCAACTCTGGCTTCTATTATTTCTATTAGCTCTGAACTTCTAATAACTCTATTTTTATTTTCATCTTTACAAGTATTTAACATTATTTCGTTATCATTATCTATATATGACTTCATTGCTAATCCATATTGTTTCTTTAACTTGTCCGCTTCATCTTGGCTTATATTTAATACTAGTGCTATATCATTTGTTATATTATCTCCTCCAAGAGGTATTGTGTTTGTATATATGAATTCTGATCCTTCGAATACACCTATTTCTGTATTTCCGGCTCCTATATCTAATATCATAACATTATCATTTAATTCGTTTGTATCTAATACAACATTTTTTTCTGCTAATGTTATAGGTACTATTCCATCTATTTCTAAATCAGCTTTTCTAAATATATTATGTATTTGTCTTATATAGTCTTTATTTGCTAATACAATTTGTGCTTTTAATGTAAATGATGAACAAAAACTTCCTATTGGATCTGATGTTATTTTTCCGTCATCTAAAATGAATTTATCTGTTACTACATCTATAATTGTTTTTCCTTCTGGTACATCTATATCTTTTGCTTGCATTATTGCAGAAGATATATCTTTAGCAGATATTCCTGTGTAACGATCTTTAACTTCTTTAGTTATACTATTTTGAACTATCGTTACATCTTTTCCATATATTGTTATATAAGCTGAATTAATCTTTAGATTAGAGTCTGTTTCGGCATCTTCTAAAGTTTTTATTACAGTTTTTACTACTTCTTCTTCATTAATTATTTTACCTTTTTTTATTCCACTGCATATGTTACTTGTACTACAAATCGTCTCTATCTGTCCAAAATTATTTACTTCTCCTATTACGAGACTAACCTTTGAAGTACCTATATCCATACCTACAATTATATCCCCAACAGCCAAGGTTAACTCCTCCATTTACAAGTCAATTTTATATGCATAAGAATATTATATTTTTTTTTAAATGTCAATACTAAATGTTATATTTTTGTAACATTGTCGTAATATTTTTGTAATAATATTCTTTTAATAATTATTTTGCTTTTTCTTCTGTTTTTTTGTCTTCTGATTGATTATTTTTTTCCTTTTTTGATTTGAAAAATTCAGTACATTTTTCTATATAATATCTACGTATTACACCAAGATTGAAGAATATTCTTCCTACAAATACAAATATTGCAGCTAAATAAATATCAACATTTAATCTTGAGCCTAAATATGTTAATAAAATTGATAATAATGCATTTCCTAAAAAACCTGATAAAAATACTCCCATATTAAAGTTTTTCTTTATTGAAGCTACTATTCCTCCAAAAATAGTATCTAAAGCTGCTACTATTGCAATAGCTAAATATTCTGAATATGTGTATGATATTATTGGAGCAAAATTTCCTATAAAGGCACCTATTATACATCCTAATATAATTGCTATATATACCATATTACTCGTCTCCTTTTCCTATATAATTAAAGTTAATCTCTTTATTATACTTATTTACTGTTATATTATCATTTGCTTCAATATTAATTGTGTAACCTGCATTTTTATATAAATCAATATAACCTTCATCTTTAAGCTTCAATACCTCTAACATCTTTTCTTTGTTTCCAATTGCCTTAATTGTATATGGCGATGATATTCTTTGATCTCCGTTTAGAAGAATATATTTTTTTGATATTTCAACTATTTCAGTTGTTGAAATAATTCTATAGTCATTTATTGAAATTGCTGTCGCTCCTGCATATTTTAGCTCATTTACAAAATCAACTAAATTACTAAAACTATAAGACTGATTTGCAGTATCTGTTAATGTTATAACTACTCCTTGTCCTGTAACATCTGTTAGTCCAATCTTCTCTTCATATTCCTTCAATTCATTATTCAAAAGCTCTGTTGCTTCTTTATTATTATTTAATATGTCTTTATACTCATTTATTTTTTCTTCATTTTCTGAAATTTTACTTTGAATTTCCTCATTTTTTTCTTTAAGTTCTAATATTTCATTACGTAATTCGTCTTCTTTCATAGATTCAATACTTGTAATATCTGTTTGATTTATCGTTTTTAATTGAATCCCCATTAAACTTACTAAAAATATAGCAATTATTCCGAACACTATCGAAATTGATAATTTTTCTTTTTTCATAATACACTAAATCTCCTTGCATAAGATACTATAAATTTTTTGAAATTTCAATATTTTCTTCTTTTTTTATTTCAGTTTTAACACCATATTTTTTTAATTTGTACACTGTTCCATTATTTTTACTTATTTCACCATATAATAAATCCTTAGAGCCTATTGCTTTTATAACAAATGGGCTACCTACTTTTTCTCCATTTATTTGAATTACATTTCCTGCACATGTAATTGCCGTAGAATTTGTAATCCTTTTACCATTTATTGAAATTGCTTCTGCTCCTGCAGATTTTAATTCATTTACAATAGATACTAAATTCCCATCATGAACTAAATAATTTGAAAAATTTATATTTGAAAAAGAATTATTAGAATAATTAGAAGATGTATTATCTGCTAATGTTATTGTTATACCTTCTCCAGAAACATCTGTCATTCCTAGCATCATTTCATATTGCTCTATTTTATTTTGAAGTACTTCATCATTTTTCAACTTACTTACAGTTTCTCTTAATTGGGTAAGTTCCTCATCACTTTGCTCTAACTTTTTTTCTGATTCTTCACAATTTGCCTTCCATTGTAACAGAGATCTTTTTAAACTAGTATCACTTATCTGTAATGTTCCATCTAAATCAGCTTCTTTTATTGTCTTTAGTTGTATTGCAATTCCAATCGTTAATAACATTGCTAATATTCCCAATGTTATAGCTGGTTTAACACCTTTCATTTTATTTTTCACCCCTTTTATTGTATTTCAGAGTATTTATTAATTGATACTTTTTTACTTATTATTAAGTCTATTTTTATACCTTTACCTCTTATTAAATCAATTGTTCCTCCAGGTCTTATTAGACTACTATTCATAGTTTCAGAATTTCCTATAGCTTTTATGCTATAAGTAGAATTAAGCTCTGTTTTATCAATCACTATTTTATCTTTCTCCAATTCTATTGAAGAATTATCTACTAATCTAATATTATTTACTGCAATTGCTTCTGCTCCTGCATTCTTTAGTTCATTAACTATATCTATCAAATCTTCTGTTATTTCAGCCTTGCCTGTATCTTTATTTGGATAATATTTAATTACAATTCCTTCTCCTGAAACATCTGTATAACCAGCTAAAGCAGTATACTTTTTAATTAAATCACTTTTTTGCTTACTTTCTGAATCACGTTCTGCTGCTTTATCTCTCACTTCTTCTAAGTCCTTGTCTGATTTTTCTAACTTGTTTAATAATTTATCATTTTCATTATTTAATGAAAAAATCTCATCTTTAAGTTTTGCTGAAATTTTATCTTGTGATGCAGTTGATTCACTTAAAGCTGTTAATCTTAATTGTAATGTTATTGCAAATGACAGTACAAAGAATACAACTCCAAATATCAAAGGTTTACTTATTTTTTTCATATAACCTCTCCTTTTAAACTTTTTCTCTAAAGAATGGTTGTCCACCATTATTTAAATCAACATTTACAAATATTTCTCCTTCGTAATCTTTTTCTCTTTCCATAATTAATTTTATATAACTCATTTTAGAATTTATCGAATTAGTATCACCCAAATGTACAACTTTTCCTAAATCGTTAAAATAAATTACATATTCATCTAAATCTGATATATCTATGCTTGATATTGAACTTGCTATATCATTGTTTTGTGCTTCTTGCAATATTTGTAATACATCTGATAAACCTTTTAAATCATCTTTATTTAGTTTGGATCCAAATTCAATATTCTCAGTATGGTATCCTGTTACAGTAATAACATCCTTTGAATCTGAACCATTTTCAATTGCGATTCCATGGTTATCTATATATGTATAGCCACCCTCATTTTTTAATTGAAATTTAATAGCTCTTTCATCAACTTCTATAATCAATTTATCTGGAAGTGATTTTTTAATTTTTACAGATTCTATATATGTGTTGCTTTTAATAGCATTCATAATTTTCTTTTTGTTTATTGAATATAAATTTTGTCCTATTTGCACTCCTGACAATTCCTCTATCGATGCTCCTGTAACATATTTATTATTATTTATAATTACAGATACTTCTTTTATATTAAAAAGTGATGATTTTAAAAATATAATTATACCTATTATTAAAACCAAAACTATTCCTATTACTTTTACAACAAATAATGCTTTTTTCCTCTTTTCTGGATTTACAACAGCTCTTTTTTTCTTTATTTTCTTGTTGCTTTTCTGTAAATTATTTCTATTATTACTTGTCCTTTTTACATTCTTATTTTTTCCCTTTGAATATTTTTTCTTTTTATTTGTTGACTTTTTTTGAGTAGCTTTATTCTCATTTGGAAAATTTTTCATACCAATAATAACTTCGTCATTTAGATTGATTTGATCATCTTTATTTTTTGACTTTTCTTCAGCTCTTTTTTTATTCTCTTTTACATTAGAATAAATAACAGCTCTTTTTTTAGTATTTTTTGCCATAAAATTTATATTCCTTCCTATGTATTTTATAATAGGGAACTGAACTTAATCAGTTCACTATTAATTAATCACGTTTTTCACAATTTTTCAAGTCTTATTTTTGCTCCTAAGCTATTTAATTTTTCATCAAGATTTTCATATCCTCTCAATATGTAATCTATATTATCAATCTTTGTTTTTCCTTTTGCCATTAATCCTGCAATTACTAATGCTGCTCCCCCTCTTAAATCTACACATTCTAAATTTGTTGCACTCAACTTTCTAACACCTGTTACTATTGCAGTATTTCCCTCTAAAGTTACTTTTGCGCCCATTTTTCGCAATTCAGAAATATATTTAAA
Source organism: Clostridia bacterium (assembly GCA_045643465.1). Lineage (GTDB taxonomy): Bacteria > Bacillota > Clostridia > TANB77 > CAG-508 > CAG-492. The sequence goes on along the minus strand of JAZUKV010000024.1, from coordinate 16,393 downwards.
TCTATTTTCAAATATATTTTCAACTATAACTGATGTTCCTGAAGCTTTTGTTATCATTGCTCCAAAAACTTGCTGTAAATCTGTAGGAAAACCTGGATATGGCATTGTTTTAAGCTCTATGGGTTTTAATCTTTTAGGTGCATCTAGCTTAATCAATTTATCATCTAACGTAATTCTACATCCGCACTCACTCAATTTGTTCAATATTGCATTTAAATTATTTTCATTTGCATTTTTTAAAGTTATGCTTCCACCTGTAGCAGCTGCAGCACACAATAATGTTCCAGCTTCAATTCTGTCTTCCATAACATTATAACCTACTCCGTATAATTTTTTAACACCTTTTACAATTATTTTTATTGTTCCAGCGCCTTCAATTCTTGCTCCCATCTTTTTAAGGAAATTTGCCAAATCTACTATTTCAGGCTCCGTTGCTGCATTGTTGATAACTGTTGTACCTTCTGCTAATACTGATGCTAATATAATGTTTTCTGTTGCTCCTACACTTGGAAAATCAAGATTAATGTCTGTTCCTACTATTTTTTCTGCCTTACACTTTATATATCCACATTCTTCTATAACATCTATTCCTAATTTTTTAAAGGCTTTTAAATGTAAATCAATTGGTCTTGCTCCAATATCACAACCACCTGGATATGTAAAAGTTACTTCTTTAAATCTACCAATTAAAGCTCCTGCTAAAATTACTGTTGATCTCATTTCTCTCATTAAATGTGTCGGTATTTCCGTTTTTTTTATTTCTCTTGAATTGACCTCTATTTTATCACTAGTACGCCTAATCTTGCAACCCAAAAGTTTCAAAATATCTAATGTTATTTTTGTATCTTTAATATTTGGAATATTATATAAGCGACTTGAATTTGAATTTAAAATAGTTGCAGCTAAAATTGGTAAAGATGCATTTTTAGACCCGCCTACATTTACAATCCCTTCTATTTTTCTTCCACCTTCTATTATATACGAATTAATTTTAAACACTCCTCTCATAAAGTTTATGCTATATATTATGTAAGTTGGCATTTTATGTTACTTTATGTCTGCTTTAATATTTATAGAATAATAAAATTTTTCTTTCATATGATTAAAAAAAATACTGGAGTTTATAAAATTATGCGTATCTTTATAAAAAATGGAATATTTTTAACAATTTTTACTATTATTTTAAAAAGTATTACAATTACCTTTAATATATTTTTGTCCAATACAATTTCTAGTAGTAATTTAGGCCAGTGGCATTTAATAATGTCCTTTTTTGGATTAATTCTTACTATATCTAGCTCTGGAATAAATCTAGCTTCCACAAGATTAATAGCTATTGAACATTCTCGAAAAAATTATGGTACTAAAACATCTATTATAAAATCCTGTATTAAATATAGTTTATTTTTTTGCATTGTAGCATTTGCTTTTATTTTTTATTTATCCAATTATATCGAAGAAAAAATATTAAATTGTAGTATCCCTTTATTTTATATATACATACTTGCCATTTCATTACCATTTTGCTCTATCTCATCTGTATTAAACGGATATTTTATAGCTATTGAACAAATAAAAACTGGTGTAATATCACAACTTATTGAAACTTTTTTACAAATAATCATAATACTTATTGCTTGCAAGTTAAATTTATTTTTCAATCAAAATTCAATCTGCTTATCACTTATTTTAAGTATTTTAATATCTGATATTCTTTCTTGTATATATCTATCTTTAAAATACTATAAATCAATAATCGAAATTAAACACCAAATAGATACCTCGCATCCATCCTTCATTAAACCTATTTGTAAAATTGCTTTACCAATTGCTTTTACTACTTATATAAAATCTGGGCTTTCAACAATAAAAACAACAATTATTCCAACATCATTTATACTTTATGGTTTATCTTATAATGAAGCTTTATCAATATATGGATTAATAAATGGAACTATTTTTACTTTGATTTTGTTTCCATTTACATTTATTCAGTCTTTTAATGCTCTTCTTTTACCTAAGCTATCCACATATAATCCACTAACTGAGAAAAATAAATTAAAAAATATATCTTCAAAATGTTTAAAGTTGACTTTAATTTTTGCCATAATTTCATGCACAATCTTAATTGTTTGTGCTGTTCCAATTAATAAATATTTATATCCCAATTTAAATATTTTAAATTATTTAAAAATTCTGTCACCCATTATTATATTTATTTATTTGGATAATGTTATAGATTCTCTTCTAAAAAGCTTAAATTGTCAAATAATCGTAATGCTAATAAATATTGTAGATTTGCTAACATGCATATTATTTATTAAATTTTTGATTCCTATCTATGGAATTAATGGCTATATCTTTATCTTATACTTTAGTGAAATTTTTAATTTTTTAACTAGCTATTTCTGCCTAAAACATAAACTTCATAAAAATAATTAAAATCTTTTCTTACATATCACTTAAAGTTCACAATATAGACAAAATCTATTGTTATATTATTAACAAGTTAGTAACAAACTATTTACTCCTGTTACTAACAACAACATCCCCTTTTATTTTCAGAAAAAAAAGTGCTTAATAAAGCACTTTTTTTAATTTTTTATTTTTATTATCCTCGTTAGCTGTACATTTTTTATCAGTTCTATATTTTTCTAAAATACGCTCTAATTCTTTAGAGTTTTCATTAAAGTTATCAATATTTTCTCTATATTCTTTTGAACTATATTTTTTGTGCAAAGAATTTATTGACTCAAAAATATCTTCAAAATTCTCTTCCATGATTAGCCTTACCTTTGTAAATTACATTTTATTTAAAACTTCTTTTAATTGATCTAATTCGTCTTTTGTTAATGTTAAGCCTTTTCCCATTCTTGTATGATCTTCATTCCAATCTCTTAAATCATACTTTGGTGCAAAATCATTCCATTTTACTAGATTTAGCTCTTTTTTCCATCCTTTGTCTGTTTCAGATAAAACTCCTATTTTTTCAATTATTTCAAATTTTAATTCAGCCATTTTTCCAACCTCCACTTTTGTTTTTTTTATTATATTATTAAATTATTTATTTGTCTATATAAAATATTATTTATTTAAATTTTCTAATGCCCTATCTGCTAATTTTTCATATCTTAGCTTTTTGTCCTTGATTTTTTCTTCCATTGGAGGCAATATACCAAAATTAGCATTCATTGGTTGGAAACTTTCATTTTCTGATGAAATATATTTTGCTAAAGCACCAATCATTGTTAATTCGCTGAATATTTTTTTGTTACCCGATTTTTTATACATTTCTATAGCATTTAACGCTGCTACTAACCCTGAAGAAATTGATTCCACATATCCTTCTACACCTGTTATTTGTCCAGCAAAAAATAGATTATTATTTGACTTAAAATTATATGTATTATCTAACAATTTTGTAGAATTTATATATGTATTTCTATGCATAACTCCATATTTTTCAAATTCTGCATTTTTTAATCCAGGAATTAGGCTAAACACTCTTTTTTGCTCTCCAAATTTTAAATTAGTTTGAAATCCTACTAAATTATAAATAGTCCCCTCTGTATTATCTTGCCTTAATTGAACAACAGCATATGGTCTATATCCAGTTCTAGGATCTGTAAACCCTACTGGTTTTAATGGACCAAATCTTAATGTATCAATTCCTCTTTTTGCCATAACTTCTATTGGCATACACCCTTCAAATATTTCTCTTTTTTCGAATTCATGTAGCTCAACAATTTCACTATTTACAAGTTCATTCCAAAAAGTTTCATATTCCTCTTTATTCATTGGAAGATTTATATAATCTGCTTCTTTGATATCCTTAGCTCTTGTTTTCCAATCCTCTATTTCTTCATCTTTTGCTCTTTCTTGATCATATCTGTCTCCCCAAAAAGCTATTTCCATATCAATAGAATCCTTTGTTATGATTGGGGCTGCAGCATCATAAAAATGTAAATCATTTGTTCCTATTATTTGCAATATTTCTTTTGACAATAAATCAGATGTTAGTGGACCGGTTGCTACAATAACAATTCCGTCATTTACTATATCTTGCAAATGGATATTTTCTCCAAGCTCTTCATTAATAATTTCAATATTTTCTAATTTTCTTAAGCTCTCAGTGACACATTTTGCAAAACATTCCCTATCTACAGCTAATGCTTGTCCTGCTGGAATAGCATTTTCATCTGCAATTCTAATTAATAACGAATCTAGTAATCTTAATTCTTCTTTTAATAAACCGCAAGCATTAGTATGTAAATTTGATTTAAACGAATTACTACAAACAATTTCTGCTAAATTTTTATTAGAATGTGCCGGTGAAAATTTTTTAGGTTTCATTTCATATAATTTAACTTTTATTCCAGCTTTTGCAATTTGATATGCCGCTTCTGAACCTGCAAGACCTCCACCTATTACAGTAATATAATCTTTCATTTTTTTCTCCTCTATTTTAATGTATTAAAAAATGCTCTTGAATAATCAAAAGCATCTTATCTTAAATGATATATCAAAATTAATTTCTTACTAATTTTTGAAACATATCACCTTTTTCTTCAAAGTTTTTAAAAAATCCATAACTAGCTGCCGCTGGCGCAAGCAAACAAATCTTTCCTTTCGCTGTCTTTTCCTTAGATACTTTAACAGCTTCTTCTAATGTTTCTACTATAATTGCTCTATTATTATTTAGATATGGTGCAATATCATGACCTGTTTTAGGCATACACACTACATTTGTAATGTCTGAATTATTAATAAAATCTATAAGCTCTTCATATCCAATTCCTCTATCCATACCACCAATTATTAAAGTATCTACATTTTTAAGAGCTTTAACTGCCTCAATAGTGGCCATTGGGATTGTCCCTATACTATTATCGTAATAATCAACTCCATCAAAATTTCCTACATATTCTAATCTATGTGGTAGTGATTTGAAATTTGCTATTGTTTCTTCAGCCTTTTTCATATCTAATTCCAATACTTTAGCAACTCCTAAAGCAAACATTATATTATTTAAATTATAATCACCCTTTAAAATTTTAGGTGCATTTATATCATAGATTGGATCATCATTAAAATAAACCATTTCATTTTTAATATATAAATTGTTTTCTTCTGAATCTGATAAAGATACTCTATATGTTTTTGCAGTTGGATTAAATACTTTTTCTTTTAAAGTTTCATTATCAGCTCCATAGAAAAACCAATCTATTCTGCTTTGATTTTTGTATATATTGCATTTTGCTTCTGCATAATCATCAAAAGATTTATAATGATCTAAATGCTCTGGATATATATTTAGTAAAACAGCAATATTTGGTGATTTTTCTATAAATTCTAATTGATGTGATGATAGCTCTAACACTAATGTTGTATCAAAATCTAATGTATCAACATAATCAAAAATTGGTATACCAATATTTCCTAAAAGTTTACATTTAACATTTTGATCTTTTAAAATTTGGTATATCAAAGAGCTTGTTGTACTTTTACCTTTTGTTCCAGTAATACCAATTGTAAAAAAATTAAAAAACTCTAATACAAGCTCCAATTGTGATTTAATTTTCTTTCTTATGTTAGTGATATCTATTTGAGCAAAAGAAATTCCTGGAGATTTCAATATAATATCATATTCGTCTAAATGCTCCAAATAGTTATCTCCGCTTATACAAGCTATATTATTATCCTCTTCTAGAAAATCAAAATCATTTTGGAAATCTAATTTTTGATCTGCAATGTACAATTTTTGATTATCTAAATATTTTCTTATCAATTTATAACTTGATTGACCTTCTCTACCAAAACCTAGAATAAGTATTTTTTTATTTTCAAAATATTCTATTAAATCTTTTATCAATCTAAAAAACCTCTTTTCTTAACATCTGATTTTGCTCATAATTTAAATTATTTTCATCAACATATCTTTTAGTAATATCTTCAGTTGTATCAGCTAGACCAATATTTTCTTTATAATATTTTAATAAATAAGGCAATTCACAATTTGACAATTCTATATTTTCTATAGTTTTGCTTACAGCATAATTAACTTCTTCATATGTTCCTACACAATCAAAAGGTTTTGTCTTACCATTTCCAGTTAGCTCTACAAATGTATCTAATAAATTTTTATTTTCATATAAATCTTCACCAAATATATCAACTAACTTTTGTTTATATAAAAATGGGCTAAGTATGATATATGCAAAAAGACATTTTGCACAATTACAACACCATTTCCATTCAGCACTTTTGCTACCTACATTACAGCTTTTAAAGGTTTTATGATATTGTTCGTGCTTTGAAAATATCTTAGCTATTTGTAATTCATTTAAAGGTCTTAAAAAGCTAAAATATTTTACAGGTGCTTTTAAATATTTTGAAGAATACTCTTCAAAATCACATTCAAATTCAAAGCTTTTTGAATACTGGTGATTTACTTTTTCACCAATTACGTTTGACTCATTTGCACTATTTTCGTTTGATAAAGCTACATATTTTTTTGATAATAAATGTGCTATAAAATATGATACAAATGCTAACATTGCTGAAAAAGGTGTATGTCCATTAATGTATCCTTTCGCATTTAAATCTAAAATATTTTTATCTATTGATCTATAAATTTCTATAATATTATCTGCTCCAAAACCAGCTATTTCTGCACATTTAAGTGTTACTGGTTTTGGATTTATTATTAATGCAAAATCTCTATTTTTATCTACTTTTAATGTTTCCAATGTTACTACTGAATCTTTTCCTCCGCCTATTGGAACAATATAACCACTTGGCTCTTCTTCAATTTTATCATATTCAAATTTTTCTGTATTTTTTGCACATTCAATAGTTAAAAAATCATCAAAATTTGTTTTAATACTATTAGTAAAAAATAATTCTCCTAATCCATAGTAATATATTTTTTTCCACCAATTGATTTGATTTTCATCAAGATATCCACATTTTATTACCACTTTAGGTGGACATACACATTTCCAATAACTAATAAGCTCAATTAACCCAATATTAAAAACCATATTTTTCGCATACACAGTATCAATACTTTTAAATTTCATATTTTTCTTTAATATTTTTAACTTTGGGTTGAAACTTGCTAATCCTGGAATTTCAAAATCATACTCTAAATAAATAGCTTCATTGTCCTCATGCAATGAATAACTATTATAATAAAATTCTTTATATTTTGATCTATATTCTTCAAATTGCAAAGACTTATCCATAAAAGTTCCTCTCTTTTTCTTAAATATTTTATATATTTTTCTTTATATTATTCACTATAAAAAAATTTTGACACTTAATTAATTTCTTATTATTTATAGCACATTTACCAAATAATTACAAGTAAATAAAATAATACCAACTTCGTTTGCTTAAAATTGACATTATTGCTTTATTGTATTAATATATAGTCATAGGAGGAAAATTATATGAAAGAGGTTTTATGGAAAGATAGAAAAAGAACTATTTTTGGATTGCCATGGTCATTTACCAAATATGAATTAACAACGGAAAAACTAACAATTCAAACTGGATTTTTCAATATAAAACAAGAAGAAATTAGATTATATAGAATAATGGACGTCACATTAAATAGAAAAATAGGTCAAAGAATTTTTGGCCTTGGAACAATTCATTGTTGCTCAGGTGACAAAAGTACACCAGAATTTGATATTCAAAGTATAAAAAAATCAAAAGAAATTAAAGATCTTTTATCAGACGCTGTTGAAAAAGAAAGAACTAAAAAAAGAGTTGCAAGCAGAGAATATATGACAAGCATTGAAGATGGCGATGGCGATTATGATGATAATGATAATGACTTACATTAATGACAAAAAAGCTAGTATAGATTCTATACTAGCTTTTAAACTATTTGAATAACTCCATAATTTCATCTTTAGTCAATTTATTAATAAATGTTTCATTAGTTGATAACATATTATCCACTAATTTTGCTTTTCTTTGCTGCAACTCATAAATTTTTTCTTCTATAGAATTCTTTGTTATCAATTTATATACTTGAACATTTCTTTTCTGACCAATTCTATAAGTTCTATCTGTTGCTTGATTTTCTGCAGATATATTCCACCATGGATCATAGTGAATTACCATATCTGCACCAATTAGGTTAAGTCCTGTTCCACCTGCTTTTAATGAAATTAAGAATACTTTAATATCAGGATTTTCATTAAATTCATCAACTAATTGAATTCTCTCGTTTACTTTAGTTTGACCTGTCAATTTAAAGAACCTTATTCCTTCTTTTTCAAGTTCAGGCTCAATCAAATCAAACATTGATGTATATCCAGAAAATAGTAGAATTTTATGATTTCCTTCTACAGCATCTTTAATTATTTCTAAACATTGATTTAACTTACCACTGCCAGCTTCATAATTCTCTAAAAATAAACTTGGATGACAACAAATTTGTCTTAATCTCATAAGTAAAGCTAAAATTTTCATTTGATTTTTTTCAAATCCATTAGCAATAAGTTCATTCTCAACTTCTTCTCTAGCTTCAGCCATATAAGTCATATATATTTTGTGTTGCTCATCTTCCATTTCGCTATTAAGAACAGTAACTGTTTTCTCTGGTAACTCAGTTAAAACTTCTTCTTTAATTCTTCTTAATATGAAAGGTTCTATCAACATTTTTAATTTTTTAGTTTTATACAAATCTTCTTCTCTTATTATAGGTGTTTCAAACGTTTCTTTAAAATGTTTATATCCATATAAATAACCCGGCATTGAAAAATCAAATATTGACCACAATTCTGCAAGCGAATTTTCAATTGGAGTTCCTGTTAATGCAAATCTAGTTTCAGCTTTTATTTCTTTGATTGCTTTGAAATTCTGAGTATTATTATTTTTAATATACTGGGCTTCATCTGCTATTATATATTTAAATTCATAATCTTTTTGTTTATATTCTTCAACATCTCTTTTTAATAAGTCATATGAAGTAATAATAACATTATAATCTTCTAAATTATTTATTTTCTTTTTACGCTCTTCTGCATTTCCAGAAATTACTAATGCCTTTAAACTAGGTGCAAATTTATTTATTTCATTATACCAATTTAAAGATAAAGAGCTTGGGCATACTACCAATGTTGTTTTTGGATTTTGATTTTTTTCATTATAATCTAAAATCAATGTAATAACTTGTAAAGTTTTTCCAAGACCCATATCATCAGCTAATATTCCACCTAATCCATAATTATCAAGATTTTTTAACCATTTATATCCAGTTTGTTGATATCTTCTTAGCGTTGCTTTTAACCCATTTGGAGTTTCTATATTTTCTTCTTCAGAATTTTGAATATTATTAACAAAATTTCTAAACTCTGCATTTTTATTCGAATTAATATTTGAATTTTTTAATATTTTGTCTAGATATAATGTTCTATAAACTGGTAATTCTAGCTCTCCACTTTCTAGTTGCTTATAATCAAAATTTTCATCTATATTTAATTTTTCTAAAAATTCTAAAGTTTCATTTTCTTGTAAGTCTAGAAAAGTTCCATCATTTAACTTATAAAACTTTTTACGCAATTTATAATATTCCATTATTTCAACAATTTCTAACATTGAAAAATTCAATTCTTTAAAATCTAATTTAAGTAAGTTGTTCTCAACTTTTATTCCCATATTTGTAATTTTAGGATGTTTTATCTCTTTCTTTTTAAATGCGTCAGTAACTAAAATTTCAAAATTTTTCATATAGAAAACTATTTCTTCAGATAAAAAATTATATATTTTTTCATCATCTGCCAAAATTAATCTAGAATTTTGTTGATCTAGCATAAATCCAGTATTTACAAATACTTCAAGTGCTTTTGACTCTTTTACTACATCTCTTGATATTTTAATTGAATTATCATTTATCAATGGATTAAACTCAAAATCTTTATAACCGAATTTTATATCAGCTGTTATATATCCTTTTTCAATTACATCTAAAAATACTTTTACATATAATTCTTGAGGAATATATTTTTCTAATTCTTCCTCTTTAATATCTTTAACTTCAAAATATTTTTCTATATTTGGAACTACTAGAGAATAAAACTTTGGTAAATCTGATTTCTTGAAAATTATTTCATTTGTAAAATTATTTTTAAATAAATTTAATAATTTTATTACTGTATCCTTATATTGTTTAGTACAACGATGAACTTCTTTATTTACATATATATAATCATATTCTTTTCCTGAAATAACATAATAATTATATATATCTATATTAGGATATAATTTGAAATTTTCATCATCATATTCTTCTAGTAAAAATTTTATTTCTGGCTCTTCGCTTGAAAACAATGTTAAAAGTCTTTCATATTTATTATCAACTTTTAATTTTGCATAGTTTCCATCATATACATTAAATATTTCATCGATTCCAGTATTTGAAAGAAGAATTTCTGATTCTCTCATTACCTTCCCTAAATATCGTTGTTGACCTGTTGCTTCATTTGCATATTTAATAATTTCAGAATACTTTAATGCAAAATCTAATAATTTATAACAATCCGAATTCATGTTTTCCCTTATATGCTTAAATTCAATTTTATTTCCATATTTATGAACTTCTCCATCCATAAAATTCTCATAAAATTGTACTAAATCTCTAATTTTGTAATTGAATTTTCCTTGGTATAACTTAAATTCAATATGTATTTCTTTATTTACAGTATTACAAATTAACTTTGCTTTTAAATCTATCTGCTCTGAGGTATTTTTACTTGTGTTGACATCATCATCTTTTGCGTATAACCCATTATAAAAGCTATTAAGTATTTGATTAAATATTTTATATTGATTTGCTTTATTATATATTTTTGATTCTTGTTCAACAGATTCTTTTGAAAATGCTGATAGATATTCTTTATTATTATTAAAACTGTCCACTGCTGCTATAATATGATGACATAAGCAATTTGTTTCTTTGAATTCTTTGCAAGTACATCTATAATCTACTAATTCATTTTTTTGGACTTTTACATATATATCATTAGGATCATCTGTTTTAGCATGTAATTCAAAATTTTCTTCATCTTCATATGTAGCTTTTATTATTTTAATATTTTCATTTTTTAATAATTCATGAACTTTTGAAATTTTTTCTTCATCAGCATCATAATATATTTCTTCTAATATTTTTTTATTTACTAGCATGCTTTATACCCCTTTTTAACTATTTTCCACAATTATAAATTATACTATATATGAAATATCATTTCAAGCAATATATCATTTTTCCCATTTGGTATTTCACATAAAGAAACACCAAATGACTTTCCATCTAGTGTTTCTTTTGTTTATTATATTTTATTTATTTAGCTCTTCTAAAAACATTTTGTTTAACATTTGAGGATTTGCTTTTCCTTTTGTTGCCTTCATTGCTTGGCCAACTAAAAATCCTAATGCTCTATCTTTTCCAGCTTTAAAATCTATTATGGATTGAGGATTTGCTTCTAATATTTGCATTACTACTTCTTTGATTGCTCCCTCATCTGAAATTTGAATCCATCCATTAGCTTTTATAATTTCTTCTGGAGCTCTAGGATTCTCAAAAAGCTCTTCTACTACTTTTTTCGCAATTGCAGAGCTTATTGTTCCATTATCAATTAAGCAAATCGTTTTTCCTAATTGCTCTGCCGTAAATGGAATTTGATCTGGTTCCATCTCTTTTTCATTTAATATTCTTGATATATCAGATAAAATCCAGTTTGCTGATATTTTGGGATTATTACAAATTTTAATTGTATTTTCAAATAAATCTGATAAATGTTTTGATGCTGTTATTAATCTAGCATCTTTTTCAGATAATCCAAATTCAGACATATATCTAGCTTTTCTACTTTCTGGTAATTCTGGTAAAAGCTTTCTTACATTTTCAATATATTCATCTGATAATCTAATTGCAACTAAATCTGGCTCTGGAAAATATCTATAATCCTCAGCATCTTCTTTACTTCTCATTGGATAATTTCTTCCTTGGACATCATCCCATCTTAAAGTTGTCTGCTCTATTATTCCTCCATCTTCCAATACATCAATCTGTCTATTTGATTCATATTCAATTGCTCTAACAATAGATCTAAATGAACTCATATTTTTCATTTCTGTACGAGTTCCAAATTCTGTTGAACCTTTTTTCCTTACAGAAACATTAACATCTGCACGGAATGAACCTTCTTGCATTTTACAATCAGAAACTTCAATATATTCAAAAATTGATTTTAATTTTCTTAAATATCTTTCTGCTTCTCCAGCTGAACGAAGATCTGGCTCTGATACAGATTCAATAAGTGGAACACCAGCTCTATTTAAATCTACTAGGCTTCCTGCACCAAACTCATTATGATTTAATTTTCCCGCATCATCTTCAATATGTATACGTATTAATCTTATTGTCTTTGGATTTCCCTCATCATCCTCTATTTCCACATATCCGTGCTCGCATAAAGGTTTATCAAATTGCGATATTTGATAAGCTTTTGGAGTATCAGGATAAAAATAATTTTTTCTATCATTTTTATTATTTTTTGAAATTTCACAATTTGTTGCTAAACCTGCTTTAACAGCATATTCAACAACTTTTTCATTTAAGACTGGAAGTGCTCCTGGCATTGCCATACAAACTGGGCAACAATGTGTATTTGGCTCACCACCAAATTCATTTGTACAGCTACAGAAAATTTTTGTTTTTGTTGAAAGCTCAGCGTGAACCTCAAGTCCAATAACTACTTCATAATCACTTCTTGGCATGATTTCTCCTTCCTCTATTCTAAAGTTACAATTTAAAAAAAGTGGAAATTAGAACCGTCCCCAATTCCTCTTTTTTTCTTTTTCCTCTTTTTTCCTTTTTTCTCTTTGTTTTTCTTTATTTTCTATTTTTTAAATTCTGGTTTATATTTTGCTCTAAAATTTGTAGCTTGCTCATAAGTATATGCTGCATTTAATATTGTTTCTTCTTGGAATTTATTTCCTATTAATTGCATACCTATTGGCAATCCTTTTGAATCTAATCCGCATGGAATTGATATTCCTGGTAAACCTGCTATATTTACTGATACTGTGCATATATCTGCTAAATACATTTCTAATGGATTATTTGATTTTGTACCTATTTCAAAAGCTGTTGTTGGTGATGTTGGTGTTAAAATAACATCATATTTTTCAAATGCTCTTTCAAATTCATTTGCTACTAATGTACGAACTTTTTGAGCTTTTTTATAATAAGCATCATAATAACCTGAACTTAGCACATATGTTCCTAATATAATTCTTCTTTTTACCTCTGGACCAAATCCTTCGCTTCTTGAATTTATATATAAGTCCTTTAGATTTTCTGATTTTTCTGATCTGTATCCATATCTTATTCCATCAAATCTACCTAAATTTGAACTTGCTTCTGCACATGCTATTATGTAATATGCTGATAAAGAATATTCTGCAATATCTAAAGAAAATTCTTCAATTTCAGCACCTAGCTCTTTATATTTTTCGATTGCTTCTTGAAGTTTTGCTTTTACTTCTTCATTTATTCCTTCTCCAAAAAATTCTTTTGGAACACCTATTTTTAATCCTTTTACATCATTTTTTAATGCTTTTGTATAATCTACTTTTGGCATATCCATAGATGTTGAATCTTTTTCATCATGTCCTGCTATTAAATTTAAAAGCATTGCACTATCTCTTACATCTTTTGTAATTGGTCCTATTTGGTCAAGGGATGAAGCAAATGCTACTAATCCATATCTTGAAACTAATCCATATGTAGGTTTTAATCCAACTACTCCACAGAAAGATGCTGGCTGACGTATAGAGCCTCCTGTGTCACTTCCTAATGCCCAAGGAACCATGTTAGCTGCAACAGCAGCTGCTGATCCACCTGAAGATCCACCTGGAACTGTATTTAAATCCCATGGGTTTCTTGTTTTCTTAATTGCTGAATTCTCTGTTGAACCACCCATTGCAAATTCATCCATATTTAATTTCCCTAAATTAATTATGTTTTTGCTTTTTAAATTTTGTATAACAGTTGCATCATAAGGAGATACAAAATTTTCTAGCATTTTAGAGCTACATGTTGTTTTTATTCCTTTTGTACAAATATTATCTTTTATTCCTATAGGAATTCCAATAAATTCAGAATCCAAATTTTCATTATCTATATTTTTTTCTAATTCTTCTGATTGTTTAACTGCATCATCAGCTAATACTGTAACAAATGCTTGAACCTCATCTTCTTTTTCTTTTATTCTATCAGCATAAGCTTTTGTTATTTCTGTTATAGTAAGCTCTTTTAATCTTAACTTTTCTTGAAGCTCATGTACTGTAAGCTCTGTAATATCCATTCAATTTCCTCCTTAATTTATTGAATAACTTTTGGTATTTTGAACATTCTTCTTTCTTGACTTGGTGCATTTTGTAATAAAGCATCTTTGTCTTCAAACTCAACAATCTCATCTTTTCTAAATACATTATATTTATCATTTGCACCAATTGTTTCTCCTAATCCATCTGTTGGTGCATTATTTATTTTTTCAGCAAAATTTAATATATCTTGCAAATTCTCAAGATATTCTTCAACTTTATCATCTTCCAATTTTAAATTTGCTAATTTTGCAATATGTAAAAGTTGCTCTTTACTTACTTGCATTTAATCATCTCCTTAAATAAATTCGTTTCTTATTATATAGCTTTTTAAGCAAAATTACAAGTTATTTTTTGATGTTATGGCCTAATATAATCATATTTTTATTATTTTTGATATTTTTCAGAAATTTTAATTAAAAATATTTAATTTATAAATCTATTATGATAAAATAATTTTAATAAAATTTATAAAGTTGGAGGTATATTATGAATTTTAACAAATGTCAAAGATGCGGATGTTTTTTTATTACAGATGGATATATTTGTCCTTCATGCACACCAAAAGATAATACTGAAATATCTAAATTAAATAACTATTTTTCTGAAAATATTGAGAATACTGAAAAAATTAATATAAATGAACTTTCTTCTATAACAGGAATTTCAACTAAAAATCTAGCAAGATATATAAATAATAATGAATTTAATTTTAAGAAACAAATTATTTTATAAAATAAAAATTAATACAAAAAAGGAACTATTTTAAATATAGTTCCTTTAATAATATAAAGATTTTAAAGTATTTACAGCATTTGCTAATATAACCATAGAAATTATTCCTACTATAATACCAACTATGCTACAAACTAATCCAGCTATAGCCATTCCTTTACCTTTTCCTAATTCTTTAGATTTTTTTAATCCAAAAATTGATAATATTACTCCAATTATACTAAATAAGAACCAAGGATTCCATAATATAGATAATATACCAAGTACCATTCCTGCAATAGCCAATCCATTATTTTTATTGTTTTCTTCCATTAATTTCACCCCTTTCACAGTTAAAAAAAGTATATCATCCAAAAATAAAAAAATCTATACTTTATTAATTTTTTTTAATTTTTTTCTTGACTGTTTAATTTATCTATATTATAATGAACAAGGTCAACACGGAGGATTACCCAAGTGGTTGAAGGGGACAGTTTGCTAAACTGTTAGGGTTCGTAAGGGCCGCGAGGGTTCAAATCCCTCATCTTCCGCCAAACAAAAAAGATAAAGTTTTTACTTTATCTTTTTTTATTTCAAAATATTAAAAGCATATACAAACGTATATGCTTATTTTTTATTTATTATTAACTGCATTCTCTTCTTTTTTTGAAAATAATTTTGAAAAACATCCTGCCAAATTTTTGAATGCCTTTTTAAATAGTTCTCCCCAGCTAGGTGTTTTATATACAGCTATTGGGCTTTCTCCATTTGCTTTGTTTTCAGCATTTTCTTCATTTGCACCAGAAGCTTCTCCTAATTCTGCTATGACATTATTATCACAATTTTCTATTTCTTCGTTATTTGCACAATTTTTTTCTATTGAAAAAGAATAATTTTGACCTTCATTATTATCCCAATCATTAAATTCATTTTTAAAACAGAAATTTAATGCATCACTAGCTATAACATTAATATTAGCTTGATAGCCTAATGCTGTTTTTTCCATTTCAATATCTTGTGAATTTTCCCAATTTTGTCCAAATCCTAAATGCAATATAACTTGGTTAGATCCATTTTGAAATAATCTACCTGCATAAGTTAATTTGATTTCAGTATTTTCAATTACTTTGTCTGTATTTAGGAATACATTTTTAAACAATTCCATAATAATCTCTCCTTAATTTTATCTTTAGTTATAAAAATTATATATATAATATTTTTATTTTTCAAGTATTTTTTATTTTTTTTAACAAATTTTTTTAATATTTTT
>JAZUKV010000023.1:0-90679 GCA_045643465.1 Clostridia bacterium | reverse complement strand
TTTACCAACATTTTTTACTTGTGGATCTTTAGCAACTACCTGGTTCGGTACAAGATTCTCTACTGCATCAGGTATACCATTAGGTCCATCATCATTTTCTGCATCACCATGCAAGTCCTCAGTAGGCCAACTTGGCTCTAGCAATTCTATATCAACATTACCAATTGTGAATACGTTTTCTTTAGATTCATTATCAGTTAAGTAAGCAAATATACCACTAATTGCAACTACTCCTAATATTGAAATAGCGCATAGTGCTTTTTTTGTTTTATTTTTCATTTTTCCCTCCTCTTTAGTACTACTCTATTTTTGGATTCGTGTTGTTTTTTCAACAGCAAATCTCCATTTAACATTGGTATTAGCTAAGGTAAAGCTATTCTTTAGATTGGCTGGAACATTGATTCTAAATATTAGTTTTCCTTCCGTATCCTTTGAATATGTTCTTAGGGAGATATAATCACTCATAGATTCTCCTACTAAATTACATCATAAAATCGGATCTATCGAGTGGCTCAGTTTAAAAGAAAATTTCAACATCGTCACTACTAGAATTAAAAATAACAGCAGAGTCTTCTCTTGTATCTCCTTACATTAGCTCACCAAAATCTAAAAATAAATCATCATGGACAGACATTAGACCTTCTGCACTTTTCCTCTATTCGACGGTATTTGCAAATGAAATATCTGTAAATGATATTGTAAGAATTGTAATTCATAACAAAATTTCACATAATTTATTTTGCATTTTTTATCCCCATATCTAATTTAAGTTGTAGACCATTTTACGTGTTCAGGGGAAATACATTCTTCTATATCATCCGTAGATATGCCTAACCATGGTTCCTTTGAACCGGTTGCAAAATCTGGTGTAAAGTTTCTACTTTGTATTGCTTGCACTAACTATAATTGATTTTGACTTCCAGTTTTTCTTCTTTCGTACACACCTCCTTTAATGTATATGGAGAATCATCTAGCGACTTTTCTCTATATATTAAAATAATCATTTGTTCTATTTAATCGGGAATATGCTAATTCCATGTTTGTTGCATTGTTTTTCCCTGCACTATTTGATTTTACATAGTAGTCTACACTTCCTACATTATGTATTGGTATGTGTGTCTATTGTATCTTGTTCCGTTTTTGATACGTTATCCGTTTTCTCAACTTTTTTAGTCTCTTTGTCCTTTTGGCTATTTTTATTTTTTTCTTTTTTATCGTCATCTGAGCTACCAAAAACAATGCATATAATGTTTAATCCTATTACAAGGGCTACTATGAATTTACCTGTTTTTGTTTTTACTTTTGAAATAATTGTTCCTAGGTATGGTATCGAGAACTTTGTTTTTCCTTTGTATTGATCAAATCTTACTGGTGCTAAATCGTTGTTCTCATTTGCATCACCTTTAGTAATAAAAGTATTATCTTCATTTATTTTTACAACCCTATGAGTTGCTTGGCTCTTACCAAATTCAAAGCCTATAACATCGCCAACTTTAATCTCATGTACATCAACATGAGTATTTATGTATGCTACTGAACCTGTTTTAATCTCTGGTTCCATAGAACCTGAAAGTACTATATATGGCTTAATTCCTGCTAAAAGTGGAATTAAAAATGCTATTACAACAAATGCTCCTATAGTTATTGACAAACCTTGAAATAACGAAACCAATTTTCTCATTTTTTGTCTCCTTTCGACATCTTATACTTCATTTTTACACTAACGCAGAGCAAAAGTCAATAAACCATTGTTGCTTGCTTTTTTCGTTAGTTTTAGGCACATCTAGATATTTTGCTATTTTACAGTTATATTACATTTGTGTGACATTTTTAGCAGATAAGTCAGCATTTCTTGATATTATACATTTTAAAGCTCTTATTAAGTAATTTTAAAATAATAATTTCGCTTACAATTTAAAAAATAGTAAAAATAAAGAGCGAATAAGTATTTTTCAACTTATTCACCCCAACTCTTGACTAAGAGCAAAGATTTTTATTTGCATATCTCATCTATTTTTTCTTTATTTAGAACAACTATAATATGTTTAGCATCATATGTTCTTTGCAAATCATAGTCTATTGCTTCAATAAACTTGTTATATTCAACATTATGATTTTTACCTTTGCTATCTTCTAACATTACATAAAAATTGCTTATTTTGCTTGTATCAAATCTATTTGCTCCAAAGTAAAATTCTGAACTTGGATTTTTGGGAATTATTGTATCACATTCTGGTGGTATAGCCATAAATCCATTTATTTCGGTCCTTCCATCTTTGTTCATTTGATATAATTTGAATACACCATAGAATAGATCTTCTTTTTGCATGTCATTCATATATTTTTCGTAGTTATACATTACCTTATTAATGTTATCCATATTACCTTCTAATGGTAAATCTAACTCAAAATTTTTAATGGAATCTAATCCTAGCGAAATTGGATTGTTAACACCATTTATTGATATAAATTCATTGCCCTCTTCAAATTGTGATTTAATCGTCATAAGCATTATAAGTGTATCATTAACTCCTAATTCAATAAACCAATCCAATTGGCTCGTATTTACAGTTTCAAACTCACCTTTACTTCCTCTTTGAAATTGGGTAATTTTAAGTTTTCGACAAATTATTTCTACTAACTTATAGAAGCCAACAATTTCACTATATGTTGTTGGAAAAGATGTCCACATTTCAATTTGATTTTTATTATCAATAAAGAAATTTATACCACTTCCAAAATTATTTGCATCAAATAAAGTATACTCATTTGCTTGCATTAAATCAGATTTTAAGGCTACTTCATATTCTTTTATATTCCCTGCAAATTCATAATTCATTCTAAAAAATTCATCTTTAGTCCCTAATCTTGGATTAACTTCTAATGCTCCAAAAACGTTTGTACATGCTTTCTGCCAAAATTTTTCAATATCATAAATATTTAATTTAGTTTTTTTATCTTGTGGTATTCTTACGATTATTCCCATGATTTTCTCCTAATTATATCTAATATTTTTTATTTTATACCAATTCTCATTCTATACGAATATATTGCATTTAATGATTGTCCTTTAAAAACATTATATAATTTACCATCTAAACTATTAAGATCATCGGCAATTTCATTATAATTGTATTTAATAGCATGTTGCATACTACTTTGACTTAATAAAAACTTTTTAAATCGCTCTTGATCATATTCTTCAACATGTTCAAAACATATTTCTCTTGAATATTCAAATAGCTTGCTATTTCTTATATTGCTAAGATGTTCTGATTTATCAGTAGCCCATTTGTTTTCCCATTTTTCTATAATAGCAGTCTTTCTTCTTAAGCAATTATTAAGTTTTTCTAAATCCTTATTAATTACTGGTGGATAGTCTGCATCAATTGTAGCAAATATTCCACCCTTTTTTAATATCCTATAGATTTCTTTTAATGTTGTTTCTGGCTCCATCCAATGAAATGCTTGTGAACATATTACTATGTCTACTGACTCATCTTCAATTCCTGTGTTATTTCCATAACCTTTAATAAATTTCATCTTTTCATTTTCTTTTGTTTTTGCCTTATTTAGCATATCTATTGATGGCTCAACACCTATAACTTCATTAGCAAATAAAGTACATACTTCTGTTGATAGTCCTGTACCACATCCAATATCAACAATAGTTTCTATATTATTATTCTCTGTATATGTTTTTAAAATTTCTATTGCTTTACTAGGTAATTTTGGTCTGCCTTCGTCATAAGTATCTGCATATCCTAAAAATCTTTCGTAAAATTTTTTAGTGTTTTTGATTTCATCACTTAATAAGTTAAAATCTGATAACTTTTCATTGATTAATTCATTCATTTTACAATTAAAAACATTGCATAATTTAAAAACATTTTCTACCGTAGGATATGACTCTCCAAGTTCCCATTTTGATACACTTTGTCTTGATACATCAACCAATTCAGCAAGTTGTTCTTGGCTAATTCCTTTATGTTTTCTTAAAGTATATAGATTTTCACTAAATTTCATATACAATTCCCCCTTTGTGCGAAATTATACTCTTGTTTATATCTTTTTTCTAGCAACCTATAGTTGCACTTTTAGGCAATATTATTATATAATGTGCAAGCTCTATTGCACAATCTTCTATTGATATAATTCTCATATAAAAAAAACATGCAAATACTTTGACTTAATTGTATTTGCATGGAAATTAGTTTATAACTTTGTAAAATTTATAGATTTTTTGAATACTTTTTAATAATTAACTTATTACTTATCTATCCAGTCTATCTGCCCTTTCTTGCTCCACATCTGATAAATGTTGTCTTTCTCTGTCTTTAGACATTAACATATTTAATTGATTAAGTATGTAGTTATCTATATTTTTCTCATTGTTTTTCTTATTTATTTCTTTTACGGATTTAATTTTTTCTGTACTAGGCTCTTTGAAAAAATAATGTATCGGATCTTTCCAACCAAATTTTTTGCCCATACTGTTATCTAGATCACTTTCTAAATTTAAATATGACATTTGACTTATATATTTAAAATTTACTTGGCCTTCCTTTTTTGCCAATTCTTTATTATATCCAAAATATAAGTTTTGTTTTTCAGTTCCTTTATTTAAAATGGTTTCAGTTATATCGTCAAATGACATTGTTCCATCACCGTTATCAACTAAATTTAGCATATGGCGAATTACAAATTTTCCATTTCTATGTTTTAAATGAGCTATTCTAATATTATTTCTTTTTAAAAATTCGATATCATCAGTTTCAATTTCACAATTAACTAAAATATTAGCAATATTTAGCTCTTCACATGCTAATTTATATGCACTTGCTATTGCATGACAAACTCCTTTATTTTTTTGTAACTCATTTGTTTTTAATACATCTTTAATTTCTTCAAAAAGATTTCTACTTCCAGTATAAATTTTATTTAGCCTAACAAAATCATATTCATTGTTGTTTACTAAATAATCAAATACTATCTTCCTTTTTTCCATTAATGATAGTTTATCAATATCTTTATTTTCAAATATTTTATTTATTAAATCTTTAATTAGTATAACTATAGTACCTATTTCTTCTTTTTTCATATTAATACTAAGCCTCTATTGATTGATTCTTTATTGAAATATCAATTTCATTTAATCCATTTATAAATCTTTTTACTGATTTAGTAGATTTAATATTTCCTATTGTAGGAATTAATCCTGTATTTTGTTTCTTTAATGAATTCGCTCTATTTATTTGTATTACTCTTTTTAATTCATTATTTTTTTCTTGCATCATATTAATTTGTGCTTTACTAAATAACTTTCTTTTTTCTTTTGATAAAACTAATTGAGGAAGATTTCTTTGTTGCTCAATCTTTTCTCTAATCTTTCGCTCTAATTTGGCTCTATCTATCATACTATTCATTTGAACATTTGATTCTAAATTTTTTATATACATTTTTATTTCTGAAGCAGAGCTATCTTCAGGTGACATATCTTCTACTTCAGTTCTTATATATGCATATAAATCAGATACTCCATCTTCTAATGTAATATATGAACCACTAGAAAATTGTGATTCACTTAATATTAACTGCTCTTTTAGACTTATATTATCTAATTTTGCTTGCTTTAATTTTGCTTTTCCTATTAATTTACTAAAAAATGAGCATTTTTCATTTTCAATTTCTTTTCTTTGAAAATCCAATTTCTTCAATTTAGCATCTGTTAACATTTTTTGTGCATTTTTATTAAAGCAAATCATAAATAAACTTTTCATTTCTTCAATATATTCTGTTGTTATCGTCTTATCATTTCCAATTTTATTTAAATCTTTTAATAATTCATTTAAATCTTTTAGTGCTGTAATATCTTCAAGCTCTGATATTTTCATTTTTAATGTTATAGTATTTTGTTTAATAGAATTAATGTTTAAATTAATAGCGTCATCATTAATTCTGTCTATATTTAATTGAACATTAACACTATTAGCTATATCAAACATTTTAGCTTCTTCTGACTTTAATTTATAATATGTCATTTCTATATTACTATTAATATCTGATAATTGATTTGTTGCTAAATCTTGAGAAGTACCTATTTTCTTCTTTAGCTCTTCTTCCTCTTTAGCTTTTTCATCTTTTTTTGTTGTCTTTTTTACCTCTTTTTTTGCATCTGCTTTATCTTCTATATCTTTCTTTTTCACACTTTTTGCTGTTTTTTCCTCAGCTAAAGCTTTTTTTGTTGTCTTTTTACTTACTTTTTTTTCTGCTGTAGTGTTTACTTTTTCGTCTATAACTACACTTTCTTTTAAATTTTCATCATCTTTTTTTATACTTTTTCTACCCATACCAATCTCTTCTTGCTTTACAATTTTTATTAATTTTTTTAATATTTGATCATAAGAAATATCTTCTAAATCCAATTTTTCGTAAATTTTATCTTGCATATTATTTTTTACAATCTTCATATAATATTTAGTAAAAATTTCATAATTAGGAAATATTTTTCCCATCACTAAAAACTGATCAAATTGGTTGTCATTATTCTTATAATCAATGCCTATTTTAACAAAATTTTCTAATTTAATTTTAAATCTTTCTAAACTTTTATATTCTTTAGGCAAATAACTATTTTTTAAAAAATTTTCTAAATCATTTTTACTTTTAATTTCAATCTTCTTATCTTCATATTTCATAAGATAATTACATTCATTTGTATTATTTACTTTTTTAAACCTAAGCTTATTACCATATATCTGAGTTAACATATGTATCAAATACATTATATCTCTATCTTTTGGAATTGCTCTAACTTCTGCAGCTAATATATATTGCTTATTAATAATCGCTCTCTCTTCTTTAGAGCTAGCTCTAGACATTTCTAATAAATATTTAATCATCATTAAAGACAATCTTGCAATTCCATCTTTTATAAAAAATTTGCCATTATCTTCATATAAAACTAATGTATTTCCACCATTTACTGATACTTGATCTAATTTTCTTAGCTCTTTATAATAATAATTTGGATTATTGTAATATTGTTTTATAATTTCATCACTTTTTTCATTTTCTGAAAAAATTTCAATCCAAGTTTTGTCATTATAAATTGGATTATATGTTCCAATCAAATTTTTTAATCTAAAATGTTTTACCTCAGGAATTGTTAAATCTTCATTTTGTAAAAAATTTACATTTTCATTTGGTAAAGTATTAGACATACTACTAGTTTTTATTTGTAGCTCGTGTGGAACATTATTCATATCAAGCCCTATACTATTAAAAAAACTTTTTTTCTGTAAAGATATTTTCTGCATAAATTCTACAACCTCATTTCAACTTTTGTTTCATTCTTAAGTACCCCAATTCAAACCATTCATTATATGCTAAATTTAATCTGAATAATAACTTTGGTTTAGCTCCAGCTCTATTCTTATCTACTATGCATGCATAATATCTAACATCTGGATTTTCATATATTTGTATATCTTTATATTTTTTTGATTCTTCAATTTCTGAATATTCATAATCTTTAAATGATTCACTTGTTATTTGTTTAAATAAACATAGTGTATCTAAAACTTCTTTTACAGTTCTACTTGCAGCCATATCGTTGATTGTTAAATTAATAGGTGCTGTTGTACTTTCTAATAATTGTAATGATGATCCTATAAATAATTTATATTTTTGTGCTAAGTTAGAAAGAACAGTAGCTGTTTTCTTAATTTCATCTCCATCACCTATATGTGCTATATCATTTTTTAAAGTATCGTAGAATACATATTCTACGCCTTCTTTATAATAATAATTCAATATTATTTTATATAAATCATCATTTGTATGATCTGCTATATGCATAAAACAAATTGGATTTTTAGTTTGATTTTCCAACCAATCAGTTGCTTTAACAATATTTCTAAAGTCAGAAGAATATTTTTGCAATCTTTTAACAAAATCTTGATGAGATTCATTTGGATTTTTTAATATATATCCTTTATCATCTGTTTTTACTTTTTTGCTATCATCTGGTCTAAATTTGAATTCTAATAATTCACCTTCTGAAACTCTTATTTTGCAACCTATTTCTTTTTGGATCTTGGGATTATTAATTATAGTTGTTATCAAGCAAAGTTTCATTTTTTCTTCTGACATTTCATTTGAAATTATTAAAACCTTCTTCTTTTCTACAAATGCTATATGTGCAGCTAAATTAATTGTAAATCTACTTTTACCACTATTTGATGGCATAGCAAAAGCCATTGTTTCACCTAATCTTATACCTTTAAACACATCAGTTAAAATTTTATATGGTAGTGAAATCCCACTTGTTAAAGTATTCTCTCCTGCTAATAGAAAATCTGTAATAGATGAATTTAATCTTCCTTCGCTAATTCCTCTTTTTACACCTGCTTGTGATACAATATTTTCTAATTCATCAACAGTCATTTGCTTATATCTATTGAAATTTTTTATTTCTAATATTTCTTGTTGTAATGCTTTTGTTGGAGCTTTTAAATAATATTTTTTAATTAAAAACAATTTTTTTATTTGAGTAAATACTTTTTCTAAATTATATTTTTTTTCTATTGCTTCATTTTTTAATTGCTCTTTTAATGTATATATTTCTTCAGAAGTTTTTGGATACGAAAAATCTCTTTTTATTGACTCTGGTGCGAATCTTCCTCCTTCTGTAAATAATATACTTTTATATAAATTCAAAGCCATTGCATCAGAAAATTGACTATCTTCATATGATAAATAAAATTTTGAAATTGATTTTGGATTTTCTAGCAATAAACCTATATATGCATATTCTAATTTAATATTTATTAATTCTTCAGGGAATCTATCATCTACTACTTTTGTAGCACACATACAATTACCTCCTTATCATTAGTTATTTTTTATTTACCATTTTCCATTTATTTAATGGCCAAAATCTTAATGCTGCTTTTCCTTCAATTTTGTCAATTGGAACACAGCCAAATCTTCTACTGTCTCCAGAGACTTCTCGATTATCTCCTAGTACATATACATATCCATCTGGAACCACTATATCTGTAAAACATCCGTCTACAGAAGTTGTTTCAGTACCAACATCTAAATATTCTTCTTGTAATACATTTCCATTTAGATATACTTTACCATTTTCAATTTTTACATGATCGCCTGGTAATCCTATAACTCTTTTAATATAACTTGTTTCATTGAATAATGATATGCTTGATAATAATTTTGAAAAAATTCCTCTATCATCTTCATTATATATTGCAACTGGATTACTTGTATTTGCACTAGCTTTTGTTATATATGTTGTAGATGGAGCTTCAAAAGTTATGATATCTCCTCTCTCTGGATATTTATTAAACTCTATTGCTAATCTACTTACCCATAAACGCTCTTTATCCTTTAATGTTGAATCCATTGATGCACCACTTACTACAGTTGGATATCCAACAAAAGACTTAATTACTGCTACTATAATTAAAGCAATAACTATACATATAATCCATTCTATAACATTTTTTACTTTGCTCTTTTCAGATCCATAATATTCCATTTAAAAATTCTCCTTCGTATTTTTTAATCTATTTCCCCTTATAAAAACATCATTATTATACACTTATTTTAGTCAGTAAACAATAGCAAAAATAAATTTTGGTAAAAAAATTATTATGCCAATTATTGCAGGAAAAATTGACATGATAAATACTGCTCCTGCAGCTATATCTTTTGCTCTTCCAGCTAATTCATTCTTTTCCCTGGTATACATATCAACAGTCGTTTCTATGGCTGTATTTATAAGCTCTGCAGAAATAACTAGCCCAATACATAATAAACATATACACCATTCTAATGGACTAATTTTGAAAATTAATCCTGCTATAATTACAATAATTGTTATAATGCAATGTATTTTAAGATTTCTTTCAGTTTTTATTGCACTTTTGATTCCATCTATAGCACATACGAATGTATTTTTATTCTTTTCATTTTCTAATTTCATTTATTCCGCTTCCTCCATAATAGACTTAATAAAAGCAGTATAAATACTTAGTTTTTGATTTTCTAAATAATTATACTGCTAATATTTATCTTAGCATATATTAAACTTCTTTTTGCATTTCTTTATATCTTTTAATCTTCATTGTTGTTGTCATTTCAAAATCATCTTTTTTAATTTCAAGTCTTTTAATAGCTTTATATGACGTTAAATCTTTATTAAGATCTTTTATTATTTTCCATATTGTATCATAAACTTGTTGCTCATCAGTCTCTTTAAATCCATAAACTTCGTTTATATATGTATAATTTGGAATTACTCTTGCTGTAATAGTAAGCTCTTTAGTATCGTCCATCTGTTTTCCATATACCATACATTCTTTAATTTCAGAATGTTTCTTTAATAATATCTCTATTTCTTCTGGATAGATATTTTTACCATTTTGAGTAACTATAACATTTTTACTTCTACCAGTAATATATAAAAATCCGTCTTTATCAAGATATCCAATATCACCTGAATTAAACCATCCATCTTCATTTATAACTTCTTTTGTTGCTTCTTCGTCTTCATAATATCCAAGCATTAATGTAGGACTTTTTATATATACTTCTCCTTCTCCATTTTCATTTGGATTATGTATTTTTAGCTCTGCCCCTATAACTGCTTTTCCTGCAGATCCTATTCTTTGATCATAATCAGGTGTTAATGCTGCTATTGGCGCTGTTTCTGTTAATCCATATCCTTGTAGGAATGAAATTCCTATATCTTGAACCCATTTTCCAACCTTTGGATCTATTGGTGCAGCTGCTGATACTATATATCTTACTCTTCCACCTAAATTGTCAAGAATTTCTTTGAATACTTTACGTTTTATATCTATTCCTACTACTTTTATAGCATTTGTTACATGTATCATTGAATTTACAACAGCTGATTTTCCACTTTTTTCTATAGATTTGTTTACATTTTTATGTATATTTTCTATTAATATTGGAACACATAAAATAGCTGTTGGTGATGCTTCTTTAATATTTGGTAAAATGTATTTTAATCCTTCACATATAGCAATTGATGCACCTACTGCAAATGGATATAAAAATCCAATTGTAGATTCATAAGAATGATGTAATGGTAATACTGAAAATAGTCTATCTGTTTGTTTTAAATCTACATATGCAGACGCTGCATTTATATTGGCAGCTAAATTTTTATTACTTAACATTACACCTTTTGATTGTGATGTTGTACCTGATGTAAAAAATAGAATTTTAAATTCTTCAGGATCTATTTTAATCTTTTTAAAAGAATCGTCTCCTTTATTAACTAAGCTTTTACCTTCTTCTAGTACATGATTTAATCCTACATCTCTGCCTTTTACTTTATTATTAGAATTCATTTCTATAAAATATTTAACCATTGGCACATTATCTTTAACTTTGTCTATTTGCTCTTTTCTTTTTGTAGAATATATAACTGCACTTGCTCTTGATCTTTTTATTAAATTTTCAATTTCATTTACTGGAAGCTCTTTGTCTATTGGTACTGCAATACCTGCTCCACAAAGAACTGTCATATATGATAAATACCAGCCATATGTTGTTTCACTAATTATGATAATTCTTTCATCTTTTAAATTTAAATATTTTGTTAAACCTGTTCCGAAATTAATTACATCTTCACCAAATTGTTTATATTTAATTTCTTTATATTCTGACTTATGATCTGGTTTCTCTAATATTAATGTATTGTCAGCAAAATTCTCCATACTATAAAAGAATACTTCTTTTATTGTCTGATAGTTTGTATGATTGTATTGCTTTTTATCTTTTTTAACTTTTTCTGATTTTTCTTTTTCTATATTTATATTTTCTACTTCATCCATTTCTTTAAATCTAAATTTTGGAAATTTAAATTTTGGTGTTTTTATATCTAATCCCATATTTTTTAATCCTTTCTTATTTATGAAATTTAACCTTAAACATTATATCATAAAATTTTTTAAAAATCTAATTTATATAAATTTTATTCTTGAAATTTATATAAATAATATAACTATTTATGATATTTAAATTTTTATGCTATCTCCTGCAGATTTTTTCCTTGATTCTTTATACAATGCACCATCTTTTTTTGAAATTTTTATTGTTTTTATTCCATCTTTATTACAAATTTTAAATTCTGTATATCCTTTATTTATAATCGGATGTCGCAATATTCTATTATCTGCCATATTTACTTTAGTTTTTGAAAATGCTATATATGAAAATTTTTCATCTTCATATGGTGCCTGTCCATTTTTTAATATCTTATGAATTTTACTTCTTTGTACTCTGCATGCGAATTGACACCAGTCGTTCTCTTGTATTTCGCATTTTTCACCATGAGAACAAGGTGCTATTATATTAGCTTTTTTTTGCAATAAATACGATCTTATATATTTTATAATTTCAAAACCTTTTGGTGTACCTGGTTCCAATATTAGTAAGATTTTGTTTGTTGCATTCCACATTTTTTCAAGAGCTTTATCTATTTTATCCATAGATATTTCATTTAGCATATATGAAGCAACAACTAAGTCACATTTTTTTTCAATATTATTTTCTATAATATCAAATTCTTTCCAATTAGCATCTTCTAAATCTGTACCTTTCATCAATTGTTTTCCAATAGCTCTCATTGATTGCTCTCTTTCATAACAATAAAATGTGTCACATTTTATTTTATTATAGATTGCCCATGTAGCAGCACCAGTCCCTGCTCCTATATCTAAAACAGAATCAATGTTGATATCATTTAATTCTAATGTTTTTTGTAATGCATCATACACGGCTGCATATGTAGCTGGCATTCTTGAAAGAGCATAAGCAATTGCTTCGTTTTTTTGAGTTACTAATCTTTTACCAGTATTTGAATTTGATCTATATCTTTTACTAATTTCTTTAGCATTCTTATCTAACTCATTAAAGTTTACTTCTTCATCAAGCAAACCTTCTAATTTTATCATCAAATCATTTGGAAACTCCATAAAAAATCCTCCGCAATTATTTTAGCATATTCTACATCTTTTTACAAATAAAAAACCTCAATGTTGCTTATATCTACAACATTAAGGTTCATTCTTTGCCTAAAATATGTTATTATACCATTCTGGTACCATAAATAAGTTCGCATCTAATACACCTAATACTATGTAACATATTAATGTAAATACAACACTAACAGCACCTAATATTAATCCTGCTAAACCTATTTTATTTTTCTTGTCTACCACAATGCTTAAAATTCCTAAAACAATTGATAATACTGCACATGTTAAAGAAATAATTATAAAACAAGTTGTTACTATTGAAATTATTCCTAAAACTAATGAAGCAATACCAAGGCCTATTTTTTGTTGATTTTCGTTTTCCATATATAAACCTCCTTTTATATAGTAATCACAATGACATTATAGAAAAATTATTATATTTTGTCAAATATTAGCCATCTTTTAAGAATTTGCAACTTCTATATTTACTGTTTTTCCTTTTATTTTATTACCATTCATGCAAGTTAGAACTTCTTCTACATAATTTTCAGGAACTTCTACAAAAGAAAATTTGTCTAAAATATTCACCTTTCCAATTTCTATACCTGAAATTGCAGTATTAGCTGAAATACTTCCAATAATATCTTTTGCCATAATCTTATCTTTTTTGCCTAAGCTAAAAAATAATTTTACAAAACCATTTTCATCTGCATCATACTTGCACATTTTTGATTCTTCAATACTTCTTCCATTTATTATAGAAAACATTGCTTTAGCTAAATCTTTTAGATTTACATCTCCATTTGATATAAACTCATCAAAAGTTTCTGATTTTACAAATTCTTGAGATTCTATAAGATCTTTTATTCTATTTATTAATTCAATATCTTTTATTTTGTTAATTTCTGTCACTGTTGGAACATTTTCATATTTTATCTTTGTTTTAGCATATTGCTCTATTTCTTGAATTCTGTTTTTCTCTTTACCTACAACATATGTAATAGCTTTTCCTATATTTTTGTTTCTTCCAGTTCTTCCTATTCTATGTACATAATATTCATCATCTTGAGGAATATCATAATTAATTACTAAATCTAAGTTAGCAACATCTATCCCCCTAGCTGCTACATCTGTTGCAATTAATATTCTAATATCACCATTTTTGAACTTTTTGATAGTTCTGTCTCTTTGATCTTGCTTTATATCTCCATGAATAACGTCCACATTGTATTTTTTAGATTTTAATACATCAAATAATTGATCAACTTTCTTTTTTGTATTACAAAAAATTATAGTTTTTTCAGGATTATATAAATCAATTACTCTTGTTGTTATTTCATCTTTCATATTGTTTTTAGTTTGATATGCAACTTGATTAATATTTTCTACAGTTAGTTCCTTCGCTTTTATTTTGATTTTTTTAGGCTCTTTTAAATATTTCTTTGTTATTGCCATTATCTTTTCATTCATTGTTGCTGAAAATAATAATGTTTGTCTATCTTCTGGAACTTCTTGTAATATTGATTCTATATCTTCTCTAAATCCCATATTTAGCATTTCATCAGCTTCGTCCAAAATAACCATTTTAACTTGAGCTAATTTTAAAGTTTTCTTTCTCATATGGTCCATTATTCTTCCTGGTGTTCCCACTACAATTTGTACACCTTTCCTTAATGGAATAATTTGCTTTTCGATTGATTGACCTCCATATACAGTTAATATTTTCAAATTTTCCATATATTTTGTGAATTTTCTTAGTTCATCTGTTATCTGGCAAGCAAGCTCACGCGTTGGAGCCAATATTAATATCTGAGTTTTTTTATTATTAACATTAACATTTTCAATTGCTGGAATTCCAAATGCTGCTGTTTTTCCTGTTCCTGTTTGTGATAGTCCTATTATATCTTTACCATCCTTAATTTCTGGTATGGCCTTTGATTGAATTTCTGTTGTTTCTTCATACCCAATATCTGATAATGCTTTTAATATTTTTTCTGATAAATCTAACTCGTTAAATTTCATTGTTATCCCCTTTAATTCTACATATTTTATTTATTGTGCTTATACTGTTTATTTGACCCAAAAAATTTGACTTAAAACAAAATTTAAATTTGTTCTAAGCCAATCTTTATAGTCTTTATATTAAAAATACTTGCTCACAAATTTATGAATAATAGTATATCATACGTTTCAAATTATGTAAAGCAAAATTTCTCATATCTATTCATTTTCCTCATTTTCCACAGCCATTTTAGCTAAATCCATAGCATCTTCCAAAGTTCCTGCTACACATATAAATCTAGCATTATGACAAAAACTAGCTGTATCTACACCTGTAACCTTTTGCAACTCTTCATTTCTTAAGCCAGCCCATGCTGATGGGAACTTTTTTCTATTTTCAAAACTTCCTAAAACTTTTGGAATAGCTCTTATTGTATATCCAGTTCTTATTGATTTAAATACTACAAATTCTATTTTTTCTGCTTTAGGATTTTTAGATTCTAAAACAAATTCTTGATATGGCATAAATTTTTCCAAAAATAAAATTCCATTTTCAGATTTATCTATAGCATCTTCAACAAAATCTCTTGCACTACATTTAGCTATAGTGGCTTCAATTTTATTATCAAAAATTGCTCTTGCAAAATCTACTGCTTGTAAAAATTTGTAATCTGGATCTACATTTTCATTCCAATTTGGATTAAATCCCTCTATCACATCTGACAAAGTTACTAATTTCATATCTATATTTTCAAATGGTATTTGTCCGTTATCTCCAGCATCTACAAACTGAACAAAACTTTTATCAAACATCATAAAGCAATCTTCTAAATTTTCTGCTTTTAACTTTTGAAGATATGCTCTTCCATATTCTTGCCATAGTAAGCCAAATGCAGCAAATTTTATCCCATTTGGTCTTTGTCCATTTCCGCCAAATTGGTGATGATCAAATTTCCCTGCTCCTATGTCATAAACCATCTTATTTTCTAAATTATAATTATCCACTTCTGGTAATCTTATTACATCAACATCACCAAATATCTTTTCTAGCAATACTGTTCCTAAAACTTCATCTGCATGAAATTTTCCTGCATGAGTTACAAATTTGGCCTTTTCAAAATCCTTAACAACATTAATCATAATAACTCCTTTATTTTTACAAAAAAGCGAGCTCTTACTATTAAACAATCTTGTTTAATAATGTGAGTTCACTTTTACATTTAAGCTAATTTTTTCTCTACAATTTGATTTTCCTTTAATGATTGTTTAACATCAATAATTCTTTGATTTGATGAACCTCTAAAACGAAGTTTTAGATCTTTCTTTTCTTCTTCAAATTTCCCATCAACTACAACATCAAAATATTTAATAAGTTCATTTGATAATTGACTTTCCTGAGCCATTTTTCCAACAACATCTTTTTCAAAATCAAATCCTGTATAACACCAAATATCTTTATTTGGAAATCTTTCTTTAACTTTTTTAACTAAAGGTAACAATCCTTCTTGATTTTGTGGCTCTAGAGGCTCCCCTCCCAGAAGAGATAGACCTTTAATATAATCATGATCTAAATAATCTAATACTTTATCAACTTCTTCATCTGTGAATTTGTTACCATAGTTAAAATCCCACGCACATTGATTAAAACAACCTTTACAATGATGATTGCATCCACTTACAAAAACAGAAACTCTAACTCCTTCACCATTAGCAACATCAATTCTTTTAATATCAGCATAATTCATTTGTATCTCTCCTTTATCCTTTGGGGACGGTTCTCTTTTCCATTTGTGGAAAAGAGAACCGTCCCGGTTTTTATAAATGCATTACTCTTTGTTTTATTTCCTTTGTTTTTCCTGCATTCCAGAAGTTTTCTCCTAAATATCCACATGTTCTACGTACAACAGTTAATCTTGAATGATCTTTGTTTCCACAATTTGGACATTCCCATTCATTATCATCGTTTATTATTATTTCTCCATCAAATCCACATTCATGGCAATAATCAGATTTTGTATTAAATTCAGCATATGTAATGTTGTCATAAATGAATTTTACAACTTCTTCTAATGCTTCTACATTCTTTTGCATATTTGGTATTTCTACATATGATATTGCTCCACCATTTGATAATCTTTGGAATTCGCTTTCAAATGCTAGTTTATCAAATGCATCAATTTTTTCTCTAACATCAACATGATATGAATTTGTGTAATATCCTTTATCTGTAATGTCTTTTATTGTTCCAAATCTTTCTTTATCTATTCTTGCAAACTTGTAACATAAACTTTCTGCTGGTGTTCCATATAATGCAAAGCCTATATTTGTTTCTGCTTTCCATTTTAATACTGTATCTTTTAAATGTTGCATAACTCTTAATGCAAAATCATGTCCTTCTGGATCTGTATGTGATACTCCTTTCATAAGTTTTGTCATTTCATAAAATCCTATATATCCTAATGAAATTGTAGAGTATCCTCCATATAATAATTTATCTATTGCCTCACCTTTTTCTAAACGAGCTATTGCACCATATTGCCAATGTATTGGGCTTATGTCTGATTTTGTTCCTAATAAAGCGTAATGTCTACACATTAAAGCTTCTTTACATAGCTCTAATCTCTCATCTAATAGTTTCCAGAAAGCATCTTCATCTCCATCAGCAATTATAGCTACTTGTGGTAAATTAATACTTACTACACCTTGATTAAATCTTCCTTCAAATTTGTAATTTCCATTTTCGTCTTTCCATGGAGATAAGAAACTTCTACATCCCATTGGGCTAAATACATTTCCTTCATTATATTCACGCATTTTCTTTGCAGAAATATAATCTGGATACATTCTTTTTGAAGAGCATTTAACAGCTAATTTTGTTAAATAATCATATTCTCCACCCTTTAAGCAATTATGTTCATCTAAAACATAAACAAGTTTTGGGAATGCTGGTGTTACATATACACCTTTTTCATTCTTAATTCCTTCATATCTTTGTCTAATAACTTCTTCAATTATCATAGCATTTTCTTTAATATATGGATCATCTGGCTCTAAGTGTAAGAATAATGTTACAAAAGGAGATTGCCCATTTGTTGTCATTAATGTATTTATTTGATATTGAATAGTTTGAACTCCGGCTTTTAATTCTGCTTTTAATCTATCTTGTACTATTTCTTCTATAAATTCTTCATTAATTTTTCCTTGATATTTTTCTATTAATTCTGATTTGAATTTTTCATAGCTTTTTCTTAGATATTTTCCTAAATGTTTCATATCTACTGATTGTCCACCATATTGATTACTTGCTACAGCTGCTATTATTTGTGTTGTTACTGTACAAGCAACTTGGAAACTTTTTGGACTTTCAATCATTTTTCCATTCATAACTGTTCCATTGTCTAACATATCTGAAATATTAATTAGGCAACAATTAAAAATTGGTTGAACGAAGTAATCTGCATCATGGAAGTGAATAGCACCTTCTTCGTTTGCTTTTGATATTTTTTCAGGTAATAACAATCTTTTTGTTAAATCTCTAGAAACTTCACCTGCTATATAATCTCTTTGTGTTGAAGCAAGCATTGTATTTTTATTTGAATTTTCTTCAGCAAGCTCTTTATTTTCATTTCTTATTATTCCTAATATTGTTTCGTCTGTTGTATTTTGTTTTCTTATTAGAGCTCTTGTATATCTATATACAATATATTTTTTTGCTAACTCATATTTTTCTAATTCCATTAATTTTTCTTCAATTAAATCTTGAACATCTTCTACCAACATTCTTTTTTTATCTAAATCTTCTATATAATTAACAATTGTTTTAATATCTTCTTTACTAGCTTTTTCTCTTCCTCTGACTTCTTGATTTGCTTTCTCTATTGCTACTATAATTTTTTGTCTGTCATAATCTACTATTCTTCCATCTCTTTTTATTATTTTCATTTCCAAGTTACCTCCTTCAATTTGTATGGCTTTATTATATATCAACTTTTTCATTTTTCTGTTGCAAAAGCACCAAAAAAAGAATAATTTTTTTTTTATTTTTCCAATATTAGAAATCTCTAGGTAAAAAAATTTTATTACAAATTTATTACATTAACTTGTTGCTTTTGCAACTGAAATATTGTATAATTCGTGTGACAAGGCAAAGGAGAGATTTTGAATGAATGTTATACAAAACCTAGATTCATTTTTAGAAGATTTTTCTAATAAATGCAGTATCGCACAAAAGAAATATTTTAAGAAAAATCAAATAATAACAACATATATTCAAAAAAGAAATCAAATATGCGTATTACTTAGTGGAGAAGCTGATTTAGTACGCTATGATTTAAACGGTGTTAGATCTATTATCGAGCATTTTACTAAAAATGATATTTTTGGAGATGCTTTTTATGTAGTTAGTGTTAATAATGAATTATCTGTAGAAGCTAAAAAAAATTCAGAAGTGCTTTTCTTTTCTTACGATAATTTATATGCCAAATGCACTAAAAATTGTGATTTCCATTCACAGTTAGAAAAAAACTTTTCAAAAGTTGTTGTAGCAAAAATGAAAAATATAAATACTAGAGTTGAAATCTTAACAAAAAGAACGATTAGAGAAAAATTGCTAAGTTATTTTTCTATTTTATCTACTAGAAACTTATCTAGAACTTTTACTATACCTTTTTCGTTAACAGATTTAGCAGACTATTTAAGTGTAGATAGAAGTGCTATGATGAGAGAATTAAAAAACTTAAAAGATGAAGGAATTATTGAAAAAACTGGAAATAATTTTTCACTATTAATATATTAAAAACTCAAGTCTAAAACTTGAGTTTTTTGTTTATTATTTCTAGCAATTTAGGCAAAATTATTCTCTAACCTTTACCAGCTCCATATAATAATACTTTAAAATTTAAATTATAATAATTCTTTAATAAATTTTAATCTTTCGTTAGATGTTAATAATATCGGTGGAACATCAAGAACTGTCTTACAACCATATTCGCCTTTTTCGTATAATCTAAATGCTGCTCTTGCATATGAAATAAGAACAGATGCTGTAAATTCTGGATTTGATTCTAATTTTAATGAATATTCCATAATTTGATTTGTACTTTTTCCCGTATTTCCGCTTCTTATTACAAATCCCCCATGAGGCATTTTACTATGATTTTTTAATAGCTCTTCCTCAGAAATAAAATTAACTGTTGTATTATATTCATCAAAATAATTGGGCATTGTAACTATATCTTTTTCAACTTTTTCTTTATCCGCACCATCTTCTAAAACAACATAGCAAACTCTATAATGTTTTTGCCTTGTCGTTAATTCTGGTCGCTCTCCGTTTCTAACCTCATTTATAGCTTCCTCATATGGAATAGTATATTGTACTGCATTTTTTACACCTGGAACTCTTCTTATTGCATCTGAATGCCCTTGGCTAACTCCATTTCCCCAAAATGTATATGTTTCACCTTCTGGTAAAATTGATTTCATGTATGCTCTATTTATTGAAAATAAACCTGGATCCCATCCGACAGAAATTATTGAAACCTTGTTTCCTCCTATACTAGATTTTTCCATGTTAGAATAATATTCTGGTATTTTTGCATGTGTATCAAAACTATCTATTGTATTAAATATTTTGGCAAATTGAGGTCCTTGTACTGGTAAGTCTGTTGCAGATCCACCGCATAAAATAACCACATCAATTTTTTCTTTCCAACTAAATGCTTCTTCTGTAGAAATAACAGGAACATCTGATTTTGTCTGTATATTAGATCTCCTTGAAAATATACAAACTAGTTCCATATCCTTATTTTTAGATATTTCACTTTCTACACCTTTACCTAAATTTCCATAACCACATATTGCAATTCTTATTTTTTTGTCCACATTATCACCCTTCTTTCTTGTTGTAATTATATTCTGTTATAATTATTCTGTCTACAAAATTAAATAAAAAAATGAAAAATAAGAATTCTCCTATTTTTCATTTTTAAACTATTTTTTTGCTGAAGTTGTTGTTTTCTTTCTTTTAATATTCTTTCTCTTTGAATTAAATTCTTCTGCGAAATCTTTTATTAAAATTTGTTTTAAAGTTTCTTCCTTGACATCAACTAACAACATTCCGTTTCTTGCAAGCGAAATTTTTCCTGTTTCCTCAGAAACAACTATAGCTACACTATCTGACTCTTTTGATATTCCAAGTGCTGCTCTGTGTCTAGTACCTAGCTCTTTTGCTATATCTTTATCACTAGCGAGTGGTAATATACAAGCTGCTGCTTTTATTTGATTACCTGAAATAATTACAGCTCCATCATGTAATGGTGTATTTGGAACAAATATATTTACTAGTAATTGTGGTGATATTTCAGAATTTATAATTATTCCAGAATCGACTATATCTTTTATTTTTATATCTTTTTCTAAAACTATTAACGCTCCTGTTTTAGTTTTTGCAAGTTCAGTCGCTGCTAAAACTATTTTATATATATCTTCTTTTGTTTGAATATATTTATCTTTTTCTAATCCTATAAATTTGGTTATTTTATTTGAGCCTAATTGCTCCAACGCTCTACGAAGCTCTGGTTGGAATATAACTATTAAAGCTATAACTCCATAAGACAACACAGATTTCAATATATAATTCAATATCGTTAATTGCAATAATGAACTAATTGCTGTTGCTATTATATATATGAAAATTCCTTTTATTAATTGCCTTATTCTTGAATTCTTTGTTAAAAAGAAAAATTTATAAATTAAATATATCACAATTGCTAAATCCAATATTACAGGAACTAGCTTAATAGGGTATTGATAAAATTCTTGTATACTATTTAAAATATGCTCTTGATAATATGTATTCAAATTTGTTAATAAATTATCAAACATGTCTTCCTCCAATCAATTTAATAATGGGCTTGAATTCTGTCAAGCCCTTTAAGTAGATTCTTTTCTTTTTATACTAAAAAATACGATATATAGCAGTTGCCACTAATGGTACTACCATTAAAAGTGCTAAAACAGCAGCAACTATTCTAACGCCTAACCCTCTTGATATTGATTTATATTTCTTTTTCTTAACTTCTTTTTTTTCATTATCCATATCCATGTTTTTGAATCCTCCTTAGTAAAATTCTCACTAAAATTATGTTATCACATTTAACTACTTTTTTCAACAAATTTTTTTATTTTTTATTCTTGAAGAATTAAATATTTAGCAGTTATTCCTTATCCTATTGTCTTTTAAATACTGTGATGTTATAATTTATTTATTAATTTGTTGGAAATCCCAAATACTAATTAGTAAGGGATTCCCTTTCTTTATTAGTATAGATTTCTTCATTAATACCTATTTATTAAGAAAGGATTGATTTTTTATGACTGCTCACACAATTCGGGAGTTAAAAATACTCCTAACCGCCATTATTTTTTGGCTACTTGGAAGTTTTTTACTTACGTCTTGCTATTTAATCTCTCCAAATTCATTTACTGATTTTTCTATCAAGTCATCTATCTCATATGGTAATTTTAGTTGTTTATTCTTCATTGTATGTATTCAATTATATTTGCATAACAAAAAATATTCACTACTAACTACTTCTACAGTTGTTATAATTACTTTAACTATCTCATCCTTGCTTATTATTAATCACATTAAACTTGAAATTATTAATTGTAAAAGTTTTCTTGTATTATTTTTTTACTTTTTATTTTTACAATTTGAAATGATTATAGCTAGGTATCACGTGTCTAAATTGAATGATCTTGATGATTCTATAGAAATTCTGATAATTCCTGTAGATAGCTCACAATATGATTGTTCAGAAGATATTGATGAAAACTCAGATGATAGAAAATCAAATAATCATGATGAATCAAAATAAAATTCTGATTAGTCAAAAAAAGACCCTAAGCTTATTTTTAAGCTCAGGGTCTTTCTTTTATATTAATTATTTTCTCAATGTTACTTCACATTTGCTTTCTACAGTTGAAATTATTTTTTCAAATACTTGTGTAACTTCCTCATCAGTTAATGTTTTCTTTGAATCATTAAATGTTAATGAATATGCTATTGATTTTTCATTTTCTCCAATATTTTCACCTGTATAAACGTCAAACACTTCTATATTAGTTAATAAACTTCCTCCAGCTTTTTTTATTACTGTTTCAATTTCTTTTGAAGTTTTATTTTTATCCATGACAAAAGCAACATCTTTCTTTATATTTGGAAATTTTGATATTTCTTTATATTTTAATTTTCCAACTCTTTTAGCTAATAACTTATCTAAATTTATTTCCATTACAAATACAGAATCTTTACAAACTGATGGATGAACTTTTCCTAATATTCCAACATCTTCTCCATTTACATTTATCATAGCAGTTTGCCCTGGATGGAATTCTTTAGATAACTTATTTGGTACTATAAAGCTATATCTATTTTCATATCCTAAGAAATTTAATAGCTCTTCTGCAATACCTTTCATGATAAAGAAATCAACATTAGCTTTATTTCCAACACCTAAATAATATTCACCAGAAACTAATGCTACTAATTTTTGATTTTCTCCATATTGCTCTCCTTTTTTGAAAAAGCCTTTACCTATTTCAAATATAGCAACATTTTTATTTTCTCTTGCTTTATTATATTCAAATATTTTCATCATAGATGGAATCATGCTATATCTTAAGCAACTTCTATCTTCTGATAATGGATCTAACAATTTTACTACTTCAAAATCATCTATTGTATAGCTTCTAGCTTCTTCTTCATTCATGAAAATCATTGATAAAGTCTCATTTAAACCTAAGGCAACCATTTCATTTCTTATTGCTCTTGTTGTCTTATCATAATTACCTTTTTTAATTGGCAATGTTGGTAATTTCCCTTGAATATTATCAACACCATAAATACGACCTACTTCTTCAATTAAATCTTCTTTAATATTAACATCTAATCTTCTTGTAGGAACTAGAACATCAACTTTTTCACCATTTACATTATAAGTAAATCCTAACTTTGAAAATACATTTAATATATCTTCATTTGAAATTTGTGTTCCTAAAACATCATTAATATTTTTGAATGTAATTTCAATCTTTTTATCTTCTTTATTTGACTTATCATATTGACACATTCCTGTAACAACTTTACCGTCAGCATATTTTTCAAGTAATACACATGCTCTTTCCATTGCCATATATGTTCTTTTTGGATCTAATCCTTTTTCAAATCTATTACTTGCTTCGCTTCTTAAAATTTTCTTTGAAGTTTTTCTAACTTTAATTCCATCAAATATAGCTGATTCAATTATTACATTCTTTGTTTCAGAAACAACTTCTGTTTCTAAGCCTCCCATAACTCCTGCTAAGCCAACAGCTTTTTCTTTATTAGCTATAACAATATCATTCTCATCCAAAGCTCTTTCATTTTCATCTAAAGTTATTAACTTTTCTCCGTTTTGAGCCATTCTTACTATTATTGTATTTCCAAGATTATCTGCATCATAGAAATGTAACGGTTGTCCTAGCTCTAGCATTACATAATTGCTAATATCTACAACATTATTAATTGGTCTTATTCCACAAGCCATTAATCTATTTTTTATAAAATCTGGACTTTCTTTAACTACTACATTTTCAACTTTTTTAGCTAAAAATAATGAACAATTTTCAGTTTGAATATCTATTGAAAAATTG
The DNA here is from genome assembly GCA_045643465.1 of Clostridia bacterium. Taxonomy (GTDB): domain Bacteria; phylum Bacillota; class Clostridia; order TANB77; family CAG-508; genus CAG-492. The sequence goes on along the minus strand of JAZUKV010000023.1, from coordinate 65,948 downwards.
TTGTTTATATCATCCCCAGATTCATTATGAGATAAGTCAACATCTTTAACTTTTTTATCATATATAGCCCCCAATTCATAAGCCATACCTAATATGCTTAATAAATCTCCTCTATTTGCTGTTAATTCAAAATCAATAATCTCATCATCATATCCTAAATATTTAATAGGATCTTCTCCTAAAATTGCATCTTCCCCAAGTTCACAAATTCCCTCTTTATCTGCTGCTGTTAGAAATTTATTATCAACTCCAAGCTCTGCAATTGAACACATCATTCCATTTGATTCAACTCCACGAATAGCACCTTTTTTAATTGTAATATCATTTGGAAGCTCTGCACCAGGAAGTGCTACTATAACCTTAATTCCTGCTCTAGCATTTGGCGCTCCACAAACAATTTGTAAAATATCATTTCCAACATTTACTTTGCAAACATGTAAATGATCTGAATCTGGATGCTCAACACATTCTTCAATTTTTCCAATAACTAAATTTGTTGCATTAATAAACTTCTCCGCTGCATCATATTCATTTCCTACTTTTGTCATATCTTCGCCAATAGTTTTAATATCTAAATTATCATCTAAATCAATATAATCTTTAACAAAATTTCTACTTAATATCATATTACTCAGCATCCTTTCTATCAAATTGTTTTAAGAAACGTACGTCGTTTGTATATAAGAAACGTACATCTGGAATAGCATATTTGAACATAGTAATTCTATCCCATCCTGGGCCAAAAGCAAATCCACCCCATTCTTCTGGATCATATCCACTCATTCTTAAAACATTTGGATGAACCATACCTGCAGCAAAAACTTCAATCCAACCAGTCTTTTTGCATAATGGGCAACCTTTTCCTCCACATTTAAAACATGTTACATCAACTTCATAAGAAGGCTCTGTAAATGGGAAATAACTTGGTCTAAAGCGAAGCTCAGAATTTTCTCCTAACATTTTTCTAGCAAAAACTTCAAGAGTTCCTTTTAAATCTGCAAGTGAAACATTTTTGTCTTTTTTATCAATTACTAAACCTTCAATTTGTCCAAATTGAGGAGAATGTGTTGCATCATCTTCTCTTCTATAAGTTTTACCTGGACAAATAATTCTAATAGGCTCTTTTCCACCTTTATTTTCCATTACTCTTGCTTGAGCTGCAGAAGTCTGTGTTCTTAGTAAAACATTTTCTGTAATATAAAAACTATCTTGCATATCTCTTGCAGGATGTCCTTCTGGTAAATTCAACTTTTTAAAACAATATTCATCAGTTTCAAGCTCTGGACCTGAAACAACATCATACCCCATAGAAACAAACAAATCTTCAATTTCCTCAATAGCAATATTCATAGGATGCTTGCTACCTCTGATAGATTTTTTACTTGGAAGAGTAATATCAATTTTCTCACTTTCTAATTTTTTATTTAATTCTGCCATTTTAAAAGCTTCTTCTTTTTCGGAAATCAATATTTCTAATTCATCTCTAACCTCATTTACTAGACTTCCAATAATTGGTCTTTCTTCAGCAGATAATGCTCCCATACCTCTTAAAACAGAAGTAAGTTCACCTTTTTTACCCAAATACTTAACCTTTAAATCAACTAATGATTTCAAGTCACTAACATTTTGTATTTCACTTTTAGCATTAGCCCTAATTTGTTCAATTTGCTCTTTCATAAAAACCATCCTTTCTTTTGGAAACGGGGACGGTTCTAATTTCCACTTTTATATCTTTTTTATTATAATACTTCTAATTTAGTGGAAATTAGAACCGTCCCCGTTTCCACTTCTTTTTCAACATCAAAAAAAGTCATTTATCCTATTTTATAGGACGAATGACTTTTTAATATCCGTGGTACCACCTAATTTTATATATAACATTATTATATACCTTATTACAGTTTTAACGTAACAACCGCATTTATCTAATCTCATTAAATTATTTTGATTTCAATAAATAACCTAAAAAGTGAAATTTCACATATATTTTTATTAATGAGCTCTCAGCTTATACTCATTTCTCTGTAAAATATTTTTAATATATATTACTTTGCTTTTTAATTGGCTTAATATGTTTTTTATAATAACACAATTTTCGTTTTTTTTCAATAGTATTTTTTGAATATTCTTTGATATAAACAAAAATACAGGTAATTTCTACCTGTATTTTTATTTCGTCCTTTTGCCTACATAAACTTTAGATTTTTGGAATAATCTTATTAAATTTTTCATCAATCTTTTTCTCTAATTCATCGACTTTTGCACTAACATTTTTATAATATATTTGTATTGCCTCATCAATTTTCACTGTATGCTCTTGTACTTTTTTATTAACTTTTATTTTTACTGTTTGCGGTCTTTCATTATTGTATTTATATGGAATTTTGAATTTTACTTTTTTCCTTAAATCTTCATCTGAACTATATTGTATATTTAACTCTTCTGCAATTTTTTGCCGTAAATTCACTTCATACATATTTATATCATCAAACATATATAATACGATTTTAAGAGCAATTATTGCTGCCATTACTAATAAAATTACTTTTAAAAATTTTATAGCACAATACAATATAATTCCAATTAATATTGCAAACATTAAGTATAATATAATTGTTAATATAACCTTTTTCTTTTTCATAAAAATCTCTCCTTTTGAATCATAGATTAGCTTAGATTTTTTTATTTAAAAGTCTCAGTAGGACGAATTACTGATACTAAAAAAGCATTTGCTTATAGTAAATCATTATATCATCTTTCCTTTTTTTATGTCAATTATAGATTGCACTATCTAAGATATATACCATAACTTGTTTCGAGGAAAATATTTTTTTAACAATCTTTGCATTACTTCTGTTCCATATTCTCTAACATCTTGCTTATACGAATATTTACCTAATCCTCTCCCTTTCATTAAATCTGCATTATATAAATCTATACTATGCGGAAAAGCATCTTGATTTATCATTCTATGAACATAACTATATGTCATAAAAATTAATTCGAAAAATACTGACTCCTTGTATTCACTATCTAATTCTTTATCTAATCTTATCATCAAATCTTCATAGAGCTTTTCCCAATTATCAACCATTATTATTGGTGCAATTAAAATTCCTACTTTATATCCAGCTTTCAACAATTTATTAATTGCTTCTATCCTTTTTTCCAATCGTGAAGTTCCTAATTCTACTTTTTGTATTATTTCTTCAGGATTTACACTCATTCTAACAATAATCTTTTCTTTTCCTTGTAAATTCAATATTGAATCCACCATATCAAATTTAGTAGGAAAAGTTAAATAGCCTTTTGATGATTTTGAAAATTCTTTTATTGTCCATTCTAAATTCCCTGTAATTGAATTTTCTAAAATCAAATCTGAATTACTTCCTATCTCAAAAACTAGCTCTTCGTTTGATTTTTCTGCAGTTCTAATTATTTTATCTAACATTTCTTCTCTATTTACAAAAACTCTTAGATATGCACATTTATTGTAATTACAAACTAAATAACAGTATAAACACATTGCTGTACAACCAGACGATGTATATGGCACTAAATAATTTGAAACTTTATAATTGGGCGTATATTTATGTGTTTTTCTAGTTCCTATTATCAAATATCTTTTCATTTGTGGAAATTCTTTATTTTCTTTATTCTGTAGCTCTTTTATACGATTATGAGATTCAATCTTTACTTTGCAAACATCTTTATATTTTTCAAGTAATTGCAATCCTAAAGAATAATTAACAATCTCTGGTTCATAATAAATTTTATCAGGTTTAAACATATTTTCACTCCTTCAAATTTAGTATCTACTGTCGAAAATTATTTATTCCAACATTCTAATTTAATATTAAAATTTTATTTGATTTCTTCTACATAATGTGATACAATGGCTTTTAATCTGATTAATATTTATCAGTATACTGTAAACAAATTTTTTAATTGTCACATTGTGGCGAAAGGAGTAGTCTATGGAATATCTTAGTGAAAACTTGCTCTTGCACATCAGAAAACGCATCGACAATGGCACACCAACTTCTTTTAAAGAACTGCTCAATCATTTACAGAATCGGATAACATCTGATTCTACCACATGCACTAGTAATACATTGGCAAATGAAAAAAACATCTTATTTAATCAATGTGCATCCATCTACAAATTTTGTATATCTAATCGGATGTCACCCAAAAATGATTTTTATTCATTAATAAAATCTATGGATAAAGATGTTTTAACCACTTTCCCTAATGTAGGATGCATTCCGATTGAGTCTGAGCTTAGTGGCAAATATGTAGATCGTGAACTAAAAAAATATTTCCGTAATCATTCCAAGCTAAATCGTCCTAGATATTTTCTGTTAGTAGATGGTAGTTTTATCTGCCAACCTAACAGGAAGAAAGCATTGTATTTGCATTCATTCAAAATGTTTATTGATATGAAAAATACATATACTAAAATTAGCTATGCTCTTATGGAATATAACACAGCAATCATTGTAAATGCGTATTCTTGATAAAACAAAAAGCACATAAAGGCTACTTGCCTTTATGTGCTTTTTGCTTCATATAATAATTTTATAAATTTTTTAAATTATTTATAATTTTGTATTTTGATTCTTTAATTTCATTTTCCCTATCCATTAGCATAACGTTTAGCCCTTTCGTTACTGCTATATCAAGTAAACTTTCGTTATCATCTATAAAAATAGCATCTCCTTCTTTTATGTTATAGTCATTGATTGGATAGTCAAAAAATACTTTTTCACTTTTTTTAACACCATAACAAGATGATATATATACTTTGTCGAAATATTTATAAATATCCTTGCTTTTTAAATAATCTATTGCACATGGCCAATTATCTGATAACATTAAAATTTTATATTTTTTAGATAATCTTCCTAGCTCTTCTATAACATCATCATATAAATAATATTTATTATCATGTTCATTATAAACAAAATCTCTTACTATATTATTAAGACATTCCTCTTCAATATTATAATTTAAATTTTTGAATAATGTTTTATAAAATTCTTCTATAATAACATATTCTTCTTCAACATTTACCGCTTTTTTATCTAAAATATATCTGCTATTTTTAATAGCTACTTCTAATTTTTTTAAATCTATGCTTTCTTTATTTACGTTTTTTATAAATGTTGGTGTTATTAACCAACTTCCAGTTGTTGGTGCTACCAAAACTTTTCCCATATCCAATATTAAATACTTTGGTTCGCTCATTATTCCTCCTATTTTTCTATCATTTAAAACTACTATTTTTTCTTTTTTTCTAAAAAGTGGAAAACAGAACCGTCCCCACCGTCTCCATCAGCTAAACATTTTTTCTAATGCTAATTTATATATCTCTTTTGCCTTTTGATATCCATTTTCATGTTGCTTTATAAAATTTTCCATCATTACTCCACTGTTTATTTCCATTACTAAAAATTTATTATCTATTGTTTTTATTATATCAACACTACAAAAATCAATTTTTATATTTTTAGAAATTTTTTCAAGTATCTTATCTATTTCAATCCTATCATTTTTTAATATTTCAGTTGAAGATATTGCACCTCTTGATAGATTAAATCTCCAATCATATTCGTATACTTCTCCTTTTTGAAGAATTACATCTTTATTTTTTTCATTATAGCTGTTAAAATACTTTGGATTAAAGCTAATTAATAATTCTTTTATTGTTTTCTTCCCATCTCCTGTAATAACTGGCTTTATTTTTTTATATAATAATTTGGCTTCTCCTTCAAAAATAATTGCTCTATACTCATTTTCTATATCATAAAATGGACATACACTTAAAGAATGATGTTTTTGGATTAATTGTTCATATTTATTAACTAATGTTTCAAAATTACTTATATAATATACATCTACACCACAACTACCATCGTTTATCTTTAAAACAACACTTTGGTTATATCTTTCAAATAGCTCTTTTAAATATTCTATACTATTACATCCTTGTGCATAATCTAATTTATTATTTTGAGAATATACAATGTTATAATTTATTACTGGTATATTTTTTGAACTTAACACATCATACATTGCATATTTATCATCTAATAGCTCTCCTAATCCATGCTCTGTTATATCAAATTTATATCCACTTATAAATTTGGTAATTCCTTCTTTTTCAAGCATAAAAATCCAATCTTTCGACAATAAGGTATATTTTATTTTAAGTTCATCGCATAGCTCTTTTATTATTTTGTGAAACATATTATTTCTCAATATTTTTTTCCTCCATTGCTTTTATTGTACTATTATAGCATTATTGGCATTTTTATGCTATACTAATTTCATGGAAAATGTAAAAAGATATAATAGATTAACTGAATATTTAAAAAATAAATTTGGAGAGCGTACTTTAAAAATTTGTATTGATGGAGGATTCACTTGTCCTAATAGAGATGGTACTACTGGATTTGGAGGTTGTATATTCTGTAGTGAAACTGGATCTGGTGAACATTTAAACCATTCATTAGAAATCTCTAATCAAGTAAAAGCTTATTTTTCTAGTTATAAAAGTAGCAGAGCTAATAAATTTATAGCTTATTTTCAAAATTTTACAAACACATATGCTTGCATATCCGACTTAAAGCAACGTTATGACTCTGCCCTTATTGATGATAGAATTGTAGCTTTATCAATAGCCACTAGACCTGATTGTATTACAGAAGACATTGTGAAACTTATAAGCTCTTACTCTAAAAAATATTATGTTTGGGTAGAGCTAGGTCTACAAACATCTAATGATAATACTGGTAAATTTCTAAATCGAGGATTTTCATCAGACCAATTTACAAAAGCCGTACAACTTTTAAATAAATATAATATCGATGTTGTTACACATATTATGGTTGGTCTTCCTGGTGAAAATATAGCAGATTTGAAAAATACTGTTGAATTTATAAATAATCATAATATACAAGGATTGAAAATTCATTCAACATATGTAATAAAAAATACTATTTTAGAAAAACTTTATTTAGATGGTAACTATACTCCTATTAACCTTGATGAATATATCGAATCAGTCATCTACATCCTTACCCATATCTCTAAGGATATCGTAATTCATCGAATTAGTGGCGATGCTCCTAAGGACTTGCTTATTGCACCTGAATGGAATTCTCATAAAAAACTGGTTTTAAATGGTGTTGACAAAATCTTAAAAGAGAAAAATTTATACCAGGGATGCTTCTTTAGAAAAAATGCTAAAAAAAACAGTGGTAATTCATATTTTATCTAAAATTTGAATTACCACTGTTTTACTTGTTAATAGATGAGTTTCTGAAGCTCTAATTTCTTTTCTGTTTCAGTAATATTAATCAACTCGCCATATTTGTAAAAAAAGCTATCAAGAGCTATATCAATCATATTTGCAATAACCACTGGCGATATGCCTTTTTTGATTGCATTTACAACAAATGTATCTCTAAGCATCATGCAAGTTACATTTTTCATTTCAAGAATCTTACATATATCTTTCAACTTGTATTGCAAAACTCTTGACTCAACAATATGATTATCATTACCTGAAAGAACATACTTTTTCGAATCTTTTTTTACTTTTTCAAGTATCTTCGATAGCTGAGAGCTGAAATATACATATCTCGCATTTGTAAGATTTTCAACATTAATCCCTGAATTTTCCCTTGAAACTCTGCGCTCAATAAATATTGACTTATTTTCAAGATTAATATCTTCCCATCTTAATCCAGCAACTTCACTAATACTTATACCTGTATATAATATGATCATAAATCCTAAATATTCTGCTTTTTCAGAAATATTATTTTTCAAAAAATTTATAAACTTTTTTTGCTCAGTACTAGTTAAAGTTTCTACATACCTTTTTTTCGTCTTTCTTGCCACTTCCTCCATTTCTGCAAATTCCATACCATAACGAATAATCATTCTTGTAAAAGTAACATAATTACTTATTGTAATCTCGGAAAAACCTTGCTTTTTTAGATTTTCTGCAAACTTTTCCAAATCATATTGTTTAATTTCGGTTACTTTAAATTTTTTCCAATATGGTATAACTATACTTTGCAACATGCTTTTGTAAGATATTATTGACGATTTTTTTAATGTTACTGATGCTTGTTTTTCTTTGAACCACCGCTCAGCTACATTTTCGAAAAATACATTTTCATTCATTAGATAACACATCTCCTTCTCTTTAGTGTACAGTGCTCTTATTATTTTGCACTCTTTTAATACAAAATTGTATATCTCTAATTTTATAATATTATGTAAATTTTGTCAATTTTAGCCTTTTTTGTCTTTCCCTTTTTTCTAAAATATAAATATTATTTTGCATAAAAATTATTTATTTACATATACTATATTCATAAGGTTGTTATTAGTTTGAATAAGAATATTATTAGTTTAATAAAATTAGATTTTTAATATTCAAGCAAAGATTATTAATAGCTTATTTTATAGGTTATTAATAGTCGGAGATGCGAGAAATATATGTGTTAATATAATATTAATATGTATATTTTTCAAATTTTATGAATATTCTTGTATAGTATAATGATCATTTTTAGTCCTGACTTTAAAAAGGATGACTATGATTGTTAGATGTGCATTTATATTCTAGCAACTGATTAATATATTTGAGAAAAAATTTATTTATATAGTAATATATATTAGATTTTGGTTTTAGATATATTAGTTTTAGCCGAAGATTAATAATGGCTTTATAACAGATATATAATATTAGTTATTATATATAGCTGTAAATTCTTAGTAATTGAAAACAAAGATAGAATTTTTTTATTCTATCTTTGTTTTATTTTTAACAATTAAATCCCACTTAATTTCAAAACCAATATTAGTGCAACTCCTGGAATTCCAAGTAATCCGGAGCATAATATAGTCCACCAATTTAAACCTATATGAAAATTAAAATTTGCACCTATTATATTTATTACATAAATTAATCCAGCTCCTATTAAAGAATTAATAACTAATTTCAATATCTTTTTTAATGGCATTATAAAAATTTTTCCTATAATAATAATCATTACTATACAACCAATATATAATAAAAACGAATATCCTTCCATACTTTATTCCTCCTATTACTAAAAAATAACTTATCCAACTTTATTATAAAGATATTCTGTATATGAAAAAAAATGATAAAAATTAAAAGGAAAACGGGACGGATCTAAATTCCACAAAAGTGGAATTTAGAACCGTCCCGTTTTCCATTTTTTCGTTTTCCCTTTTTTCTTCTCCCTTTTTTCCTTTTTCTCTTCTCTGCCTCTATTTTTCCATTATTGCTATTGCACATTTTATTCCATCCACTGCGGCAGACATAATTCCTCCTGCATACCCAGCACCTTCTCCGCATGGATATAAACCTTCTATATTTGAAACTTTATCTTCATTTCTTGTTATTTGTACCGGTGATGAACTTCTAGTTTCCAAACCTGTTAAAATACTATCTGGATCTGCAAAACCTGTTATTAATTTATCAAAATAATTAATCCCTTCAACTAATGTTTTTGAAATGTATTCTGGTAATATTTCATTTAAATTTGATAATGTTACTCCTGGTTTATATGTTGGTTTTACATTTCCTATAAATGTTGACTTTCTATTGTTTTTAAAATCTTCAAATCTTTGAATCGGTGCATAATAATTACATCCACCTAATTTAAAAGCAGCTTCTTCCAATTCTTTTTGAAAATACATTCCTTCCAAGGGAGATTCTCCTTTAAAATCTTCTGGCCCTACATTTACTAGAACTGCACTATTAGCATTTTCTCCAGCTCTTGCGAACTTACTCATACCATTAGTTACAATTGTTCCTTTTTCACTAGAAGATGCCATAACTGTTCCTCCTGGACACATACAAAATGTATAACATGATCTTTGCTCTCCATGATATGCTAATTTGTATTCAGCTGGTGGCAACTTCAATTTACATTTATTACCATATTGAGATTTATTAATCATTTCTTGTTTATGTTCAATTCTAACTCCTACAGAAAAGTTTTTCTTTTCCATTTTTACGCCTTTTTTATATAATGTTTCAAATGTATCTCTTGCACTATGCCCTATTGCAAGAATAACAGCATCAGTCTCAAATTTCTTTCCGCTTTTACAAATCACAGATTTAATCTTAGAATCAACTATTTCAAAGTCTATTACTTTTTCTCGAAAGAAAAATTCTCCACCTAGCTCTATAATTTTATTTCTCATATTTGCAACAATTTTAATTAAATTATCAGTACCAATATGTGGTTTATTTATATATAAAATTTGCTCTGGTGCACCCAAATTATAAAATTCTTGTAAAACAATTTTGCAATATGGACTATTAATTCCACTTGTAAGTTTTCCATCAGAAAACGTTCCAGCTCCTCCTTCACCAAATTGTACATTTGATGTTACATCTAATTTACCCGTTTTTAAAAATTTTTCAACATCTTTTTGTCTATCTTCAACACATTTTCCTTGCTCTATAATAATCGGTTTAAATCCATTTTGTGCTAATATTAGAGCAGCAAATAAACCTGCTGGTCCTGCCCCAATTACAACAGGTTTAACTTTACTATTTCTTTTCACTGTACACTTCAAAGGCTCATCTTTCTTAACTTTTTGTGCACCTTTAATTTTATTTTCATTTTTACATTCAATTTCTACTGAATAATTATAATAAATATCATCTTTATTCCTTGCATCAATTGACTTTTTTACAATTCTTCTAATTGAAACATCTTCTATATCTATTCCATATTTCTTAAAAATTTTATCAAATAACTGATTTTCTGATAAATCTTCTCTAATTTTAATATTACTTAATTTTATCATTTTTTATTCCTTCATATTTTTTTATTATCAATGTAGTTATTTTATCATATTATGACAACTTTTACAATCATCAAAATCAACTGTTTTTTATATTAATATGCTCTCCTAAATCAACACATACACCAATTGATTTTGCTTTAGATATAAGATAGTCTAATTTCGCTTGCTCTGCCTTCATTGTATATAAAAAATAATCAATTAGCTTTCCTTCAGCAAATTCATAATTCATATTAGCCTCGTTAATAACTTTTTTAGTATGCAATATAGTTTGCATTAATTCAGCTCTCTTTTGCTCTTCTGTTTTATCTTCAATAATATTTTCTTTTTCATATTGTGAATGCATATAGCATGTCCCTCCTAAAAAACATATCTCTAAATTATATTCACTTTACAAAATAAATATTACTAAATTTTTTTATTTTATTGAAATATATTTATCTTAATGGTAAACTTAATATAATATATTACGAATGAGAAAAAGGAGCTTTTTATGGAAAACAATGAATATACGAATATTAATGAAAAAACAGATGGTCTTGGCACAATGCAATCATTTTTTAAGAACCTAACTGAATCAGATCAACTATTGCCTAATAAATCAAATGATTCTAAAAATTTTAATTTCTTAGATACATCCTCAAACACAAATTTAGTTTACACTCACATAGATATTTCATGGCTATTTATAGATAATGTACCCAGAGAACTCGTTCAAAAAACAGTTGCTCGACTATTAGCCAATATTCCTAATTCTAACTATGTTAATAAATGTATTCACAAGTTTAACCCTAATACAAATAAATTTGGAATATCACCATATGACATAACTGATATAGCTATTTCAGCTTCTGACTTTAGATTATCTTGGCACTTTACTGGTGCTGATGGTTGGCATAAATTAAAAGTTGTTACTCAGCTTTCAGAAAATGAAAAACATCCAAAGGAAGGATATATTCCAGCCATAGATTTTTCAACATTTGAAAGAGAAATTGCAAAAACAATGCGTCTAGAAGAAGAACATCTCGAAAATCGAAATTCAGATTATCTTTATTACTTACAAAATTATGATGATTCAAATAAAATTAGAAATATGAATCTAAATCATATGACTATTGGTATTCATAATGAAATTGATACTGCAGCAAAAAATTTAGTTGAATATTATAAATTCCTTCAGGAAGAAAAAAAAGAAAGCTTTAAAAGGAATTGTACATTTCATACAAATAGCGCTCATCTATCTACTCCTAGAAAAAAAGTTGGAAATGTAACTCAAGAAAGAAAATCTGAAATTATTACTTTCCCTGAAAGAGCAAAATTTCTTGAATCTTTTAACCCAATCGTTTCTGTTGAAGGTACAGAATATACAGAAAATGGAGAAATTCTTCCTAAATCATATATAACCTATATCTATGATAAACCTCTTGAAGATTTATCTAAACGCATAGGATCTGTCAATATTCCAAAAGGATATTTATTCGTAAGCGAACCGCTTGATGGTAAAAGAGAATCTAGAGTTTATTTTGTTCCACAAAAAGAATATAATTCAATGGATGTAACACCAGGAACAGATAAGTTTACAAATATTGTAGTATCTAACTTAGAACTTTCGCCAAAAGATTTTTCAGCAAAAACTTCTGGAGCTATTACTATTCATCACACTGAAAAAGAAAGTTTCCTTGATAGATTACAATTTTTCATAACTGGAAAAATGCCAGTATTGAATTTTAGAAATCATGAATTTTATCAAAACAAAATTCGAAATTTGTATAATATCCCAGAATTTATTGATTTACCTTACCATAAACCACGAATTTCTAAATCAAATTTAGCAGATTTAGGACTTTCACCAACAGGTCAAGTTGATAGAACTGCACAGGAAACTTTAAAAAATAAAAAAATATCTATAGATAGATAGTAATAGGAGGATACAATGCTTAATATCGAATATCGAGAAGCTTTAGTTGAAGTATTAGAAATTCTAAACTATTTAGATACAACTGAAAAAAATAAAATTCCAGATTATATCATAAAATTTTATGAGACTAATAAATCTAATACATATAAGCCAAATTTATTTTTAAATTGTACTGATGAGTTTGATATAAATAATTTGAATTTAAAAAACAAATCAAGAGAAATATTAGCTGGATTATATTTAGATTACTTATGCAATACAGAAGAAGAAAGAAATATATATCTAAAGAAATTAAATACATTAAAATATAATTATGAGAAAAGCAAATCAGAAAAATATGATTCTAATAATATTTTTAAAAATCGTACAAGAATAGATGACTCCCCAGTTTCAAAGGAAAAATCTCTAATTAGAAAAAACAAGAAAAATATATTTGAAAGAATTTTTGAAAAAATAAAATCTTTATTTAAAAAATAATAAAAACGCCACAATTAATATTAATTGTGGCTTAATTTTTTATTCCATACAGTTATCTAAATCTGCAATAATTTTTTCTTTATCCATTTTTTGTCCTATGAAAACAAGCTTTACAACTCTATCTCCATATTGAGGATCCCATTCTTTAAGAATATCAGGATTTTGTGCAATTATTTGTTTTTGCTCTTTTTCTTTAAATGAAGCAACCCATTCACCAGCACAGAAAGCTTGAATTTGTTTTCCAGATTGTTCAAATACATATGAAGATTCTGGTTCATCTGCAAACCATAAAACCCCTTTACATCTTATAACATTATTTGGAAAACTTGCAGCAAATTTTTCAAATTTATCTTTATTAAAAGGTGTTCTTCTGTAATATACAAATGTTCCAATTCCATATTCTTCCGCTTCACCTTCATCATCATGGTGATGGTGGTGATGATGTTGTTCGTGTTCATCCTCATCGTTATTATCTTCTTCATGATGATGCTCTTCATGTCCATGATCATCTTCATCTTGATTATCATCTCTATTTAATTCTTCAATCCAACCAGCAGACATAGAAGCCTCTTCGAAATTAAAAGCATTTGTATCTAAAATTTTATCTACATCAACTTTTCCGTAATTTGTTTCTATTATTTCAGCTTTTGGTTGTAACTTTCTAATTATTGCTTTTACTTTCTTTAATTCGATTTCTGAAATTTCGTCTACTTTATTTAATATTATTTTATTACAAAATTCGATTTGTTGTATTAATAAATTTTCGATATCCTCATCATCAATATGCTCTTGAACTAAATTATCTCCACAATTAAATTCATCCCTTAGACGTAAACTATCAACTACTGTTACTACATTATCTAATCTGCAAATTTTAGGTAATCCATATTGCTCTGATTGCTCTGATAAAACTGTAATTGTTTGAGCAATTGGCATTGGCTCACAAATTCCACTAGCTTCAATTAATATATAATCAAATCTTCTAGTTTTTATTAAATCTACTATTTGTTGCATTAAATCTACCTTTAATGTACAACAAATACATCCATTTGATAATGGTACTAAACTAGCATCTTCTTCTTGAACAATTCCACCTTTACCAATCAAATCTGCATCTATATTTACCTCTCCTATATCGTTTACAATTACAGCTACTTTATAACCTTGTTGATTATTTAACACATGATTCATAAGAGTTGTTTTTCCAGCTCCTAAATATCCTGTAAGTAATGTAATTGGTACTATTTTTTCTGACATTAAAATTCATTCCTTTCATATATAAAATTCCAATACATTATACTGAATTTTCTTTGAATTTTCAAGTATTTCAAAAACAAAAATAGTATCTAATTTTGCATATTAGATACTATTTGTTATTTATTATTAATTTTCTTTTTTCTCATCAGGATTTTCTATTTGCTCTTTTGAAACAACTTCATTATTTTCTGATTCTTTTTTGCTTTCTTTTGGAGCTAAAAGACCTCTTTTTACTCCAGCATTTTTCAATTTTAATAATATGATTAATATTAAAGCAACAATAATTACAACTACAAATCCTATTAATATTGTTACCATATTACTTTCTTTGGCCAACGGAATATTTATTGACACTTCATTATTATTGCTAGCTACTGGTTGCTGATATTCATCATAATATATTATATTTTTTAGCCAAATTGTAGTATTTTTTGCTTCGCATTCTTCTTTTACTTTAAACTTTATTTTAACTACATCATCTTTACGCTCTTTATTTGGAGTATACACTATAAATCTTAAATCTTCTATATTTAAATTTCCAATTGCCCATCCATTGCATAATGCAATATCTGCATTTTTATCATTTTCCGGATCCTTCACAATTTCTAATAAGTTTTTATCATATTCCAAATTGCCATATATAGACATAATTTTTGATTCATCAGATTGACCATTTATAGAAATTAAAACCTCTATTTCTTCTCCAGGATATATCTTAATATTCTTACTATTTTCTTCAATCGCTGTACCACTCAATCCATAAGATAAATCTAACGTTACTGCCTGGGAGCTACTATAAAAAAAACTTAAAATTAAACTACTAATAATAATCAATATTGCAAATAATTTTTTTAACATATTCTTCATTTGTATGCCTCCTTTTGATTATAATATTTCAATAATCAAAAATTTCATTAAATACTCCATCTTCTCTGTTATAATTATATATATTTTACCATAATAACAATAAGTGTCAATTATTTTTTATTATATACAAAAATAAACTTTTTATTCTATAAGATTTAAAGCCGCATCATCATCAACATTATTAAAATTGTAATAACTATTCGGAACTTCTCCCACTATTATTGATTGTGCGATTAACACTTGATTATTTATACTTTCAGTAGCACTTGTATATGGTGTTATTATAGATATTTCACATTTTACATTTAAATAGATTTGATGTAATGTTTGATTTATTCCAGTTGATTTAATTTCAGATTTTAGCTCTGTTTCAACATTTCCCATTGTAGAAATTCTTATCCTAACCTTTGGCCCTTTATTTGATAATATTTTAATTTTTGAAAAATTACCTAATCTTGTTACCAAATATGATTCATCCAAATTGTTAAGCTCTGATTGTACATTATAAGATACTTCAGATGTTATCTCATTTATTGGGACTATATTAAACTTTATTAATCGGATTTTGTCATCTTTATCTTTGATAATATTAACTATATCTTCATATTTATAATCTTTCATCACTATTGAACACTGTTTACTTATTATAATATTAGCTATACCTTTAGCTTTATTAATGCAATCTATATTTATAGCAGGAGATATTTGGTTAATTATATTTACAGCTATAAATATTTCAATTAAAAACACAATTATTACTTTAAATATTACCTTTTTCTTTGGATTAACTTTCAAATTATTGAATTTTTCGCTCTTTTTAGGCACTTTATGTTTAAATAAATTAATTCTATTTCTAGAATATATCATTTCCTCTTTTTTATGATATTTGACTGTATGCATACTTAGGAATAAATAATTGATCTCCTACATTTATTTTTTCTGTATTTTCTATATTATTCATCTGTGCAATATCTTCAATCGTACTTTTGAATTTTTTGGCTATTTTCCACAAAGTATCGCCTTCTTTAACAAAATAAATCACTAAACTATTTTGTCTTGTCAATATTTCTGATTTTTCTACCTTAATGCTTTTTACTAAATTTATAGAATTATCTGTATACATGTCTAACAAATAATTTATATCAATACTAACCTCAATCATATTTTCTGAAGGAAAAGCAATATTTCTTGATGAAATGTCAGTAGTTGTGTTAATTTTAGTATTCTTATTTATGTTATCTGAATTAATCGTATGTGTATATGTTACAGTTTGCTCTTTTACTTCTAATCTATTAGACATATTTGACTCAAATAAAATGTATAATATTAGCTCCCCTTCATATGTAATAGAGCTATTATATATATTTTCTTTTACAATATTAGATTTTACTTTAACATCATATATTTTTTTATCTTTCATTTCAGGAATACTGATTTTCTCTACAACATTGCAAGAATCATTTATCATATTCTTATTTTGCATTAATTTTACTGTTTCTTGTTCCATTACAATATCTTCTTCTGGGCTATATAAATCCTGAATCAAATCAATATTTCTATCTTCATATGCTGTGCACTTTATTAAAAATTCAATTTCTACATTTACAGAATGATCTTCAACATTATTTGGTTTCAATATAATGTTTCTTATTTCATAATTGCATTCACAAATTTCATCATCAGAAATTCCCTGAATGTCAATAAATCCCATAATTGGAATTTGAGATGTTACATATTTTAATTGTTCATCCTCTGTAAGATACATAAGCTGTATAACAGCATCAGCTTTTGATAATACTTTATTATAACTAATTTTTAGCTCTTTATTTTTGACAGTTATATCACTACTCATAATATCTGCCAAATTTTCTTCAACAGATATTGTATCTTTTGCTGTAACAATCGTTTCACCTCTTCCTTTTAATGAATTAATTTTGATTGAATCACTAATCATTTGTATATTATTTACATTAGTTACTGTTTTAACAAATTCCTTACTTTCATTGCTATATAATGTAACTGATGATTCCATTTCCATTCTTAAATTAATTTTTCTACCATTTAAAATTTTACATTCTACAGCTTTCAAATTAATACTGCAATTAAAATCAACATTTTCATCATTGATATCTAAATCAATATTTTTAGAAAAATCAATATTTGACTGAATTCCTCTTATATTATTAGCTTCATCATCTGCTACATACATAACATAAACTTGAATTCCTCCATCTATTCTTAATTTTCCATTAATTAATTCTTTCTTATAAATATACACATTCCCTGAAGTATCTATTGTACTTAAAATATCGGGTTTTATATCTGGTATTATTATATTTTCCTCTACACTAAAAACATCTCTTTTCTGCCCTACTAATTGATTTAAACATATTTTTTCTGTCTCAAAATCCATTTTACTTACTCCTTTCTAATACTTGTGAATTTTTTCTCACTATTTACTTTATATATATTAGAAACTATAAAAAATATGTCTTTCCACATTTAAATTCATAAAAAATAGATAAAGCAAATTATGAAATTTACCTTATCTATAACCTTTAATTATTATTTTTTATTCAATTAAACTTTTCTTCTTCTTCTTTTTACTTCTACTACTTCTGGCATAAATGGAGTATATTGATTTCCATCAAATACTTGCATTTCAATTGTACGTGTTAAAACATCTGTATAACTATATGTTACATTTCTGTCATTGTCATCATATTTAACTACAAAGATATTTGGATAAGTCTTTTCAATTGTAGCTTCTTTTTCAAACGACTTGCTCCTTCCTAGAGAACCTTTGACTATTATTTTTTGTCCTACTTTTTCTCCTAAATCTGCTTTAATGCTTGTTATATCGTTTTTGAAAATCATTTAATCACCTACTTCGTTATTCTAAAGCGATTATAGCATCATGATAAAAAAAAGTCAAAATACGTTTTTTCTTGTCGAATAGCTTAAAGTATTGTTTTTACTATGTTTTCAAGTCTATTTTCCTTTTCTTTTCATTTAGATTACATTTATATTACAGAAATATTACAAACCGTTTTCCACGTACACCTATTCCGTCTATAGCTTTTCTTCCGTTCCTTATTTTATTTTCTAAATCTGACATAACTACAATTCTGCTATTATCTGTTGTAGCTATGTTCTCTGCTACAATAAGTGGGTCCATAAAATCTATAAGAATCCTTCCTGGGGAAGAAGCAAAATTCGCACCTGCAGCAATAATAGCCTCATAAAAGCTTTGACATGCTCCTGCAAATATTGCAAATTGCTCACTATTAGGATTCCACAATCTAGCCTCATAAACTGATCTAATAAAATAACGCGAATTTCTATAATTATTAATATCATTATAGTTTTTTCCTGTTCTTATCATTCCATCATGACCTGTTATAATTAAAATACTAGGATTATACTTATTCAATAACAAATTTATCATACTTGGCTGTTTGTATTCTGGCACATGTTTTACAACATAATTTAAACCTTTCGATTTATAATATCTATCCGTTTTTTCGCTATAATTCTTATCTCCATCTATATGCAATATTTTTCCAGTTTGCAATATTGATCTATTCTTTTTGTTGTATATTTGCTCTTTATAACTAAAAAGATCCTTACTTATAATTTTCTTTTCATTTTCCACTTTCAAATCATCAAAAGGTGCATCTGCTTCTATTCTAAATGTAATTCCTTTGATTATTACACATTTGCCTCTATTTTCACTTTTAATTATTCTTTCCACATAAAATAATATATCATTTTGGTGCGAATATCTTGAAACTATATCTCCCTTTTTTATTTTATTCATATTAATTCCTCCAAAATATGTCAGATTACTATACAATATGTTTTTTAATAATTAATTGTTCTTTTTTTCGACAAAATTAATATTTAATGCTTTAAATATTATTACTTGTATTTTAAAACAATATGTGTTACAATCAGCCTAGCTTTATTGTTTAAGCTATAAAATTTAATTATTAAGTAGACTATTTCCTTCATTTTTTAAGGTACAATGTGTCAAAAGATTGTTAAATGATATTTTTGGAGAAGGAGGTACATCTACTATGGCAGATAAAACATTAGTATGTAAAGACTGTGGAGCTGAATTTATTTTCACTGAAGGTGAGCAACAATTTTACGCAGAAAAAGGTTTTGATAATGAACCACAAAGATGCCCAGAATGCAGAAAAGCAAGAAAAGCTCAAAGAAGACAACAACAAAACTAATAAAAAAAGACCTACACCAAATGGTGCAGGTCTTTTGCAGCTTAATTATTTTACTCAATTATACTTTGCCTTTTTCAGTTTGCTCTTGTTTGTAAAAAAGAGCTTTTTTTATCTTTGTGGTTATTATAAGTAAAATTGTTGATGGCGTGTATCCGATTATCATAGCCGCCAATACTTCAAACAATTGGTCCATCATATTATTCAATCCATGTACTCCGCCGTCGCCATAGCACATAACTGAACCACCAATCCATTTTAATATTGCGAATACTGTCATTACAGTTCCAATAATATTGGTAAAATACACTAATTTACGATTTTTCTCTAGCATACTTACATTCACTACTAATAAAACAATTGCAGATAAGAACAAGTATACTAAGATAATCCAAAAAGCCCATTCTTCATTTAAAGAAATACTCATAGCCGTGTTCTCCTTTCTTCCATAGTACGGAAGATTGTTAAGTTAGTTGTTTTTTTAAAAATATGCTTATATATTAAACATCATCAGCTGCAGAATGATGTGAATAGTTAAGTGCAAGCAATTGCCCGCTTTACTTTTTTCAACAATTTGAAAAAATATACATATAATAATATCATATGTTGACATAAAAGTCAATTTAATTTTCTTCAACTTTTACTTTATCATATCCTACAATTTGTCTTAACTCATTTATAATTTCATCATTTATAAATATTCCACCAGCCATAGCAATATTCTCGCCATTTATAATCTTTACAACAATATTATTTCTATCTCCTGCAAAAAATTTAATAGCGCCCCTTAATTTTTCTTTTTGCTCTTCTGTTAATTCAGTAATATTTATACAAAGATTTGTTTTATTTTTTGCTCCAAATTTTGTAATTTTGTTAGCTACAATTTTAGTATCTTCATCTTCTCTAATACTTAATCTTCCTTCTATCAATACAATATTGTCCTCTATTAAAAAATCTGATGCATTCATATAGGCATTTTCAAATACAATAATCTCACACGCTCCATATAAATCTTCAATAGTTACAAAAGCCATTAATTTATTAGTCTTTGTATATTTTTTCTTTATACTGCTAATAATACCTGCGATCTTTACAATTTGACCATCTTTATAAACTTGTTTTCCTATTTCAAGTTCCTCCTCTTTTGCCTCAATCATTTTTAAAGTATTTATATTAGTTTGTTGTTCGATTTCCGACCTCATAGCTTCTAATGGATGCCCTGTTATATATAATCCTAACATCTCTTTTTCCATGGCTAATAGCTCTTTTTCAGTATATTCTTCTAAAGTTGTATAATTATATTTAATCTTATCAAGCTCTAATTCTTGTTCATTTCCCATTGCCATATCAAACATCGTTATCTGCCCTGTTAAACTATGTTTAGATGAAGTATTTATGCTATCTACAATGTCTTCAAAAGAAGCCAATAATGTAGCTCTTGTCTGATTAAATTCATCCATTGCTCCTGATTTTATTAAACTTTCAATACATTTTTTATTAACAGAGTCATTTTGCATCCTTTCACAAAAATCAGCTAAATCTTTGAAATTACCATGCTCTTCTCTATTTTTAACAATTGCATCTAATACTGCAATTCCTACATTTTTAATACTTCCAAGTCCAAATCTAATTTTGCCATTTTCAACGGTAAATTTTGTATATGATTTATTAATCTCAGGCTTTAATATCTCAATATTCATTCTTTTACATTCATCAATATAAAATGGTACTTTATCCAAATTTCCCAAATAGCTATTAAGTGTTGCAGCCATTAGCTCTGCTGGAAAATATGCTTTCAAAAACGCAGTTCTGTATGATACTACTGCATATGCAGCAGCATGTGATTTATTAAATGCATATTTTGCAAATTCTGCCATCTCATCAAAAATTTTATTAGCAGATGCTTCATCAATCCCATTTCTTATACAACCTGGTATCACTATATTTCCTTCATCATCAGTTTGACCATGAATAAAATATTCTCTTTCTTTTGCCATAACATCAAGTTTTTTCTTACCCATTGCTCTTCTTACTAAATCAGCTCTACCTAATGAATAACCTGCAAGCTCTCTAACAATTTGCATAACTTGCTCTTGATAAACCATACAACCATATGTTACTTCTAGAATTGGTTTTAATGCTGGATGTGTATATATTGCATTTTCTGGATCTTTTTTATTAGCAATATACCTTGGAATCTGATCCATCGGTCCTGGACGATATAATGAAACCCCTGCGACAATATCTTCAAAACAATCAGGCTTTAATTCTTTCATAAAGTTTGTTATACCTTGACTTTCAAATTGAAATATTCCAACTGAATCTCCATCTTGCCACAATTTATATACCTTATGGTCATTCATATCTTTATCATATTCAACATCAATTCCTTGATTTTGTTTTACTAAATTAATTGTATCTTGTATAACTGTCAATGTTCTTAATCCTAGGAAATCCATCTTTAAAAGCCCTAGCTCTTCTAAGGTTGTCATTATAAATTGTGTTGATATTAAATCATCTCTTACATATAATGGTACATATGTATCTACAGGATCTTTTGTAATAACAATACCGCAAGCATGAGTTGAAGCCTGTCTTGGTAAACCTTCAAGCCCCATAGCTATATCTATTAATTTCTTTGTTTCTTCATTATGCTCATATAATTCATTAAATTCTTTGTTTTGCTCAAGTGCTTTTTTTATTGTTATATGAATTTCATTTGGAATCATTTTAGCAAGCTTATCTGTTTCAGCATATGGAACATCTAGTGCCCTACCTACATCACGAATTACCATTCTAGCTGACATTGTTCCGAAAGTAATAATTTGTGAAACATGATCATGCCCATATTTTCTTGAAACATAATCAATTACTTCTTGTCTTCTTTCATAACAAAAATCAACATCAAAATCAGGCATGCTTATTCTTTCAGGATTTAAAAATCTTTCGAAAATCAAGCTATACTTTATTGGATCTATATCTGTAATTCCTATTGAATACGCAACTATAGATCCTGCACCAGATCCACGACCTGGACCTACTGGAATACCCTGAGATTTAGCCCAATTAATATAATCCCAAACAATTAAGAAATAATCTACATATCCCATTTTTTTGATAACTGATAGTTCATATTCTTCTCTATCTAATATATCCTGTGGTATATCATTTCCATATCGTTTCTTCATTCCATCATTACTTAATTTTTTTAAGTAATCATAATGAGTTTCAAACTGTTCTGGTACATCATAATTAGGAAGAATTGTATTTCCAAATTCAAACTCCACATTACATTTTTCTGATATTTTAACTGTATTTTCTAATGCTTCTGGAATATTAACAAAATATTCTTCCATTTCTTCAGGTGACTTAATATAATAGTCATTCGTCGTAAAACTCATTCTATCATCATCAGTCATTCTTTTACCTGTTTGAACACAAAGCAAAACTTCATGATTATAATAATCTTCTTTTCTTAAATAATGCGCATCATTTGTTGCAACTAATGGAATATTTAACTTTCTAGACATAGCTATTAACTTTTGATTTACTAAAACCTGCTCTCTTAAAGTATTAGCTTGTATTTCTAAATAGTAATCATCTCCAAATAAGTTTTTAAACCACATTGCTGATTCTTCAGCTTGCTCTATATTATCTTTTAAAATATATTGACTTATTTCTCCAGCTAAACAAGCACTACAACATATTAATCCTTCATGATATTTTTCCAAAAGCTCTTTGTCTATTCTTGGCTTATAATAATATCCATCAATAAATCCCAATGATACTAGCTTTGATAAATTCTTATATCCATTATTATCTTTTGCTAATAATATTAAATGATTGTATTTATTATCAATTCCAGGCTCTTTGTCAAATCTTGTTCTTGGAGACATATATACTTCACAACCTATAATAGGCTTTATTCCATTTGCCTTACAAGCTTTATAAAAATCAATAACTCCAAACATTACACCATGGTCTGTAATGGCTATAGAATCCATTCCTAGCTCTTTTGCTCTTACTGGCAAATCTTTTATTCTATTCGCCCCATCCAATAAACTAAATTCACTATGTACGTGTAGATGAACAAACTTTGACATACAATACTTCCTTTCAAATTCTTAAAATATTAGGCTTATTCTATCATCATACCTTATTTTTTTCAATAGCAATAATTTTTTTACATCCAATGTTATATGAAAATTTAGTGTATATGCTTGAAATAACTAATTTCTATTTATATAATTACCTTATAATACACAAGAAAGGAATTATTTTATGAAATTAGTAAGAAAACTTATTTTATTAATTTTAATTATCATATTAATTTTTGGTGCCTTTTTTGCTCTAACTGGTTACAATTTATATAATTCAGCAGTTAGCAAGATCAGTTTATCTGATAAAGTAAAACAGATCCAATCTGAAGATACTTTTGTAAAATACTCTGATTTATCAGAAAATCTGATTAATGCTACCATAGCTGTAGAAGATCATAGATTTAAAGAGCATGGTGCAATTGACCTGGTTTCTTTGGGCAGAGCAATTTTTTCTAACATAAAAGCTAAAAATGCTGTAGAAGGTGGTAGCACTATAACTCAGCAAGTTGCCAAAAATCTTTATTTTATGGAAGATCCTGTAGATAATATTTCAAGAAAATCTGCAGAGCTTATTTTAAGTTATCATTTAGAAAAAAATTATTCAAAAGAAGAAATATTTGAATTATATGTTAACACTATTTATTATGGTAATGGTTATTATGGTATCTACGATGCTTGTTATGGATACTTAAAAAAATCACCTAAAGATTTAACTTTGGATGAAGCAACTATGTTAGCAGGAATTCCAAATGCACCTAGTGCTTATGCTCCAACTGTCAATTTAGAATTATGCAAAAACAGACAATCCAAAGTAATTCGTTCAATGGTAAAATATAATTATATTACACAAGATCAAGCTGACAAAATAAAACTTGGATGTAATTTTAAATAAATTCAGATTTTTAATCATAAAAAAAGAAGGTAAATTTTTATATTTACCTTCTTGATTTTTATCTATCATTATTTTCTAGATTCATCAATTCTTCTTTTTGAACATTCTCTAGAATTTTCATCATTTCCTCTTTTGGAAGATTTTTTATAATTTCTAAAGATTCTTTTTCTGGAACAATATTTGTACCTTTTGGAGCTACTCTCTTAGGTTTTAATGCTTTTCTTACTTTATAATCATACTCATCTGGATTTTTCATATATGCATCATAATCTGACATATCATATATAAATTTCTTTTCTAGCTCTTCTGGGAATTTATTACGTTCAAAAAATTCCATTACAAGCTCTTGAAAAACTTGCCAAGGCACATATTCTTTTACTATATTCATCTCATCTTCAGTTAAAGCTCTTTCTTTACTTTCTTCAACTAATGAAGAGGCATCTATCATTCTCGCTGGACATGCTCCATGATTTTTTGCTAATGCATTATGTGGAAGTACATGGAATATACAAGCTAACTTTTTATCATCATATCCCATTTCTCTTAAAACAAATGCTGATAACATAGCTTGATTTGCTATTGCTAAGTGGAAATTTTGAGAATCATTTACACATCTTTCTATACCATATACATATGGTGTTACATTACTATTTGAAACTTGGTCTGGTGAAGCTGTTGCTGGCATTAATATTTCAATTTCTGGTCTGTTCATTAATCCTTTATCATAAATTCCTGCATGATATAATATTGTTCTTCCATGACCTTGATTGTACCCTGCATTTCTTGCTATTTTTTCATAATGATTAAATCCTCTATTCTTTCTAAACATTTCATTACGCTCTTCTTCAGTAACACCCTCTGCATATAATTCTTCCACTGTATAATTTTTAGGTTTAGTTGATATTTCTTCACTTTTTACTTTAAATCCTTCTGGCTTATTTTTAATAATTCCTGGACTCATTTCATGAATTGCTATTGTTGTCGGATTTTTATGTGCATTCTGTGGATTATTTATTAGCTTTAAACTTTCCTTAAATTCTTTAGGATCAAATCCTAATTCAATTAGATAATTTTCATATTCTTTTCCTACAGGATGCATAATTCCTCTATTTCTTGCCTCTTGTATTTGCTCTTTAGAAAGAGTTCCCCAATTGTCTACTTTCTCCCATTCGCTCATAGCATTATGTGCTTTTGGCATTAAGTTAACTCTAACACTATAACTTGGTGAATTATCATATTCTTTTAAAATTTCTTCCTTTAAATTTTTTAGCTCATTTTTTACATCTTCAAAATTATATTCCATATGTCTTCATCTCCTTACAATATTACTTAATTTTATCATCTTTTATGTAAATTGTCAAAAAAAAATCTAATTGTATTTGTGTACAATTAGATTTTTTCTTTCAGATTACTCAGCTTTTGGAGCCTCTTCAGTTGTTTCTTCAGCTTTAGCTTCTTCAGCTACTGGAGCTTCAACTGCTTCTTCTACTGGAGCTACTGTTTCTTCTACTACTGGAGTTTCAACAGTTTCTTCTGCTGGAGCTATTACTTCTTCAGCAACTGGAGCTTCTTCAATTTCAGCACCTTTGATAACTATTTCTTTAGTCTCAATTCTTTCTCCTATAGCTTCTTTAGTTTTAGCAGCTTTTCCTACTCTATCTCTTAAATAGTATAATTTAGCACGTCTTGCTTTTCCTACTCTAACTACTTCAATTTTTTCTACCATTGGTGAATGTACTAAGAATGTTTTTTCAACTCCACATCCATATGCAACTCTTCTTACTGTAAATGTTGCATTTAATCCTCCACCTTGTTTTTTAATTATTATTCCTTCGAATACTTGGATTCTTTCTCTATTACCTTCCTTTATTCTTTGGTGTACTCTTACTGTATCACCAACTTTAAGGTCTGGAATCGCATTTTTCATTTGCTCATGTTCAATTGATTTTATGATATCCATCGATATTCTCCTTTCTTAAATTTTTTGGGTCTTATTCCCCATATTTCCTAAAATTTTTTTATCTTCTTCAGATAAATTTATATCTTTTAAAAGCTCTGGTCTTTTTGTATATGTATTTTTCAAAGATTCAGCTCTTCTCCATTTTTTAATATTTTCATGATGTCCAGATTTTAATATTTCTGGAACTTGCTTTTCATTAAATATTTCTGGCCTTGTATACTGTGGATATTCTAATAAATTATTAGAAAATGACTCTTCTTCTGTAGACTCATCGCTAATTACTCCTTCTACATATCTGCTTACAGAATCAATTAAAACCATTGCTGGAATTTCTCCTCCTGTTAAAACATAATCTCCTATAGAAATTTCTTCATCTACAATTTCGTCTAAGACTCTTTGATCAATTCCTTCATAATGACCACATAATAATACTAAGTGCTGCTCTTTACTAAGACTTTTAACTTTTGACTGATTTAATACTTTACCTTGTGGAGACATATATATAACTTTTGCATTATCATCTTTTACTGATTTATATGCATCATATACAACATCTGGCCTTATAACCATTCCTGCTCCACCACCATATGGAGTATCATCTACTTTTTTATGCTTATCTTTTGAAAAATCTCTAATGTTTATTAGGTTAATATTTATTAAATCTTTTTCAATTGCTCTTCCTAAAATGCTTTGATTTAAACTTTCAAACATTTCTGGAAACAGAGTTAAAACATCAAATTTCATTTTCTCCTCCATTCATTATATTAAACCTTTTAATAAATGAACTATTACTTTCTGTTTTTCAACATCTATATCTAGCAAAACATCTTTTATAGCAGGTAACAGTATTTGCTTTCCGAGTTCATCTTTTACTACATAGATATCATTACTTCCTGTATTATATATATCTTCAACTTTTCCAAGATATTGGTCAGTATCTGTATATACATCAGATCCTATAATATCTGCAATAAAATATTCTCCTTCTTCCAGCGGTCTAGTATCTTTTCTATGAATTCTTATATAGCATCCTTTATATTTTTCTGCCATTGTCATATCTTCGATACCTTGTAATTTTAGAAGTACCATATCCTTGTGATATTTAACTTCTTCAATTTTCATTTCAATCATATTTTTATTTTTTACAACTAAAATAGTTTTTAGCTCTTCAAATCTTTCTAATTCATCAGTAAAAGCTTTTACTTTAACAAAACCTTTTACTCCGAATGTATTAACAATTTGACCTATTTCAAAATATTCTTGCATAATACCTCTTATTCTACAAAATCTATATTTACTTTTTTGCCTTCTTTGGCAGATACAGATTTCATAACAGTTCTTATTGATTTGGCTACTCTTCCTTGTTTACCAATAACTTTTCCCATATCATCTTTGGAAACTTTTACTTTATAATTTAAAGTATTATTTTCTTCTATTTCTTCAATAGATACTTCATCTTTATTGTTTACAAGATTAGTAATTATCAATTCTAATATTTCTTTCATAATTTTTTCCCCTTTCAGGACCTAAATTATTTTGAAGCTTTTTCAATTAAAGCTTTAACAGTGTCTGTTGGTTTAGCACCGTTTTTGATCCATGTAGCAACTTTTTCTGTATCTAATACTATTGTAGCTGGATCTGTCATTGGATTATATGTTCCAATTTTTTCAATGATTCTTCCATCTCTAGGAGATTTAGAATCTGCAACTACTATATGATAGAATGGAGCTTTTTTAGCACCTTGTCTTTGTAATCTGATTTTTACCATTTATTTTTCACCTCCTTAAAATTTCAAATCTTTTAAAGCATCTTTATCGACACCTTTTAGATTCTTCATCATATTTTTCATACCTTTTTCAGATTTCATTTGTTTCATCATTTTTTGAGTCATTTCAAATGATTTCATAAATTTGTTTAATTGCTCTACTGTTGTTCCACTACCTTTAGCAATTCTTAAACGTCTTTGCCCATTAATTATGTTTGGATTACGCCTTTCTGCTTTTGTCATAGAACATATCATTGACTCTATTCTAAATAATTCTTTATCATCAACTTTTACATCTCCAAGTTTACTTCCTAAACCTGGAATCATTTTTAAAATAGATGAAAAAGATCCCATTTTCTTTATTTGTCTTAATTGAACTAAATAATCATCTAAATCAAATTTATTTTTTCTTAATTGAGCTTCTAATTTTTCTGCTTCTTCTTCTGATATTGCTTCTT
Organism: Clostridia bacterium; assembly: GCA_045643465.1. Taxonomy (GTDB): domain Bacteria; phylum Bacillota; class Clostridia; order TANB77; family CAG-508; genus CAG-492. Next base: position 37,147 of record JAZUKV010000023.1, on the reverse strand, counting down.
CTGCTTTTTCGATTATTGAAAGAACATCACCCATTCCTAAAATTCTTTGTGCCATTCTATCTGGATGAAATTGCTCAATATCATTCATCTTCTCACCAGTTGCAATATATTTAATTGGTCTATTTGTTACTTTTTTAACTGATAACGCAGCACCACCACGAGTATCTCCATCTAACTTTGTAAGGACTACACCATCAATGCCTACCGCATCATTAAATGTCTGTGCTACATTTACAGCTTCTTGACCTGTCATACTATCTACAACTAATAATATTTCGTGTGGCTTTACAGCTCCTTTTAAATCCTTTAGTTCGTTCATTAGCTCTTCGTCTATTTGTAAACGACCTGCAGTATCTATGATTATTACATCATTTAATTTGCTTATTGCCTGTTCAATCGCTTGCTTTGATATTTTTACAACATCTTTTGAGTTTTCATTCGCATATACTGGTATATTTAATTGTGAACCTAATACTTGTAATTGCTTTATAGCTGCTGGTCTATATACATCACATGCAACCAATAATGGTTTCTTACCATCTTTTCTTAATATGTTGGCAAGTTTTCCTGCTGTTGTTGTTTTACCAGATCCTTGAAGACCAACCATCATTATTATTGTTGGTGGATTTGGTGAAATATTAATTCTAGAATCTGTTCCACCCAATAATTCAACCAATTCATCTTTTACTATTTTTATAACTTGTTGCCCTGGTGTTAAAGATTTTAATACATCTTGACCTAATGCTTTTTCTTGAATTGTTGCTATAAATTCTTTTACTATTTTATAATTAACATCAGCTTCTAATAATGCTAATTTTACTTCCCTTAACATTTCTTTTAAGTCTGATTCTGTAATTCTTGATTTACCTCTGAATTTTTTTGCTATTCCTTGTAATTTTGAAGATAATCCCTCAAATGCCATTTGAAGATCCCCCTATCCTTATAATAATTGTTTTAGCTGTTTTGTTATTTTTTCAACTTGATTTTTTGTAATAATTTTATCCTTAGATTTCTCTAATTCAATTGTTATATTTTCTATTATTTTTTCTTTATTTAATATTTTTTCCATAAACATTAATTTTTCTTCGAATTCTAATAGTTTGTTTTTTGATTTATTTATTACATCATTTACCGCTTGTCGTGTTATTTCATTGTTCTCTGCTATTTCTGATAACGATAAATCATTGTTATAATAATCATCTAATATTTGAAATTGTTTTTCTGTTAATAAATTACCATATATTTGGCAAAGTATACTAAACTTAATTTTTTCTTCCATTTATTATTGCTTCCTTTCTTGAGATTCTAAGCACTTTTGCTTGCTTTAACCACAAAAAATGTAATGCTAATATACTTTACACCTTTTTTGAGGATTTGTCAAGCATTTTTGCATTACATTTTTGTTTTTTCTATTTTTTTATTAACATTTTTATTCCAAATGCTATAATTATTATTCCAACCAATACATTTAATACATTTGAAATCCCAATTGGTATAAATTCAGATAAAATAGTTCCTAATATTGCTACTGTAGTAAGAAAAATTAAAGTTGATGAAACTAATCCTATTGAAAACATCACTAATTGTTTCTTTTTTAAATCATCTTCAATAATCTTATTCGTTAGCACACTTCCCCAGAATACAATCGTTATTGGATTTGATAAAGTTAATATCAAACCTTGGATAAATGCACTAGATGAATCTGGATTTAAATTTAATACTACAATTATATTAATGTTAAATACATTTAAAATAATGTTTAAGCCAAATATAATTAATACTAATGATCCAATTATTTTAAATGCTTTTTTCATTTTTTTACCGTTTAATAATTTGCTTGCTCCTAATCCAGCTAAAGTAATATAGGATGCATCCACTAATGCTATGGCAATAACTAATGATAAGGCAACTAGAAAACCTGTATTTTTTGCAGTATTAAATACCATTAGGCACATTGGACCTATTGCTAATTGTAATAGCATTCCAAACTTCAATCCATCTAAATATTTACATTTCATGATATTCACTCCTATTTTAAATTTTCACTTTTGCTGTTTTATTGATTTTTATTCCTAATCCAATCACCTTCAAATTCATCTGCCAAAATATCCATCTCTATACTATCATAATATTCTCCATTAATAAAACGGCATTTTCTTCTTCTGCCATATTCTTTAAAACCACATTTTTTATAGCATTTCAAAGCCCTCTCATTAAAAGACATTAAATCTAGTTTAATATTTATTAAATTTAAGTATTTAAATCCATATTCTAATATCATTCTAATAGCCTCTGTTCCATAGCCTTTACTTCTATAGCTCTTATCTCCTATAAAAATTCCTAATGTTGCGCATCTGTTTATATGATTAATCATTTCTAAACTTACTGTTCCTATTAATTTATCAGAATCTAATGTTACTATAGCAAATGAAGCTTCTTCTTTACTGTTTTTTTCTAAATATTCTTTTTCTGCATCCAATGATACCATATTACCGCTTCTTCCCAGGTAATCAGTTGTTTCAAAATCATTTAACCATTCTGTAAATTTTTCATAATCCTCTGGATTTCTTGGGGATAAATAAATCCTATCACCAACTAATTTTTTAAAATATTTCATATATATCATCACCCTTTCTAAGCATATAAAACAAAAAACCTTACAGAGATTAGTCTTCATTTTATAACACTTACATCATAAAATTTATTAAGACTCCTCTGTAAGACTTATATCTTACTTCTGTGTAAATAACTATTGTTATCCTGTACCGCTCAGTTTTTATACTTAGGTACACTCCTAATATAGTATATGTTACCATAATGTTTATTATTTGTCAATGTTTCGTTTTTTTGCCAAATTTACTAATTTACTTGTTCCTAATCTAGTAGCTCCTTTTTGAACAAAAATCTTTGCATCTTCAAAAGAAGAAATTCCTCCTGCAGCTTTTATACCTTTTTCATTACTCATATATTTTTTCATTATTTCTATATCTTCAATTGTTGCACCTGCTATTGAAAATCCAGTAGATGTTTTAATATAATCTGCGTTTGATTTAGAAACAATTTCACACATTTTTATTTTTTCATCTTCTGATAATAGACATGTTTCTATAATTACTTTTAATATTTTGCCATCACAAGCATCTTTTATTTGGTTTATCTCAAATAATATCTCATCATATTTTTTATCTTTCAACATTCCTATATTTATTACCATATCTATTTCATCAGCGCCATTATTTATTGCATTTTTAGTTTCAAATACTTTCACTTCTGTTGTATTATATCCATTTGGAAATCCTATAACAGTACAAATTTTCTTTTTTTCATTAACATATTCTTTTGCTTGTTTTACAAAATATGGCGGTATGCAAACTGAAGCAGTATTATATAATATTGCTTCATCACAAATTAATTTAATTTCATCCCATGTCGATGCTTGTTTTAATAATGTATGATCAACTAATTTTAACAAATCTTCTTCACTCATAAAAATTCTCCTTTTTCAAAAAGTGGAAATTAGAACCGTCCCCAATTCCATTATAAGTCTAAGTTTATTTGAACGTTTGATTCTTGATATTTTGTATATTTTATTCCACAATAATCTAACATTTTTTTAGAAACTATATTTCCATCTGTTCCATTATATTTGTCTGATTTGTATATGATTTCTTTTATCCCTGATTGTATTATGGCTTTGGCGCATTCGTTGCAAGGAAATAAATCTACATATATTCTTGCTCCTTCTAATTTTGAACCTTTATTATTTAAAATTGCATTTAGCTCTGCATGGCATACATATGCATATTTTGTATTTAAAAAATCTCCTTCTCTGCCCCAAGGCATATTTTCATCGTCATATCCATTTGGTGCTCCATTGTATCCTACTGATAAAATTTTATTATCTTTGCTTACAATACATGCACCTACTTGTGTATTAGGATCTTTACTTCTTTGTGCTGAAAGCATTGCTATTCCCATAAAATAAGCATCCCAATTTATATAATCTTCCCTCTTTTTTTGCATATTTCTCACTCCTTTTGACAAATTATATCAAATAGGCCTATTCATGTAAATCTTATTCTTTTAATTTAACAATTTTTTCTACATTCATTTTTCCAGCTCTTGTTATACTGTTTTTTCCATACTTTAAGTTTATTGTATCTACTATTTTATCTAATTGTTTTTGCTTTTCGTTATCTTTATTTTCAAATAATGATAGCTGTCTTTCTTCTTCATTATCTAAATTATCTAATCTTAATCCTATTAATCTTATTAAATCTCCGCTTCTTATACATTTCTTCTAATAATTGCTTAGCTTTTGCATAAATTTCTTTAGTAGTTGATGTGGCAAAATTTAATTTTCCTTGATGAGATGATTCTTGAAAATCATTCGTTCTTAACTGCACATTTACAGTTTTTGCTACCATATTGTAACTTCTTAATCTCATAGTAACTTGCTCTGTTAAAGCTAGTAATACTTCTTCCATTTTTTCTATATCACTAATATCTGATGGTAATGTAACAGAATTTCCTACTCCTTTTGGTAATTCTCTTATATATACTACTTCTGAATCATCAATTCCATTTGCATATTCCCACATTAATTTTCCATGTTTTCCAAATTGCTTTATAAGTTTATTTACATCATAATTTGCTAAATCACCTATAGTTTTTATTTTCATATTATATAATTTGGGTACGGATTTTCTTCCTAACATAAATAGCTCTTTAACTGGTAAATTCCACATTTTTATGGGAATTTCCTCCTTAAATAGTGTATGTACTCTATCTGGTTTCGTAAAATCAGATGCCATTTTTGCTAATAATTTATTATTTGCTACTCCAACATTTACTGTAAATCCCAGCTCTTTTTTTACCCTTTTACTAATTTCTAATGCTTTATTTAATAAAGTATCTTTCATTAGATAATCTGTCATATCTAGAAAACATTCATCAATACTATAACGCTCTATTTTATCAGTATATTCTAATAATAAATTATACAATTTATTTGAATATTCTTTATATTTTTCGTATCTTAAACCTGGAAAAACTTGCAAACTTGGACACTTTAATCTTGCTTGATATAAAGTTTCTCCTGTTGATATTCCACAGTTTTTTGCTTGCATACTTTTTGCCAAAACTATTCCTGCTCTTCTAGATTCATCTCCACCAATAACTGCTGGAATTTCTCTTATATCTGTTTTATATCCTTGTTTTAACATTTCTACTGCTGACCAACTTAAAAATGCATTATTTACATCTACGTGCAAAATTTGTCTTTCCATTATAATCACCACCAACTGCATTATAGAACCTTTGTTCGTTGTTGTCAATAGTATTTTAATCTTTTGCAATTGTTATTATGCTAATTTCTTTACACCCAGTTGAATTTAAAATTTTAGAGCACTCATTTACTGTATTTCCTGTTGTATATATATCATCAAATATTAGCACTTTTTTATCTTTTAATATATTTTCATTATCTGAATGTTTTAATATGTATGCTCCCTTAATATTTTCACATCTCTGCTTTTTATTCAGCGAACTTTGTGGTTTTATATTTTTTACTTTAACTAATATATTTTCTATATATGTTACATTCAATTTTTTTGAAAATTCCTTTGCTATTAATGCACTTTGATTATAGCCTCTTTTTTTTAATCTTTTTTTGTGTATTGGAACAGCTATAATATAATCATATTTGTTTATAAACTCACACAAAATTTTATTATCTAATATTATTTCTGAGAAAAATCTAAATAGATATGAATCATCTTGAAATTTATAGCTTATTATTTTATCTCTAATAATATCCTTATATTCAAAAATATAAAAATGGTATTTGAAATCTTTTTTTTCATATTCTTTTAACTCATTTAATTCCATATCTTTTATTTTAATTTTACAGCTCTCACATAAATATGTTTTAGAAATTTTTCCACATAAACCGCATACAGGTGGAAAAATAAAATTGAGAGCTTTATTTATTATTTCAAGATTCATAAAAATCTCCTTCCTAATAAATTGCCCCCAATTTTTATATCATATTTTTAAGTTTATGCTCTAACCCTGTATTCCTCTTTTTACTATCAACATTATTAACCATAAAATCTATAACGTTTGAATTTCCAATAATTATTAACATCTTTTTTGCTCTTGTCATTCCTGTATATAGTAAATTACGTGTTAACAACATTGGCGCAGCCTGCACTATTGGCATAATAACAATATCAAATTCGCTTCCCTGAGCTTTATGAACTGTTATTGCATATGCATGCTCTATTTGATCTAATTCTGAAAATTGATACCATGAGTATTTTTCATCATCAAACTTTATTTTCATTCTTTTTTCTACTTCATCAATTTTTAATATTGTTCCAAATTCCCCATTGAATACTCCTGTTCCAGTTTCATATTCATCAATTTCTCTTTCCCAGAATATATCATAATTATTTTTAATTTGCATCACTCTATCACCAATTCTAAATAATGCACCTAAATTTTGCTTTTCAACTCCGCCTTTTTCTAACGGATTTAAATGCTCTTGTAACACTTTATTTAAATCTTTTGTGCCTAACATTCCTTTTTTCGTTGGTGTAATTACCTGTATATTTTTAAAGAAATCATAATTTCCATATGATTGTAATCTGCCACTACATAAAGAAATAACTTGATTTAATATTTTATCTTGATTGTTTTCTTTTATATAGAAAAAATCTTTATATAATTCCTCTTCTGATTCTTCTTGTTTGATAAAATTTTGACCATTATTTACTCTATGAGCATTTAAAATAATTTTACTTTTTGCAGCTTGTCTAAAGATTTTATTTAATACTATTGTTTTTATTTTTTCTGAATTTATTAAGTCAGCTAATACATTTCCTGGACCAACTGATGGTAACTGATCTACATCACCTACTAGAACTAATTTAGTCCCCTGATATAACGCTTTTAATAAATAATTCATTAAAAATATATCAACCATGGACATTTCATCAACAATTACAATATCTGCATCTATTGGTGCTATTTCATAATCATTAAATTTACTGGTAGAATCTTCTTGTATTTTACCTATCTCTAATAGCCTGTGCAAAGTTTTAGCATCTTCGCCAGTTGTTTCAGACATTCTTTTCGCAGCTCTACCTGTTGGCGCGCATAATACAATTTTTCTTTTTTTAGATTTAAAGAGCTCCAAAATAACTTTAATTATTGTTGTTTTACCTGTTCCTGGACCTCCTGTAATGATGCAAACATTATTATCATTTACAGCTTCAACTGCTTCTTTTTGCTTATCAGATAATATTAAATCTGTCTTTTCTTCTACTTTTCTAAGTTCATTACCAAAATCTTGAATTTTTTTAATATTCCCTGCTTTGCTTAAATTTAATATTTTATGAACAATACTATCTTCTGTTTTATAATATGATTCTAAATAAACCCAATTATTATCCTCACGTTCCTCTATATAAATTTCACCTTTTACTTTAAGCTCAATCATGCAGTTTTCTATTTCTTCATTTTGAACTCCTAACAGTGCTCTTATATAATTGTAAAGCTCATCTTCTAAAACTGTGCAATGCCCATTCATTGTTGCTTTTGATAATGCATATTTTATTCCAGATTTTATTCTTTTTTCATTATTATATTCAAACCCTAATCCCATTGCCATTTTGTCGATTAATTTAAAATCTACATTGTTTGCAACATCTATCAAAATATATGGATTAGCTTCTATTTCTTCTATAGCATTTGCGCCCAAAGCTTTATAAACATTTTGGGCATTTTGCACACCTATTCCAAATTTCTCTAAAAAACCAACTATTTGCCATAATTCCCAGTTTTCATTAAATTGATTTGATATTTCAATTGCCTTTTCTTTTGAAATTCCTCTAACTAAAGCTAATCGCTCTGGATCAAATTTTAATACGTGTAAGGTTTCTTCTCCAAATTTTTCAGTAATCCTTTTTGCTATAGCTGGACCAATTCCTTTTATCATTCCGTTTGATAAATAACGCTCTAAACTTGCAGCAGTTTGTGGCATCAATTTTTCAAATGTATCTATTTTAAATTGTCTTCCATAATCTTGATGATTTACAAATTTTCCAATTAATTTTAAATTATCACCTATTGAAATAAATGGTAAATACCCTACTACTGTAATTTCTTCATCATCTGTATCTATAATTCCTATTGTATATCCATTAACATCATTTTGAAATATTATTTCTTTAAGCTCTCCTTTTAGTTCCACTTTCATATGCCTTTCATCTTATTTTTTATGTAGTTTATCACATAGAAAATCATAATTCAATATTATTCTAAGTTGTCTAATCTTTTTTTACAATCTTCCCATTCTATTAAATTAATTTCATTGTAATCTTTAGAAAATTTATTTAATATTTCTTTCGTATTATCAATTGAATTTAAGTCAGTTACAATTATGTTTTTAAAATAATCTTCTTTACCATATAATATTCTAAAAATTATTGATCTCAAAAATCCTTCTATTTGTTGCTCCTGATTTTTAGCTGCTACGATTATATAAATTCCGTTAGATTCGATTCTTTTAGGTATTAAATTGCTTTTTATAGTTTTAAATATGTCTATAATTGCATATATAGCTAATGTCCATATAATACAATGTATTATAAAATTTAACACATAAATCCCTCCTGAAATTAATAGTTTTTATGTTATTTTACTATATTATATGATTAAAATCTTAATTAGTGAAATTCGCTTATATTATGCAAAAAAAAATAGTTAGAGGTACTTTTTTCCCCTAACTATTCACATATAAAACTGACTTTTATTAAACTAATTTTAATATAGCAACTTCTGCTGCATCTCCTCTACGTTGTCCAACTTTGATTATACGTGTATAACCACCTTGTCTTCCTTCGTATTTTGGAGCTAATTCATTAAATAATTTTGCAGTTAAATCTACAGGATTTCCTTCTTCATCTTTAACTTTATTTAAAGATTGAATCATTTGTCTTCTAGCATTTAATCTTGAAGGCATATCTTTTTGTCTTTTTTCTGTAGTTGATTCTTTAACTACTTTTAAGAATTCTTTTCCATTTTTGCTTTTAACTAATTCTGTAACTTTGTTACCATTACTATCTAATTTAGCTTTAACAACTTTGCAATCTACTGTTTCATAATTGTCTTTTTCTCTTATAGCTAAAGCAATTAATTTTTCAGCTAATGGTGCAATTTCTTTAGCTCTTGCTAATGTTGTTTCGATTTGACCATGTAATAATAAATCTGTTACTTGTGTTTTAAGCATAGCTAATCTTATATCTGTTGTTTTTCCTAATTTTCTATTTGTAGCCACTTTGACAAGTCCTCCTTTTTTTCTATTTATTAATCATCTTCTCTAGCAAAATCTAATCCTAATGCATGTAATTTATTTGTTACTTCATCTAAAGATTTCTTTCCTAGATTTCTTACTTTCATCATATCTGATTCTGTTTTATTTGCTAAATCTTCAACTGTTGAAATATTTGCTCTCTTTAAACAATTGAATGATCTTACAGATAATTCTAAATCTTCTATAGACATTTCTAATACTTTTTCTTTCTTAGATTCTTCTTTTTCTACCATAACTTTAGTATTTTTTGTAGCCTCTGATAAATCTATGAATAATTCTAAGTGTCCAGTCATTACTTTAGCAGCTAGACTTAAAGCTTCGTATGGTTTTAAACTTCCATCTGTCCAAACTTCAATTGTTAATTTGTCATAATCAACCATTTGTCCAACTCTTGTATTTTCAACTGAATAATTAACTTTTTTGACTGGTGTGTAGATAGAATCTATTGGAAGTAATCCTAGAGGTTGATCATCTTTTTTGTTCTTTTCAGCTGTGTTGTATCCTCTACCCATATCAGCTACTAATTCCATTACTAATGATCCACCTTCTGAAACAGTTGCTATATGTAAATCTGGATTTAATATTTCTACTGTTCCATCTGTGATAATATCACCGGCTTTAACTTCTCCTTCTCCCTTAAAGTTAATTCTTAGAGTCTTTTCTTCATTTTCGTCTAATTTTAATCTTACACTTTTAAGATTGACTATTATCTCTGGTACATCTTCTACTACATTTGGTATTGTAGAAAATTCATGTTGAACACCTTCAATTTTTACACCAGTTATTGCACTTCCTGGTAATGAAGAAAGTAATATTCTTCTTAGTGAATTTCCTATAGTTATGCCATAACCACGCTCTAGTGGCTCACATACAAATTTAGCATAATTATTATCATTATCTATCTCTAAGCATTTAATATTTGGCTTTTCAAATTCTATCATTTTTACCTCCCAATATAAGAAGTGAGATTTTATTTCTCCACTTTAAAATAAATTCCAATATAAACTTTTTAATAAATATAGCACTAATGCTAGCCTTATTATTTTGAGTAAAGCTCTACTATTAAATGTTCTTCAACTGGTAAGTCAATTTCTTCTCTAGCAACAACTGCTAATACTTTACCACTTAATTTTTCAACATCTTTTTCTAACCAAGCTGGAACTGGTCTTGAAGCATTTTCTTCAACTGATATTTTAATAGCACCATTATCTTTTCTTATTTCTCTTACTGCTATTACATCACCTGGTTTAACTAGGTATGATGGTATATCAACTTTTTGACCATTTACTTCAAATGCTCCATGTGTAACTTGCATTCTAGCTTGTGCTCTTGAACTTGCAAATCCTAATCTATATACAACATTATCTAATCTGCTTTCTAATATTTGTAGTAATACTTCACCTGTTTTTCCTTTGCTATTTGAAGCCATTTGGAAATATTTTCTAAATTGTTTTTCTCCTACACCATAAAAAGCTTTTGTTTTTTGTTTTTCTCTTAACTGTGTTCCATATTCAGAAAGTTTCTTCTTTTTTTGTCCATTTTGTCCTGGAGCATAATTTCTTCTTGAAATACTGCATTTGTCAGAATAACATCTTGAACCTTTTAAGAATAACTTTTGTCCTTCTCTACGGCAAATACGACATTGCTCATCTTTATATCTTGCCATTTTTTATTTCACCTTCCTTATTATTTTTAATTATACACGACGTCTTTTTGGTGGTCTACAACCATTATGTGGTATTGGTGTTACATCTTTAATGCTGCTAATTTCTAACCCTGCTGCTTGTAATGATCTTATAGCAGCTTCACGACCAGAACCTGGTCCTTTTACAAATACTTCTACTGATTTTAATCCGTGTTCCATAGCTGCTTTAGCTGCTGTTTCAGCTGCTTCACTAGCTGCGAATGGAGTACTTTTTCTAGATCCTTTGAATCCTAATTCTCCAGCACTTGCCCAAGAAATAGCATTTCCTTGAACATCTGTAATTGTAACGATTGTATTATTAAAACTAGAATGAATATGTGCCATACCTTTTTCGATATTTTTTCTATCTCTTCTTCTAGTTACTTTTTTTGTTACATTCTTTGTAGCCATTTAAGTTTTACCTCCTTAATTATTTCTTACTCTTGCTTACTAATTTTCTAGGTCCTTTTCTTGTACGAGCATTAGTTTTTGTTCTTTGTCCTCTAACTGGAAGACCTCTTCTATGTCTTAATCCTCTATAGCAACCGATTTCTGTAAGTCTTTTGATATTTAGAGCAACTTCTCTACGTAAGTCTCCTTCAACAACGTATCCTTCCATAGCATTTCTGATTGCTTGTTCTTGATCGTCTGTTAAATCTTTAACTCTAGTATCTGGATTTACACCAGCTTTTGCTAATATTTTTTGAGAACTTGATAAACCTATTCCATATATATATGTTAATCCTATTTCAATTCTTTTTTCTCTAGGTAAATCTACTCCTGATATACGAGCCATTATTTTTGCACCTCCAAAATTTTTCTTTTAATTTTACTTTTTGTTGTTTGTGTTTTAATTAATATTAAAGGTGAAATGCACTAATTATGAATTAATCGGATTTTAATCTATAACTAGTCTTTAATATTCTTATAAAACTAATATATATTAACACAAATCTAAAACTTTCAGCCGCTTTTCTAGATTTATGCAAATACCAATTTTTTGAATTATCCTTGTCTTTGTTTATGTTTAGGATTTTCACAAATAACTCTTATTTTACCTTTTCTTTTGATTACTTTGCATTTTTCGCAAATTGGTTTTACTGATGGTCTAACTTTCATTTTTTACACCTCCCTGAAATTTTGTTTAATATATTAATTGATTGGGTATATCAATCAGATATTTTACTTTATTTTGCTCTCCATGTAATTCTTCCTCTTGTTAAATCATATGGTGAAAGTTCAACTTTTACTTTGTCTCCTGGAAGAATTTTTATGTAATTCATTCTTAATTTTCCAGAAATATGTGCTAGAATTTGATGTCCATTTTCAAGCTCAACTTTGAAATTAGTATTTGGTAATGTTTCTACAACAGTTCCTTCTACTTCAATAACATCTTCTTTTGCCATTTCTACCTCCATTTTTCTTTCTTATAGTATACGCTAATTTTAATAATAGCTTTTATAGTATATAACAATTTTATATCAATGTCAATATTTCCGGCTCTTTTTCTGTAATTAAAATTGTATTTTCATAGTGTGCTGCCGGGGTTCCGTCTTCAGTAATAATTGTCCACCCATCATCTAGCTCTAAAATATCAGGTTTTCCCATTATTACCATTGGCTCAATTGCTAGAGTCATGCCTGGTTCAAGTCTTGGTCCTTTGCCAGCTTTACCATAGTTTGGAATACCTGGATCTTCATGCATTTGTCTTCCTATTCCATGACCTTGAAATTCTCTAACAACTGAATATCCATTTTTTTCAACATATTGTCCTATTGCATGGCTAATATCACCAATTCTATTTCCTTTTACTGCATATTTTATACCTTCAAAAAAGGCTTGTTTGGTTACTTCTATTAATCTTTCATCTTCTTTATTTTTTGCTTTTCCTACAATATATGTTCTTGCAGCATCACCATTAAATCCATTTTTATAAACTACTAAATCTACACTTACAATATCGCCTTCTTTTAAAATTACTTTCTTTGAAGGTATACCGTGTATTACTTCATCATTTACTGAAATGCATAATGTACTTGGAAATGGTGGTATTCCCTTTATATGAGGGTCATAACCTTTTTGAGCAGGAATTCCTCCATTCCCTTTTATAAAATTCTCTGCAATCTTGTCTAATTCATATGTTGAAATTCCTGGTTTAATGTTTTCCTCAATTTTTTTATGCACTAAAGCTGTTATTCTGCAAGCTTCTTTCATCTCTTCAATTTCTTTACCTGATTTTATACTAATCACAATTACTACTTCCTTTATTTGATTTTATTCATAATATCCTTACAAGCTTCGTCTGCAAATCTATTGATTTTTGCACTAATTTCTTCAACAATAACAATTCCTTTATTATTGTAAAAATCTACTAGTGGTTTTGTTTGTGTGTCATATATTTCTAATCTTTTCTCTATTGCAGCTTGATCACAATCATCTTGTCTTCTTACTAATTCTGAACCACAAATATCGCAAATTCCATCTACTTTTGATGGATGTAATACTATATTATATGTTGCTTTACAAGCAGGATTTGAACAAACCCTTCTGTTTAACATTCTTGTTATTATTTCTTCACGTGGTGTTTCTAAGTTTATAACCCAGTCAACTTTTTCACCTTTTGATGCTAAAATTTCATCTAATTTTTTTGCTTGCTCTAAGTTTCTTGGGAATCCATCTAATATAATTCCATCTGAATCTTTTAATTCTTCTAGTCTCTTTTCTACCATTGATATTGTAATTTCATCTGGTACAAGGCAACCTTTTGAAATATACTTATTAGCCTCTATTCCTAATTCAGTTCCTTTTGAAATATTTTCTCTAAAAATATCTCCTGTTGATAGTTGAATCCAGTTATTTTCTTTGCATAAAATTCCAGCAACTGTTCCTTTACCTGTTCCTTGAGCACCTAACATAATTAAAAGCATAATTCATTCCTCCGATCTTTTTATAAAAGTATATATTCATAAATATATAACTTTTTAAATAACTAAATTTTGATATAATTTTAGCTATTTAAAAAATCATATATAAAGTTGGAAGCTAAATTTTTGTTTAAAAAATCCTACTTCCAACTTTTGTATATTATTTATTAACAATTGAATTGCTTATTCTAAAAAACCTTTATAATGTTTCATTACTACTTGTGATTCTAATTGTTGAACTGTTTTTAATGCAACACCTACAACAATTAATATTGATGTTCCACCAAATGCTAGATTTGCACCTAATGGTAAATAACTAAATAACATTGGAATTATTGCTATTAAAGCTAAGAAAATTCCACCAAATACTGTTAACTTTGTTATTATTGATGATAAATATTCTGTTGTTGATTTTCCTGCTCTTATTCCTGGTATGAAACCTCCGTTTTTCTTAATATTACTTGAGATTTCAGCAGGATTAAATGTAGCATATGTATAGAAGAATGTAAATCCTACTATTAATAATACATAAATTATTGCATTAATAATTGTATATTTAATATCTACTGATGATGATGTAGCTATTGATACATTATATATCCAATTCCAAAAACCTGTTTGCGCAGTTATATTAGGATTAACTAATTGAATAACCATTGCAGGGAAAGTCATGAATGATGATGCAAATATAATTGGCATTACACCAGCCATAGCTAATTTTAATGGAATATGAGTATTTTGTCCACCCATCATTTTTCTTCCAACAACTTTTTTAGAATATTGAACTGGTACCTTTCTTTCAGCTTGTTGTACAAATACAACTGCTGCTATTAAAGCTACAAAACCTACTATAATAGCTAATGCTATTAATAAATTCTTTGTGCTGAATGTTGTTGCAAATACACTGTTAAATATAGATTTTGCTCCTGTTCCTAATCCTGAAATTATACCAACAAATATCAACATTGAAATACCATTTCCTATTCCTTTTGATGTTATTTGTTCACCTAACCACATAAGTATTGCTGTTCCTGTCATAAATGACAATACAACTATAAATCCTGTTAATACTCCTGGATTTACAAAAGCTGGTTTATACATTAAGTAGATACCTAATCCTTCTGCTAAAGATAATACTAAAGTAAGAAGTTTTGTATATCTATTAATTTTTGCTCTTTCTGTTTCTCCACCTTCTTTAGTTAATTTTTCTAATGAAGGTATTACCATACCTAATAATTGAATAACTATTGATGCAGTAATATATGGAGTAATTGACATTGCGAATATAGATAATCTAGTAAACGCACCACCTGTCAATAAGTTTATTAGTCCTTTGATTCCCTCAGAATCATTAGCATTTAATAATGCAGGGTCTATACCTGGCACTGAAATAAAACATCCAAGTCTGAATATTACGATTAATAATAAAGTATATAATAATCTTTTTCTAACATCTGGAGTTTTTAAAGCGTTTTTTATGGTGTTAAACAATTAAATCACCTCTGTCTTTCCACCTAAAGCTTCAATTTTTTCTTTTGCTGCTTTAGTAAATCTATTAGCTTTTACAACTAATTTTTTCTCTAAGTTTCCTGTTGCAAGTATAACGATACCGTCATTTGCTTTACTTATTATTCCGTCTGCTATTAAGCTTTCAGCTGTAACTTCTTCTGTTGTAGCTTTATTAAGCATTGTTAAAGTTACTTCTGTATAAGTTCTAGCATGAACATTTGTAAATCCTCTTTTTGGTAATCTTCTATATAATGGTGTTTGACCTCCTTCAAAGCCTCTTCTTACACCACCACCTGATCTTGCTTTTTGACCTTTATGTCCTCTACCAGATGTTTTTCCTAGTCCAGAACCTATTCCACGTCCTACTCTTGTTCTAGATTTTGTTTCTTGCGCTGGTGATAATTCATCTAATTTCATTATGTGGTTACACCTCCTTATTTTTGTTATAGTAAGTATATACTATGTCTTTTTATAAATCAATAAGTTTTTTTATAAAATATCTTCTGCTTTTAATCCTCTTTTTTTAGCAACATGCTCTAGAGTTTGCATACTTTTTAATCCTTCTAATGTAGCATATACAACATTTCTTGGATTGTTAGTTCCTATAACTTTTGTTCTTATATCTCTATATCCAGCTAATTCAATTACAGGTCTAACACTTCCTCCTGCTATGATTCCAGTACCTTCTGCTGCTGGTTTTAACATAACTTTTGCACTTCCGAATTTTCCTATAAATTCATGTGGTATTGTTGTTCCAACAACTGGAACTTCAATTAAGTTTTTCTTAGCTTCTTCTATAGCTTTCTTTATAGCGTCTGGAACTTCTGCAGCTTTACCATTTCCAACTCCAACATGTCCGTTTTCGTCTCCAACAACTACAACTGCACTAAATCTGAAAGTTCTACCACCTTTAACAACTTTAGCTACTCTGCTAATTGATACAACTTTTTCTTTTAATTCTGATGTATTATTTTCCATGAATTTTTATTTCCCTCCTTTTTATTAGAATTTTAATCCTGCTTCTCTTGCAGCTTCAGCGAATTCTTTAATAATTCCATGATATTGATATCCACTTCTATCAAATACAACATTTTCGATTTTCTTGTCTAAAGCTTTTTTAGCTATAGCAGCTCCTACTTCTTTAGCAGCTTCTTTATTAGAAGCTTTTGTTTTGATGTCTTTATCTATAGTAGAACTACTAACTAATGTAACACCTGCAACATCATCTATTAATTGAGCAAATAAATTTTTGTTACTTCTATATATACATAATCTTGGACGTTCTGCAGTTCCACTTATTTTTCTACGAACTCTTAAATGTCTTCTTCTTCTTTCCATTTTTCTATCTGTATTAGAAACCATTTTAATCTCCTTTCTAACTAATGTAACAGCATTAGTTCTTCTAATATGAGTTTTTGTTGTAAAGTATGTATTACAAATTCTATAAAATTATAAATTTTATTTTTTACCTGCTTTACCTTCTTTACGTCTAATATGTTCTTCAACATATTTGATTCCTTTTCCTCTATATACTTCTGGTGGTCTTTTAGTTCTGATTACAGCAGCTACTTGACCTACTTGCTCTTTGTCAATACCTTTTACGATTATTTGGTTTGGAGCTGGTACTTCAAAAGTGATTCCTTCTGGAGCATCCATTTCTACTGGATGTGAATATCCTAAATTTAAAACTAATTTTTTTCCTTTTAGTTGAGCTCTATATCCAACACCATTTATTTCTAATTCTCTTTTATATTCATTTACAACACCTTGAATCATGTTATTGATTAAAGTTCTTGTTAAACCATGTAAACTTCTATTTAGAGCTTCATCATCTGGTCTTGCTACTGTAATAACATTTCCGTCCATGCTTACAGTCATATTATTATGAATATCTCTTTCTAATGTTCCTTTAGGTCCTTTAACAGTTATATGTTGTCCGTCTATTTTAACTTCAACACCTGCTGGGACTGTAATAGGTTTCTTTCCTATTCTAGACATGTGATTTTTCCCTCCTTATAAAATTTGTTAGTAGTTTATTTATTACCAAACATAAGCTAAAACTTCTCCGCCTAAACCTTCTTGTCTTGCTTCTTTGTCTGTTTTGATTCCTTTTGATGTAGATATTAAAGCTATTCCTAAACCATTTAATACTTGTGGTAATTCATCTTTAGATGCATATACTCTTAATCCTGGTTTACTAATTCTTTTTAATCCATCAATAACTCTGCTACCCTTTTCATCATATTTCAAAGTTATTCTTATAATTCCTTGATTATTTTCAACTTTTATTTCTTCAAAAGATTTTATATATCCTTCTCTTAATAAGATTTCAGCTATAGCTAATTTCATATTTGAACAAGGAATATCTACTGTTTTATGTTTTGAACTATTCGCATTTCTAATTCTTGTTAGCATATCTGCTATTGGATCAGTAGTAATCAATTTTATCCCTCCTTTAAATAATTTTCTTATATATTTTTTCTAATTAAACTTTCTACACAAATAATTTTTGATAGAAAATATTGCTTATTACCAGCTAGCTTTTTTTACACCTGGAATTTCTCCTTTATGTGCTAATTCTCTAAAGCATACACGGCAAATTCCAAATTTTCTTATATATGCATGTGGTCTTCCACAAATTTTGCATCTATTATATTCTCTTGTTGCAAATTTTTGTGCTTTTTGTTGTTTAACTTTTAAAGATTTTTTAGCCATGAATTTCTCCTTCCTTCTAAAAAAAATTACTTCTTAAATGGCATTCCTAATAATGTTAATAACTCTTTAGCTTCTTCATCTGATTTAGCTGTAGTTACGAATATTATATCCATACCTCTTATTTTATCAATTTTATCATATTCAATTTCAGGGAATATTAATTGCTCTTTAATACCCATTGAATAGTTACCTCTTCCATCGAATGAATTAGCAGATACTCCTCTAAAATCTCTTACTCTAGGAAGTGCTACATTAAATAATTTGTATGCAAAATCATACATTTTTCCACTTCTTAATGTAACTTTACATCCTACATCAACATTTGCTCTTAATTTGAAAGCAGCTATAGCTTTCTTAGATTTTGTAACGATTGGTTTTTGACCTGTAATATCGCTTAAATCTTTTATTGCATTTTCTAATGATTTAGGATTTTCTTTTGTATCTCCTAAACCTATATTTATAACTATTTTATCTAATTTTGGAACTTCCATTACTGATTTATAATTAAATTTTTTCATCATTGCTGGAATTACTTCGTTTTTATATTGATCTCTTAAAATTTCCATAATTTATAAATGTCCTCCTTTCTACGATTATTTTATTTCTGCACCACATGATTTACAAACACGAACTTTAGAATCTTTTTCTACTTTAAATCCAATTCTTACTGCTTTACCACATTTTGGGCAAACAACTGAACATTTGCTCATATGAATTGGGAATTCCATAGATATAATTCCACCTTCTTCACCTTGTTTTCTAGGTTTCATGTGTTTTTTCTTTATATTTATACCTTTTACTAATATTTTTTCAACTTTAGGCATAACTTCTAAAACTTCTCCAGTTTTTCCTTTATCATTTCCAGATAAAACTTTAACTGTATCACCTTTTTTTATTCTTAGCATTTTAGGATTTCGCCTCCTCTTTAATTATTTTTAATATTACCTTAAAATACATTGTTTCTTATTATAAAACTTCTGGAGCTAAAGATAAGATTTTCATATAATTCTTCTCTCTTAATTCTCTAGCGATAGGTCCAAATATACGAGTTCCCTTTGGATTTCCATCTTCTTTTATAATAACAGCAGCATTTTCATCAAATCTTATGTAAGAACCATCAGCTCTTCTTGTTGGCTTTTTAGTTCTAACTACAACTGCTTTAACTACATCACCTTTTTTAACCATTCCACCTGGAGCAGCTGATTTAACTGATGCTACTATAACATCTCCAACTTTTGCATATTTTCTGTAAGATCCACCTAAACATCTAATACACATAATTTCTTTTGCTCCTGTGTTGTCAGCAACTTTAAGTATAGTTTGTTGTTGTACCATTTTAGATTTTCCCTCCTTTAAATCAAATTTATTGATTTTTGTTACATTTAAATTCTCTTATAAAGTTTATTTTATGATAGCTTTTTCAACTATTTCTACAACTCTCCATCTCTTATCTTTTGATAGAGGTCTTGTTTCCATAACTTTAACTTTATCACCAGTTTTGCACTCATTATTTTCATCATGAGCTTTTAATTTATAAGTTCTTTTTTGGATTTTTCCATATATATCATGTTTTACGTTTGTTTCTACTGCAACAACAACTGTTTTGTCCATTTTGTCAGAAACAACTGTACCAATCATAACTTTGCGAAGATTTCTTTCTTCCATTCGAACGATCTCCTTCCTTTAATATTTTGGAAAGCAATTATTTTGCTTCATTCATTTTTCTTTCATTTAAAACTGTTTTAATTCTAGCAATGTCTTTTCTAACTTCTCTTATTTTCATAGGATTATCTAAACCGTTAGCCTTTTTAGTAAATCTTAATTTAAATAGCTCTGATTTTAATTCTCCTAATTCTTTTTCTAAATCAGGTGAAGACATTTCTTTTATGTTATTTATCTTCATCTAAATCACCACCCATTTCTGTTTCTTTTTTTACAAATTTGCATTTAACAGATAGTTTGTTAGCAGCTAATCTTAAAGCTTCTCTTGCTGTTTCTTCTGGAACACCAGCCATTTCAAACATTACTCTTCCTGGTTTTACTACTGAAACCCAGTAAGTAACTGCTCCTTTACCTTTACCCATACGAGTTCCGATACCTTTACTTGTGATTGGCTTGTCTGGGAATAATTTAATCCAAACTTTACCACCTCTTTTAGTGTAACGAGTCATAGCAATACGAGCTGCTTCAATTTGATTTGATGTTATTAAAGCACCATCAACTGCTTGTAAACCATATTCTCCATCTGTTACTTGATTTCCTCTATGAGCTTTTCCTCTCATTCTACCTTTTTGTAGTTTTCTATATTTAGTTCTTTTTGGCATTAATGGCATTATTCTTCTCCTCCTTCCACTTTATCTTTTTTAGTTGGAAGAACTTCTCCTTTATATATCCAAACTTTAACACCGATTTTTCCGTATGTTGTATCTGCTTCAGCAAATCCATAACTTATATCAGCTCTTAATGTTTGAAGTGGTATAGTACCTTCTTTATAGAATTCAGTTCTAGCCATATCTGCTCCACCTAATCTTCCAGATACTGCAGTTTTAATACCTAAAGCACCTGATTTCATAGTTTTTTGCATACATTGTTTCATTGCTCTTCTGAATGAAATTCTTCTTTCTAGTTGCCCTGCTATATTTTCAGCAACTAATTGTGCATCTATATCAGCATTCTTAACCTCAACGATGTTTAAGTTAACATCTTTATTAATCATTTTTTGTAATTCAACTTTTAAAGTTTCAGCTAAGTTTCCACCTTTTCCGATTACTAAACCTGGTTTAGCTGTGAAAACATTTATTTTAACAAATTTAGCAGTTCTTTCTATTTCGATTTTTGAAATTCCGCTAACATATAATTTCTTTTTAATATATTTACGAATTTTGTTATCTTCTACAAGATAATCTCCAAAATTCTTTGAATCAGCGTACCATTTTGAACTCCAATCTTTGATAACACCAACTCTTAATCCATGTGGATCCATTTTTTGTCCCATATTAATAACTCCTCCTTTCTTATGCTCTTTCTCTTAATTTGATTGTTATATGGCTTGTTCTCTTTCTTATTCTTACTGCTGAACCTTTTGCAGCTGGTCTAATTCTTTTCATTGTTGGACCTTGATTTGCAAATATTTCAGATACATATAAGTTATTAGATTTCATACCATGGTTATTTTCAGCATTTGCTATAGCTGATTTTAATAATTTTTCTATTACTTCTGATGAAGCTTTTGGTGTAAATTTAACTATTGCTAAAGCTTCTTTAGCATCTTTTCCTCTTATTAAATCTGCTACTATTTTAACTTTTCTAGCTGAAATTCTAGCATTTTTAAGAGTTGCTACTGCTTCTGGAATCATTTCTTGCTTTTCTTCCACTTTTTTTACCTCCTTATTATATTAAGAACTCTCTCTTATTTTTTTGTTGTTTTATCTCCTGAATGTCCTTTAAATGTTCTTGTAGGAGCAAATTCTCCTAATTTATGTCCTATCATTTCCTCTGTTAAGTAAACTGGAACATGTTTTCTACCATCATGAACAGCTATTGTGTGTCCAATCATTTGTGGATATATTGTAGAAGATCTTGACCATGTTTTTAGAACTTCTTTTTCACCAGTTTCGTTCATTTTCTCTATTCTAGCTAAAAGCTTAGGAGAAACATAAGGCATTTTTTTGCTTGATCTTGACATATTAAAATTTCCCTCCTTAATTAAAATATTTTAATTATTTGCTATTTCTTCTCTTTACGATAAATTTATTTGACTTTTTATTACGTTTTCTTGTCTTGTATCCTAGAGCTGGTTTACCCCAAGGTGTCATTGGTCCTGCGTGTCCTACTGGAGCTCTACCTTCACCACCACCATGAGGGTGATCGCATGGGTTCATAACAGATCCTCTAACTTCTGGTCTTAATCCCATATGTCTGCTTCTTCCAGCTTTTCCTAATTTAACATTTTCATGATCAGAATTTCCAATTGTACCAATTGTTGCTCTACATACTGACATTATTAATCTCATTTCTCCTGATGGAAGTCTTACGTGAGCATATTTTCCTTCTTTAGCCATTAATTGAGCTTCTTGTCCTGCTGCTCTAACTAATTTTCCACCTTGACCAGGATTTAATTCTATATTGTGAATCATTGTACCTACTGGAATATTTTCTATTTTCATACAGTTTCCTGGTTTAATGTCAGCTTTTTCTCCTGATATAACTTTTGCACCATCTGTTAATCCGATAGGAGCTAGTATATAAGCTCTTTCTCCATCTTCATATTCTATTAAAGCTATGTTAGCACTTCTGTTTGGATCATATTCGATACCAAGTACTGTTGCTGCCATATCATCTTTTCTTCTTTTAAAATCTACTAATCTGTATTTTTGTCTGTTTCCTCCACCTTGATGTCTAACAGTTATTCTTCCATAAGAGTTTCTTCCTGCATTTTTCTTTTTTGTTGCTAATAAAGATTTTTCAGGAGTCTTTTTTGTTATTTCATCAAATGTTGAAACTGTCATGTTTCTTAGTGATGGAGTTGTTGGGTTAAAATGTTTCATTCCCATTTTTATTTCTCTCCTTTAATTTTATATTTGTGCATATTTTCCTGCTGCACTAAGCAGATATTATTTATTGTCCGGGTATTTTCCCGATAATATTATTCTTATTTATATAAGAAAATTAAATTCCGTAAGCATCAATTGAATTTTTAACTGATTTAGAAACTTTTTTAGCTTTTCCACCTTTTTCTAAATATGATTTAGCTTGTGGATCTGTATCAATTTGAACTACAGCTTTTTTCCAGTCTGAAGTTTTTCCAACTGATCTTCCTACTCTTTTTTGTTTCCCTTTTATAGATATTGTGTTTACATCTAATACTCTAACGTCGAATAATTTTTCTACAGCTCTTGCTATATCAACCTTTGTTGCTTTTTTGTTTACTTTGAAAGTATACTTTCCTGATTGAAGCACTTCATTACTTTTTTCAGTAATAATTGGCTCTATAATTATATCTTCTGGCATCATTATGCGTACACCTCCTCTAATTTTTTAACTGTATCTAATGTTACAACTAATTTATTATATTTTAATAAATCATATACATTTATTGTATTAACTAATGTAGTTTTGATTCCTTCAATATTTCTTGCAGATTTTTGAACGTTTTCGTTCTTTTCTGGTAATAATATTAAAGCTTTTTCTTCTACTTTTAAGTTATTTAAAGCTTTAACCATAGCATTTGTTTTGATTTCTTTTAATTCTAATGAATCAACAACTACTAATTGATTTTCTAAAACTTTTGAACTTAATATAGATTTGATTGCTAATCTCTTTTCTTTCTTATTAACTGTATATACATAAGAACGAGGTTTTGGTCCTAAAGCTATACCACCTTTAATCCATTGTGGAGCTCTAATACTTCCTTGTCTTGCTCTACCAGTTCCTTTTTGTCTCCATGGTTTTCTTCCACCACCACGAACTTCTGCTCTTGTCTTTGTACTTTGTGTTCCTTGTCTTTGATTTGCAAGGAAGTTTACTAATACACTATGTACAACAGCTTCATTTGGTTCAATTCCAAATATTTCTTCTTTTAAGTCAACTGTGTTAACTTTTTTACCTTCTATATTGTATACATCTATACTTGGCATTATATTTCCTCCTTCCTTATGCTTTTACGCTTGTTTTTAATTTTAATATTGCACCTTTAGGTCCAGGTACGCTACCTTTTACTAATACTACATTTTTGTCTGTATCAACTTTAACAACATCTAAGTTTTGTATTGTTACAGTAACTCTTCCCATATGTCCTGGTAATTTTTTACCTTTGAATACTCTACCTGGAGTTGATGTTGGTCCCATTGAACCTGGTCTTCTATGATACATAGAACCATGTCCCATTGGTCCTCTGTGTTGTCCATGACGTTTAATAACACCTTGGAATCCTTTTCCTTTTGAAGTTCCTTGGATGTCTAATCTATCTCCTTCAGTGAATTCACTTACTGTTAATTCTGTTCCTACAGTAACTCCTTCTACTGAATCTAATCTAAATTCTCTTAAATGTTTCTTTGGAGCTATATTTGCTTTTGCAAAATGTCCTTTTTCTGGTTTGTTTAATTTTGATTCTTTTACATCTTCGAATCCTAATTGGATAGCATTATATCCATCTGTTTCTACTGATTTAACTTGTGCGATTACACAAGGACCAGCTTCAATAACTGTTACTGGAACTACTCTTCCTTTTTCATCAAATATTTGAGTCATTCCAACTTTTTTACCTATTAAAGTTTTCATTTTCTTTCCTCCTAAATACTATTGGCTGATAATTTTCTTATTTAAAATAAGTATCAGCTTGGTCTTATAGAGACCTTCTTTAACTAAATAATTTAAAATTATAGTTTGATTTCTATATCAACACCTGCTGGTAAGTCTATTTTCATAAGACTATCTACAGTTTTTTGTGTTGGATAAAGAATATCAATAACTCTTTTGTGTGTTCTCATTTCAAATTGTTCTCTTGAATCTTTGTGTTTGTGTGGAGAACGTAATATTGTTATGATTTCCTTTTCTGTTGGTAGTGGAATAGGACCTGAAACTTTTGCTCCTGTTTTCTTAGCAGTATCTACTATTTTTTCAGCAGACTGTTCTAATACTACATGATCATAAGCTTTTAATCTTATTCTAATTTTTTCGCTTGCTACCGCATTTCCTGTTACTGTTGCCATGTAAATTTCCCTCCTTAAAATTTTTAAATTATTAGTCGGAAGTTATAAACGCACCCTGGTGTTTCATTAACGCCTAATATTAAAGCCCAAGTTTTGCATGATTTTTTTCTTGGGATAAGTGCTTATATTTAAATAACTTACCGCCTGGTCTAAGCCACGACATACT
The DNA here is from genome assembly GCA_045643465.1 of Clostridia bacterium. Taxonomy (GTDB): domain Bacteria; phylum Bacillota; class Clostridia; order TANB77; family CAG-508; genus CAG-492. The sequence goes on along the minus strand of JAZUKV010000023.1, from coordinate 12,060 downwards.
CCATAGGAGTTCCCTCCAGCCCTGCTATTTCAAAGGCTGTAGCCACATCCTACTTCATCGCTAATCTTACATGCTCGTCTATTATATAACAATTATTACCAACTGTCAATTATTTTTTAGCGTTTTGATGCTTTTTTTTAAGATTTTAATAAAATACTAGACAAGTATAACATTTATATATATAATGTGTGTATCTAGAATAATAGGAGGTGACATAAATGAAAAAAGTTCTAAAAGTTTCTGCGTTAATAATGTTATTAGCTGTAATGCTTATGGCTTTAACAGGATGCGGTAGTAAAAAACTTGTTGCTACAAAATCAGTTGGTGCTGAAGATAGTCTACTAGGAGCTTATGAAGAAAAAATTGAAATAACATTTAAAAGTAATAAAGCTGATAAAATAGTATGGACAATGGAATTTGATAACGACAGCAAAGCAAAATCTGCTGCTGGATTATATCAAATGGCTTCTTCTCAAGTTGATGGATTAGAAGTTAAACAAGATGGTAAAAAAGTTACTTTAAATATGAGTGTTAAAAGTTTTGCTGAAACATCTAAATTAAATGATGATGATTTATCAAGAGATAGCTTCAAAAAACAACTAGAAGAAAAAGGTTATAACGTTAAATAATAAAAAAACATTTTGGAAATTTATTCCAGAATGTTTTTTATTTTTATCCACAAATTAATCTAAGCATTATACTTGCAATTTATATAAAAATATTATATAATAGTCTTTATGTTTATGGTATTTTAAATGTACCATTTAGTATATTACTTATTAAATGCCAAAATCTAATTAAGGAGGATTAACTATGGCAGATATTCCAGCAAACATAAGCAAAAAAGCTGCAACTGCAGCTGATTGGTGGGCAGAACAACTTGAAAAAGAACTACAGCATAAAAATAACACTCCAAAATTTAGTTTAATCTTAGCACGTATATTGTGTGGAGGCACTCCACATATTACTGGAGATCAAATTAAAAATTTTAGAAACTTCCTTAAAGAAAGTATATCTGAAAAATTGCAAACACAGGATAGTTTACTTGTTTTAGATTGCTTTATACATCCTTGTGATGTAATTGTTACTGCAGCAGAAAAAGCTGAAATAGATATAATGTCTTTTCTAAAAAAGAAAACTATGTCTATTACAAAATCATCAATAACAGTTATCGCAGGATTCGAAGAAAAAACAGTAACCTTATATGAAGAAACCATTTAGCTTTTGTTTGAAAAAACTCTAACTATATTTTTATAGTTAGAGCTTTCTTTTTATTAAAAATATTATTCCCACTCTATTGTTGCTGGTGGTTTTCCTGTTATATCGTAAACTACTCTGTTTACATGTTTTACTTCATTTACAATTCTTGCTGATACAACTTCTAATACTTCATATGGTATTTTTGTCCATTCAGCTGTCATAAAATCTGATGTTGTTACTGCTCTTAAAGCTATTGTATAATCATAAGTTCTTTCATCACCCATAACACCAACAGATTTAATATTTGTTAAAACTGCAAAATATTGGTTAATAGATCTATCGAGTCCTGCTTTTGCAATTTCTTCTCTAAAAATATAATCAGCATCTCTTAAAATTACTAATTTATCCTCTGTAATATCTCCTATTACACGGATTGCAAGCCCTGGACCTGGGAATGGTTGACGATATACTAAAAATTCTGGTAAACCAAGCTCTAATCCAACTTTTCTTACTTCATCTTTAAATAAATCTCTTAATGGTTCAACTATTTCTTTAAAGTCAACATAGTCTGGAAGTCCGCCAACATTATGATGGCTCTTTATTTTTGCTCCGGCACCAACACCACTTTCAATAACATCTGGATAAATTGTTCCTTGCACTAGATAATCAACTGTTCCGATTTTTTTTGCTTCTTCTTCAAATACTCTAATGAACTCTTCCCCAATTATTTTTCTTTTTTGCTCAGGATCAGAAACACCAGCTAATTTCCCTAAAAATCTATCTTTCGCATCAACTCTGATAAAATTAACATCAAAATTCTTTGTAAATACTTCTTCTACTTCATCCGCTTCATTTTTTCTTAATAAACCATGATCAACAAAAATACAAGTTAAATTTTTGCCAATTGCTTTGTTTATTAAAGCTGCTGCAACTGAAGAATCAACTCCTCCTGATAAAGCGCATAGTGCTTTTTTGTCTCCGATTTTTTCTTTTATAGCTCTAACTGTTTCTTCAGCAAAAGAGCTCATTTTCCATGTTCCACTACATCCGCAAACATCATAAACAAAATTTCTAATAACTTCTATTCCTCTATTTGAATGATTTACTTCTGGATGGAATTGAATTCCATAGAAATTCTTTTTAGTATTTTGCATTGCAGCATTTGGACAATGGTCTGTTGAACCAATATTTTCAAATCCTTCTGGTAAAGTTTCAACAAAATCTGTATGACTCATTAAAAAATCATTTGTATTTTCAAAACCATTAAATAATTTAGAAGTATTGTTGATATTTACATTTGTTACACCATATTCACGTTTGTCAGCTCTTTGAACTTTTCCGCCCAACATATGTGTCATTAGTTGCATTCCATAGCAAATTCCTAAAACAGGAATTCCTAATTTAAATATTTCTTCTGTTACTTTTGGAGCGCCCTCAGCATATACACTTGCAGGTCCTCCTGTGAAAATAATTCCCTTTGGATTTTTTTCTTTTATTTTTTCAATTGATGTACTAAATGGTACTATTTCTGAATATACATTGCATTCACGCACACGTCTAGCAATTAATTGATTATATTGACCATAAAAGTCTATTATTAAAATTAATTCCTTATCCATTTTTTAATCCTTTCAATATTATAGCTAATATTTATTATTCAACCATAATTGTTATAATTTTTGATCTTTCTATTAAAATTGATGAATATTCATCTACAATAGCTTTATGCTCTGGTATTTTTGCCCATCCCACTTGATTATCACATACCTTATTACGCATTATTTTCACATTTTCCAATTTTACAAAATTTTCATCGTATTTTTCAATAGTTCCTTGCGCTATAATTACTCCAGATACTAGTACTGATTGTGTACCTGTACTAATTCCTGAATTTGTCCCAATAACAACTATTACATTTTTCCTTATATATTCTTCTAACATTTTATTCTCCTATATGCTAATATTTTATTTTTTTAAATTATTGTTGTGTTGTAACTTCTTTTAGAATTACATCATGTGCGCTTCCTTCTTTAATACTAATATTTGATACCATTGTTAATCTTGCTTTTTCGTGGAATTCTGGTATTGATATTGATCCACAATTGCACATTGTTGATTTTATTTTTGCAACTGTTACTGCTAAATTGTCTTTTAGTGGTCCTGCATATGGTATATAAGAATCAACACCTTCTTCAAAACTTAATTTGTTTTTACCTGTTTCTCCTAAATCATATCTTTGCCAGTTTCTTGCACGGTTTGAACCTTCTCCCCAATATTCTTTTACAAAAGTTCCATTTATTTTAACTTTTCTTGTTGGGCTTTCATCAAATCTTGCAAAATATCTTCCCATCATTACAAAATCTGCTCCCATTGCTAATGATAATGTTATGTGATAATCGTGAACTATACCACCATCTGAACATATTGGAATATATATACCTGTTCTTTCAAAATATTCATCTCTAGCTTCAACTACATCCATAAGAGCACTTGCTTGTCCACGACCAATTCCTTTTGTTTCACGCGTTATACAGATTGAACCTCCTCCAACACCAACTTTAATGAAATCAGCTCCTGCTTCTGCTAAATAATAAAATCCTTCTTTATCAACAACATTTCCAGCTCCTATTTTAACATCATCACCATAATGAGCTCTTACCCATTCTATAGTATTTCTTTGCCATACTGAATATCCATCTGAAGAATCCATACAAATTAAATCTACTCCAGCTTCAACTAATGCTGGTATTCTTTGCTCGTAATCTCTTGTATTGATTCCAGCACCAACTATATATCTTTTATTTTCATCTAATAATGAATCTGGATTATTTTTTCTTTCTTCATAATCTTTTCTGAATACTAAATTTGATAAGTTACCTTCATCATCTAGTATTGGTAAACAACTAATTTTGTGTTCCCATATAAGATCATTTGCTTCTGCTAAACTAATTCCTTTTTTAGCTGTTACAGCATCTTCTTTTGAAGTCATATATATATCAATTGGATCGTCTAAATTAGCTCTTGTAACTCTATAATCTTTATCTGTTACTAGTCCTATAAATTTTCCTTTACTTGTTCCATCCTCAGTTATCATTACTGTTGAATGTCCTGTTCTTTCAATTAATTCTATTACCTCTCTTAATGGTGTTCCGCTTTTTACATTTGAATCACTATTAATAAATCCAGCTTTATGTTTTTTTACTTTTCTAACCATCTCAGCTTCGTCTTCTATTGATTGTGAACCAAAAATAAAAGAACATCCACCTTCGCGCGCCAAAGCTATAGCCATTTTTTCTCCTGAAACGGCTTGCATTATTGCAGACACAAAAGGGATGTTCGCAGAATATTTAGGTTCTTCTCCTTTTCTATATTTTACTAATGGTGTTTTCAAACTAACATTACTTGGTATACATCTTTCATCTGTTAAATTTGGTAATAATAAAAATTCGTTAAAAGTTCTTGATACGTCTCCTATTATTTGAGCCATTATTTATTTCCTCCTTTTTAGTTAATATTTTTCTATTATACCATATTTTACATAACGTGTTCAACCCATTTATAAAATTTTTTAAAAAAACTTATTTTTGAATTTTCTTCGAATGTTATCTTACTGACTCAACTTTAAATTCTTCTTTTCTTCTTCAATTGCAGTTATTAGCTCTTGTTCTGTTGGCATATGTAACTTATATTCAGATGCGAATATTGTTTTATTATCTTCTGGCAAAGTATATTTAACTGCTGTTTCATTCTTATTTGTTGAAAGCAAAATTCCAACAGTTTTATTTTCATCAGCTGTTTTTATTTCTCTATCATAATAATTCTAGCAACTTATTTTTATCAGCAGAAATAGCTAATCTCTCATATAATAATGAATCTTTCTGCCTTTGTAATTCTCTAACACTCCATCTTGAATTTATAGTTTCATTTAAATAGAAGTTACGTTTAGATTCCTCTTCGATTTTTAGTAATTCTAAATAATGTGACCAACTCAATTTGGAAGACACTGTTTTCCAAATTGGATAAGTTAAATAAAATCTTCTCATAGTTCTTAAATTCCTTGCAGAAAAACCTTTCCCAAATTCTTCTGTTAATTTTAATGATAGCTTTTCTAGAACTGCTTCACCATAAGATGCTCTTTCATCTCCTTGCTGTATTTCCATAATTATTTTTCCAATATTCCAATATAAGTTTAACATTTCTGTATTTACTGCAGTATATACATTATTTCTACTATTAATAATCAAGCCTTTTATATTATTTAAAATATCATTAAATTCATTTTTCTGTAGTATTTCATTTTTCATAACCAACCTCCCTTTCCTCTTCTTTTTTATTTCTAAACTTTTAATTGAAACTTTCTCTTATTTTTTGCACAAAAAAAACAAAAACCTCCTTTCATTTTTGAAATTTAGTTCTTGTTTCATTTATTATATATTTTTATTACTTATAATTGCTTTTTTGAACTATTGTTTGCAGTATATCAAATAAAAATTTAAAATTCAACCGATTACTCAAATAATTATTTTTTTATTTTTCATATAAATTTACATACTTGATATTAATCATTTTTTCTGTAAAAAATATCTCCACTAAGCTTTCCATATCCTATTTTAACATTTATTTAAAAATTACATTCATAATTTTATCATATTCTTCTTTAATTTCTAATTTAATCACATCACTTAATTTATTGTAATCTCTTTTTAATTTTTCCTTAACAAATTCAGTTCCATCATGAAGATTTAATCCCATTTCATTAAAAGCTAAACTAAATAATGAAGGAATTGCGTCAAAATGTGCAAGAACATCAGCATCTGCTATAATTTTTTCTTCAATAGTATTTCTTGGCATATCTTTACTAGCCCTATGCTTTAAAATACAAGATTTTACCTTTTCAATTTTTTCTTTAGGATAATTTCTTTCAGCAAGTAGCTCTTCTGCAATATTTGCACCATATATATGATGTTCTTCTCGTGGTCCTATATACGAAACCATAGATATGTCATGCAATAAAGCAGCTAATTGTACAATTTCTAAATCTGCATCGTACTTTATCGCCAATTCAGTAGCATTATTAAAAACATGTTTTATATGATCTTCCCAAAAATCATATCCATCCTTTTCATGAGTATTTTTATTTCTTCTCAATAATTCTTCTTTTATTTCTTCAACTATATTCATATTTAATCTCTCCATTTACGCAAATATTATAAAAAAGTAATTTTAGTATAACATCTTCTTTTTTAAACTTCTCTCTAAATTAAATAAAACTCTTTACTCACATCTGTTACATAAAATCATTTATCCATTATATATTTTTTTCTTTTTGGCAAAATTGTATGTTTGCAATAAAATCCTTAATAATACATGTAATATATAATTTACCTAATACTAAATAAATATTTGTTTCCATCAATATTAAATCTTACCCATAATGGATTTGTTGAATTTTGTACACTTTCTGGAACACTTGCATAAATATGATATTCTTTTGTATCCATCGATTCTATATAATTTGAACTAGTATATGTGTTTAAGTTACTTCCGTTAGAAACTTCTATAATTTTATTAGTAGAGTATGTTTCATTTTCTCCATTAAACACTGTAACAGTTCCAGGTAATTGGTTTTGTTTTACTGATGAATCACTTAAATTTTTTACTGTAACATGTAAATCGATATATTTTTTTCCATCTTCATCTGGAATATACACATAAAATCCTGTTGGCTTTGATGGTTCTATTTTATCTGTAAATTCACATTTAGTTATTGTAAACTCACATATATCTTTTACAGAAATTTTCTCATTTTCTTTTATTGGTACACCCTTATAGTTAATATTTATAGTTGCACCTTCTGATTTTACTTTTTCATCACCAATTACTATATTAGCAGAATAAATATATTCATTTTTATTCTCCTTAAGAATTAATTTTACTGTATTTTCTTTATTTACCAATTCCTTATCGACCTTTGTAGCAAAATGTATTTCCTTATTGTTATCATTCTTAAGCTTTATTTCTTCAGCATTTGAAATCATATTTGTCCCAGCTACATTTTCCATAATGTACATTACTTCTACTTCTTCGTCACCAATATACATTTTTGCTTCTATAAAATCTTTTAATGCAATCTCATCATTAGAAATGTTTTTCACATCCATACAAATATCGAATATTTTCTTATTTTCCCCAGCCTTTATATAAGTATAATATCCAGATGTATTTGTTGGCTCAATACTATCTACTATTTTATTTGATTTTATTGTAAAATTCATTTTATCAGCAACTGTTATTGTTTCTCCATAATTCATTACTACATTCTTCCCATTTGAATTTTCACCTTTTTTTCCACATCCAGTTAATAATGTACATATAACTAGAATTAATGCTACGACTGCAAAAATATTTTTTTCTCGAGTTTTCATATATTTCCCTTTCTTTTCATTCATAATAAATTCTCCTTTCAATCTATTTACTATATGTTTTAATAAATATATTATAAAAAAATAGTAAAAATTTTTCAATAGAATTTTTGCGCTTTTCTCTTCACAAAAATTATAATTTAATAAACTTTTCTTTCCTAAGGTATATTCCTAACAGTACAAGAGCTCTATTTCTAGAGCTCTTGTACTGTTACTTCTTATACTTTTCCTAAAGAAACATATCTTTCATCTGAAAAATTAATTTGTGTTTTTAAGAAACGTGTTACCTCATAACTATAAGGGGACCAATTTGCTTTAAATACAGCATCATGCTTATCCAAAATTTCTGCATCCTCGAATGCATAATACATTGGAAACATTTCGCCGTAATCAAGCGTTATTTTTATAAAGTACAGACGTACCTCATGCTCACCATAATCCGCTTCTGCTGAATTAAAAAGGATTTTTTCTAATATTTCAACTTTTGAACATAACTCCATATCAATATATACATCGCCTGGTACAAGATTTAAAGCGCCAACTAATGCATATATACAATCTTCCTCCGTTTTTTTTATCATTGTTGCAAGAAAGTATTCGATATGTCCTTTCTTTTTCCTTGATAATTTCTACTCCTTTAATAATGCCGCCTGTATAACCAATAAGATTTTTATCGATATCTTCTTCAAAAACCAAATCCAGTTCCTCATCATTTTTTAATGGTAACTTAACAATGGTTTCTCCAGCAGCGTTTTTACTAAACACATAGAATTCTTTCAAACTATTGCAAAGTGCTTCGGTAAAATATAATTTCATATTTTTCCTCCTAAAATTATTTAGGCTACAAGTGAGCTGACCTTCACACTTGTTTATTTTTTCAATATTACTAGAACTATAATCTATTTTGTAGTCATATTTATCTTTTTAATAGCATCAATCAATTCTGGAAATTCCTTTTTTTCTGACTTATTTCCACAGTGATTTAGTCCTGGTATGAAGAATTTTTCAGCTTTCATTATTTCTGCTGTTTTTTCTAACCATTCTTTTTCAAATAAATGATCTTGATCTCCAAATATAAAAATTCTTTCTTCAATATTAGCAATGGCTTTAGATATAACATCTTCCGTAATTGGAAATAATAGTAATACGCTTTTTATATATTCATTTTCAACAAGTAGTTCGTTGCTAAATGACGTTGCAATACTTATAATTCCTTTTACTTTTATATTATTGTCTGCTACATATTTAATTATAAATCGACTTCCAATACATCTAGATACAATTACAGTATGTTCATTTATTGTATTTGGTTTAAGATATTCTTTCATTGCCTTTTCCCACTCACTATATTTACACTTTTCTTGTAATGGAAAATCTACAAAAGTAATATCTATATTCATCCTTTCGCATCCCTCTTTTAAATAGTTCTCATAAGTTGCCCAAATATTACCAGAAATACCTGACAAATAAAAAACATTAGTTATATGATTCATTTTTCTTTTTTCTCCTTTTAAATTATAGCGTAAGTTATATTTTAACATTATATTACTATGCTTTTTAATGCTTTTTAAGTAAACTTTTAGAATCGATTATAATAAAATCTGAATTTTTAGTTTTTTCCTCATTCATTTTAAGTAATTGTTTAATTGTTCTTATAACACCATTATGTGTTACAACAAGAATAACATCCTGATTGTTATAAGAATTTTCAAGTTCAACAAAAAAACTAATAATGCGATTTACCACATCACTATGATTTTCTAATACTCCTGGTGGAGTATACAATCCGCTAATAAAAGCTTTTCTGTCATCTTGATTAATAGACATTTTTTCAATTCCTTCCCATTGGCCAAGAGAAATCTCTCTTAACCGTTCATCTACAATATAATGGCAATTTGGATAAATTGCCATTAATGTTTGTGCAGTCCTCTTAAGAGGAGACACATACATTGCTGTAAAACCTGATGCAAATGGCTCCATACTTGCTAATTTGGCAGTAATATTTTTTCCATTGTCCGTAATGTCACAATCAATTCTTCCACAAAATCTTCCAGAATTATTGAATGTAGTCTCTGCATGCCTTAAAAGTACAACTTTCATAATAAATCCTCCTTTGGAAATTATAAGAGGAATATTCATTTGAATACTCCTCAACTCTTTGACATATAGCTTTACCATATTATTGTTCCATCTTTTGAAATTGAAACGATTTGGTGAAGCTTACCAATAATTTTGCCAGGACAAACATTAAGAATACCACTAACATAATTGTCAAGATTCTCTGTAGCTAAAGAACAACGATTAAATGCATCTGAACCAATATCAATGCTCTCTCCAAGATAGAATTTCTTATCTCCAATTGTAATTGATTTCTGTCCAAATTCAATATTTGTTTTCTTAACTGCAAGACCGAATCCATGTGGCGAACCATCATAATTTTCGCTTGGTTGTATAATAAAAATTGGACGACCAGGTGCAGTAAGAAGCGCATACATTGTTGATTCCCAATGTGAGCCAATACAAATTGTGTGATCATTAGGCATTCCATAATGTTGCACACTTAATACTTCTTTATCAAGATATTCATTAAGAACTTTTCTAACAAAATAACGATTACGCTCTTCGTTAAAAGTAATAAGCATCTTTGCAATCTCATAGAAACGTTCTGCAGTAGTTCCTGTAATATAACGTAAATATCTTGATGTTCCTTCCAAATATTCTGTTTGAATATCTTTATAATACCAAACATCTGAATTTGGATACAATCCTTTCGGACCATGTTTAAATTCGTTTGCAGACGCATGCACAATCATGTACTGTCCAGATTCTGTTCCATATTCACCATTTGATCTACATAAACTGATAAAATGATTTCCGTTTGTATAATTCCAAGTATATTTTGTCTTGTCTGCTAATTCATTTTTAGCTCTTTCAATAAATTCTGAGATAGAAATTTCATCTTTAAGTTTGAATACAGCAGTGCCACATACATTTACAGTAGCATCTACCGGAACAAATGGTACAGTAGAATTCCAAACATAGCGTGCACCAGTAAAAAATCCTCCCATCATTCGTGTGCAGTTATGTGCAATACCAAGATCCGGCATTGCTGTTATTTCTGCAAACATTTTCTTACCAGAGAGTTTAGTGGCAATCCGGGAAAGCAAATCTTCTGTGTCTTTAAGATGTGGAAGAAGCATTTGCTGTGTAGGGTCATTAAGTGTGTGATTAATCATAATAATTCCTCCTATTCTACATAAGGCGTATACCTTGTTGTTAATTTTATTGTAAAGGACTTTGTGTATTATGTAAAATAGAAATAATGACACGAGTTATAATTTTGAGTTATATCTCGTGTCATTTAAAATTTAAATATCTTTAAATAATTTCTTAGTATTCTTTAATTTATTATTAGAATTATAATAAATTCCATATTCTACAACTGGAGATTCAATTCCTAATTCTAGTTTTCTTAATTTACCTTTTTCAAGCTCTTCTTGTATATATTCTTCAGTTATATAGGCGATTATATCATTGTTTTCCATTTTTTCAATAATTGTATTAAATGTAGCATTTTTAATATTAACATTTTTAAAATTATTTTCTTTTAGTATATTTTCCAAATTCTTACTTGTACTTGATATATTCCTTAATGTATATATCGTAACTTCGTCATCTTTTTTAATACTATTTTTTCCTAAATACTGTGAATTACTATTAACGAAGAAATCATCATGTAAAAAACCTAATTGTATAAATTTGATTGATTCATCATGTATTTCTTCTGGTTGTTTTTTTGATAAATATGCATCCATCTTCTGTTTTTCTAACATTAAAAACATTTCTTCTGTAGGATATTTTTCAATTGCTACTTCAATATTAGCATTATTTTGTTTAATCTTTGCTATCAAGGATCTGTAAATTTCTTTTGGCATATTTGTATGAATTCCCAAATTTAATACTGTATTTTGCTTTATATTATTTTCTACATTATTTAATATATTTATTGCATCCTTTATTTGTTTATATATTTTTTCTCCATCTGCTGTTAATTTCATACCATGTTGTGTTCTATCAAATAATTTTATTTCCAATTCATCTTCTAAATTGTGTATATGTTTTGTTACTGCTGGTTGTGAAATATTTAATATCTCACTTGCTCTTGTTAAATTTTTTTCGTCAGCTACTATTTTGAATATTCTATATAATTCTAAGTTTACCATAAAAAAATCTCCCCTCTATTCTGCTACTCAAATTTTGCATATTTCCCATAACAGATGATATAAATAAATTACTCTACATTCCATTCTTTAATATCTTTTATAGCAAATCCTCTATTAGCTTGTTTGTCTACATCAAATGCATTTAATATCCATTGCTCTTCAGTATGCCATTCTGTTGATTTAAATTCAACATTTAAAGGTATTATATTTCTGTA